>VBNZ01000007.1 GCA_005877675.1 Gammaproteobacteria bacterium
AGCATGCCAACATCACGTTCCGCGTCTATTCCTCACACGCGACGCGCATCGTGCTGTATTTGTACGCGAGCGGTTACGGCGCACAGGAAGCAACGACCTATGCGCTGAGCAATGTCGGCGGCGGCGTGTGGGCGGTGACAGTGCCGGTTTCGGCCATCCAAGCCGCGGGCATCAGCGGATCGGTCTACTACGGCTATCGTGGATGGGGACCCAACTGGCCGTACAACGCGGGCTGGACCAAGGGTTCATCCGCAGGCTTCGTCTCGGACGTCGACGCGAGCGGCAACCGTTTCAATCCGAACAAACTGCTGCTCGATCCCTACGCGCTCGAAGTGAGCCAGGATCCGCTCAACACCTCGAACCAGAACGGCAACGTGTTCGCTTCGGGCGCGACCAACCGCAACACCGACAGCGGCATCTATGCGCCAAAGGGCATCGTATTGTCGGCGAGCGGACAGGGCACGGGTAGCAAGCCGACGCGCGCGCAGAAGGACGATGTGATTTACGAAGTGCACGTGCGCGGTTTCACCAAGCAGGACACGAGCATCGCCTCGGCTTATCGCGGCACCTACAAGGGCGCAGGGCTCAAGGCGAGCTATCTGGCTAGCCTGGGCGTCACCGCGGTCGAATTCCTGCCGGTGCAGGAAACGCAGAACGACGCCAACGACGTCGTGCCCAATTCCGACGCGAACCAGAACTACTGGGGCTACATGACCGAGAACTACTTTTCGCCGGACCGCCACTACGCCTACGACAAGTCTCCAGGCGGACCGACCGCCGAGTTCCAGGCGATGGTGCAGGCATTTCACAACGCAGGTATAAAAGTATACCTAGACGTGGTCTACAACCACACCGCCGAAGGCGGCACCTGGAGCGGCTCGGATCCGAGCACCTCGACGATCTATTCCTTCCGCGGCCTCGACAACTCGACTTATTACGAGCTGACTTCGGACAACCAGTACTTCTACGACAACACCGGCACCGGCGCGAACTACAATACTTACAACACGGTCGCGCAGAACCTGATCGTCGACTCGCTCGCGTACTGGAAGAACACGATGGGCATCGATGGCTTCCGTTTCGATCTTGCCTCGGTGCTCGGCAACAACTGCATCAACGGCTGCTACAACTTCAACGCAGCGGACTCCAACGTCGCGATCAACCGCATCACGCGCGAATTCACCGTGCGCCCGGCGGCGGGCGGTAGCGGCCTGGACCTGTTCGCCGAGCCCTGGGCGATCGGCGGCAACTCGTATCAGCTCGGCGGCTTTCCGCAGGGTTGGTCGGAATGGAACGGGCGCTACCGCGACCAGTTGCGCCAAGCGCAGAACGACCTCGGCAGTATCCAGGTCACGATCGGCCAGGAAGCAACCAACTTCGCCGGCTCATCGGACCTGTTCCAAGGCAACGGCCGCTCGCCCTGGAGCTCGACCAACTTCATCGACGTGCACGACGGCATGACGCTCAAGGATGTCTACTCCTGCAACGGCTCGAACAACAACCAGCCATGGCCGTACGGGCCGTCCGACGGCGGCACGAGCAGCAACTACAGCTGGGATCAGGGCGGCAATGCCTACGACCAGCGCCGCGCGACGCGCACCGGACTCGCCTTCGTCATGCTCTCGGCCGGCACGCCGTTGATGCAGGGCGGCGACGAATACATGCGCTCGCTCCAGTGCAATAACAACGCCTACAACC
Organism: Gammaproteobacteria bacterium; assembly: GCA_005877675.1. Classification (GTDB taxonomy): domain Bacteria; phylum Pseudomonadota; class Gammaproteobacteria; order Xanthomonadales; family Rhodanobacteraceae; genus Rudaea. Next base: position 1,699 of record VBNZ01000007.1, read on the forward strand.
TCGACTCGACCGCGAACTGGCTCAACTACAGTTGGAACACCGACCAGTCGAACTTCAACACTTACGCGCAGCGACTGATCGCGTTCCGCAAAGCACATCCGGCGCTGCGTCCGCTCAACTGGTACACGTCGGGTCAAGTCGTGTGGTGGCAGCCGAACGGCGCACAGGCCGACAGCAGCTACTGGAACAATACAGGCAACCACGCGATCGCGTACACGGTCAACGGCGGTTACTTCGGCGATGCGAATTCGATCTATATCGCCTACAACGGCTGGTCGGGCTCGGTGACATTCACCTTGCCGGCGCCGCCGACCGGCACGAACTGGTATCGCGCAGCTGATACGTGCAACTGGAACGATAGTAACGCGATGGCGGCGTCCGGCAGCGAAGCCTTCATCGGTGGCGGCGGCACGACCTACGGCCAGTGCGGGCAGTCGCTGCTGTTGCTGATTTCGAAATAACCCGCGACATGCGTTGCTTGCGGCGGCCGTCGCCTACAATGGCGCGACGGCCGCCAGTTGTTGCGGCGCATCGAGCGAAGTCCCCATGCAATGCCGTATCGGCTGCGGTGCCTGCTGCATCGCGCCGTCGATTTCCTCGCCCATTCCCGGCATGCCCGGGGGCAAACCTGCGGGTGTTCCCTGCGTGCAACTCGACGCGCAGCTACGCTGCAAGCTGTTCGGAAAACCCGATCGACCCGCTGTGTGCGGCTCGCTGCGCCCGCAGCCTTCGATGTGCGGACGCGACCGCCAGGAGGCCCTAACCGTCCTGACTCACCTCGAAAATGCCACACGTAGCTAGCCTCGACATCGGGTCTGAGCCCTCGTTCACCCGTCCATCCTCGATCACCGCGACCACAATGATCACTGGACCGCTAGGTCGCTCATAAGTGCTCGGGAATCTATCGAAGTTGAATGACTGATCCAAAATGAGTGCATACCAAACTGCTGGCGACAAATTTGCAAAGGCGTCATTGGCGGCGAGACCGCTTCGTGCGAGAAGGAGATAAACCATCAAGGAGTGTCGCTGCCAGAGCTGTGACGAAATCGCGATCGCTCGATGGGAACAGATCGTTGCCCATGACCTGTCTGATCAACACTCTGTGAAAACAAGGCCCCAGCAGCAGAGCGGCGGCACTCGTCGGCGCGACACGACTCCCGATGCGGTGCAACTGCTGTTCTCCTTCGATATAGGTAGCAATCAGCTCAAACACGTCCTTCGGTCCCCGTCCGTGTTCACGCATCACACGACGATGCTCGGTTAGCAGCTCCATATTCGCAAGCAGCGCGACCACGAGCGGAAGCAGTTTGTCGAAAAATGAGATCGCTGCCAGCGCGATGCGTTCGAGATTCTTCGCCACTGTGCTCTTTCCGTGCTGCACTCCAGCGATGGCTTCACGGAACTTCGGAGAATTTTCGAGCACAACGGCAAGGCAGAGTTCCTCCTTCCGCTTGAAGTATTTGAACAGCGTTCCTTCGGCGCATCCGGCTTCCTGCGCGATCTGCTTCGTAGTGAGGGATGCGTACCCTCCGGTTTCCATCAGCCGCTGAGTCGCATCGAGAATCTGTTGGCGAGTATTCCTTGCTCTCATAGGGTTTCGCTATAGCGACTGACCGCGACAATTGACCAGAGGTTGGCGCAGAACGCCGCAACATGGAAGATTCCTTGTAGTCGTCCCCAAAAATGGGCACCGGAAAACGCGTCACCCAATGCAACCATGTCCGCGGCATTGATATGGCGCAGACTCATCATGAACGGCGTTGCTTCAAGCGAGAATGGCAACGCGGCGAGCATCAACGCTGCTGCGAAAATGATTGGCAAGCTCACCCTATTTCTCAAATGGGTGGCATATATAAAGAGAACTGCGGCGGCTATGGAAATAAATGTCCCGCCAATCGCCATGGTCGGATAGACGAATATTCCGTTCCCTAGGTCTGCGTGTCTGCTGAAATCCGCCCAAGCAGCAAGGCCAATCTGGCCCCACGCCGGGGTGGCGACGAGCATTCGGTCAACGTTGCCGCCAGCAAGAAGTCCGTTGAGGATAGTTGCGGCGATGACCAGTCCGAGCACCCAACGTATCCGCTTGACCTTGATGAGCGAGTCACTTGAGGTAGCCATAACTTGGTGCACCACAAAATGAAGTGAGCACTCACTTTATGTTTCCTACATTCGAATGTCAATCCGACGATACGGATCAAGCGATTGGTACCAAAATTTGTGGGCCGAGAGCAGTAAGGAATTTCCCTACCACATGTCGTTCGTGGCTGTGATTCCCAGCAGTAAGGGCTTAAATGCTTCCATTACAGCAAGCCTGCCGGTGTGCGCTGTATACAATTGGACGAAGCGAATCGCTGCAAACTGTTCGGCCGGCCCGAGCGGCGGCCGTGTGTAGCCAGCTGCGTCCGGAGCCGCAATGTGCGGCGTGGATCGCGATGAGGCGATGCGGATCCTCGCACACTAGGAAGTCACTACGTCGCCGAATGCGTAGCGTTGCGATTCATCGCGACCAGCGCTTTCCCCTTTGGTCTGCGCAAAACGGGTTCGATGAAGCGAATCTCTACGCCGCGAGATATTCGTTCTTCAAGCGCACATAGTGCTGCGCCGAGTAATACAGCTGCTCGATCTGCGTTGCATTGAGCTTGCGCACGCAGCGCGCGGGGTTACCGAGCCACAGCTCACCTGCGCCGACGACCTTGCCCGGCGACACCACCGCGCCCGCGCCGATCATCGCATGGCGATGCACGTGCACGTTGTCGAGCACGGTCGCGTGCATGCCGATCAGGCAGGCGTCCTCGATCGTGCAGGCATGCAGAATCGCGCCATGGCCGACGGTTACGTCTGCGCCGATGATCAGCGGCGCGCCGCCGGGCGTATACGGTCCGTCGTGCGTCACGTGCAGCACACTGCCGTCCTGAATATTCGTGCGTGCGCCGATGCGGATGCAATTGACGTCGCCGCGCGCGGCCGTGAACGGCCAGATCGAAACGTCGTCATCCAGCTCGACATCACCGACGACGACCGCCGCCGCGTCCACGTATACATTTTCGCCAAGGCGCGGCAGCTGGCCGCGGTAGGGTCGGATATTCATCGATGCATTCCTGTGACAGGCGCGCATGGTAACGCGATCGGCTCAGCGCGGTCGCGGCTTCGCACGCGCCGTCGGGGCTGCCGTCCACGGATCGTCGGGCCAGGGATGCCGCGGATAGCGCCCCTTCAATTCCTTTTTTACTTCCGGATAGGTGCGCTCCCAGAATCCGCGTAGATCTTGCGTGACCTGGATCGGCCGCTGCGCGGGGGACAGCAGATGCAGGGTGACGCCGACGCGGCCGCGGGCGATACGCGGCGTGTCGGCAAGGCCGAACAATTCCTGCAGCTTGACCGCAAGCACCGGCGGCTTACCGGCTTCGTAACGCAGCGTGCGCGCGTTGCCACTCGGCACGGTCAGGGTTTCCGGCGCGTGTTCGTCGAGCACGCGACGCTGCGCATAGTCGAGCTTGGCGGCCAGCGATTCGCCGAGTGATTGCGCGCTGAGCGAATCCAGTTTTGTCTTGCCCGCAAGCGCGGGCGCGAGCCAGCCGTCGAGCGAAGCAAGCAGCGCGGCATCGGACAGATCGGGCAGGCCAAGTTCAGGGCAGGCTTCGCGCAAAAACGCGACGCGCGCGCGCAGGGCCTGCGCGTGTTCGCTCCACGGCAAGGTATCGAGGCCGGCTTCTCGCACCGCTGCGAGCAACGCGGGCGTCGCATCGTCGGACTTCGCCGGCACGCTGCGGCGTTCGAGCACCAGATCGGCGAAACGGCGTTGCTCGAACGCCTCCACCGCGCGCGTATCGCGGTTGTAGCGCACGATGCGTTCGCGTTTGAGTCGCGCAGCAAAATCGCGTTCGAGCAGAGCGGCATCGAACGGCGCCGCGGCAAGAATGAGACTATCGCGTTCGTCGTAGCGCAGATCGAACACGATGAGCCACGGCTCGCCGTATAAAAGTGTATTTTGATGCAAAGTTGCACCGCGACCGTTGCTCAATGCGTAGCGGCGCGGGTTGTTTGCATCCTGTTTCGCCACGCGATCGGGGAACGCGTGCACGAGCACATCGCCGATCGCGTGCGTGTCCACATCCGCCTGCGCCGCATTCGCGATGCCGAAACGTCGCCGCCAACCGGCCGCCGCCTGATCGATCGCCGCGAGCGCGGCAGGATCGGCATCTCGCGCACGCGCCGCGCGCGCGCCGTCGCGGCGATACGCGATCAAGGCGGCATGGCGATGGCGAAAATCGTCGCTGCGGCCGGCTTCGCCGCGCAGGGGGCTGCGCGCCTCGATCAGCGCAATCAAATCACAGGCCAGCGCGCGCTGCGCTGCATCCGCGCGCAAGGCCGCGGCGGCAAGACGCGGCTGCGCGCCGGTCGCGAGCATGCGGCGGCCGAGCTCGGTCACGCGCGTGTGCTCGTCGAGTACACCGAGCAGGATCAGCAGTTCGCGCGCGCTCGCGAGCGCGCCCGCGGGCGGCGCGTCGAGCCAGCGCAATTCGCCCGCGCCCCAGGCAGCGAGTTCAAGTGCGAGCGCAGAGAGCTCGACCTGCGCGATCTCAGCACGACGAGCGGGCTCAAGGCGCTGGCTCTGCGGCCACAGCCGGTAGGCAACGCCTTCCGCGACGCGGCCGGCACGGCCCGCACGCTGGTCGGCCGAGGCCTGCGAGACGCTCACGGTTTCAAGCCGCGTGAAACCCGAATTCGGATCGTAGCGCGGCTCGCGCGCGAGGCCC
>VBNZ01000318.1:0-561 GCA_005877675.1 Gammaproteobacteria bacterium
GGTCAGTTTCATAGCAAAACTCCATGCGCGACAGGTCGCGTGCATGTTGCCGCCTCGAACCGCATGACGCAACTGGCGATGCGCCATACGCTCCGCGCACTGGTGGTTACGGCGTTGCCTGCATCGACGCCGATGCGCCGCCGAGAGCGCATTCCAGCTTGATCGAAATGCCCCGCGACCTGACAGCGCGATCGCTGCCAAGCCGGGATTCATGCCGATTCAGTCGACTTTATTTCGCAGCCGCGGCGCCGCTGCCATCGTAGAAGGTCTTCGCTCGCGCTGCCTCCTCTGCCTTCGGCCGATATTCGACCCATGCGTCTTCCTTCTTGCTCTTGTAACGGATGACGTTGTTCTTGACGTCGATTTCGTAGAACGCGAATGCCTCGCGCAGATTGAAGAACGCCGCCGGTGCGAACAGGATGATGTCGGCCGCCAGATGTCCGCCTTTGAACTTCAGCGGCAGAATGCCGTAGAACGGATCGACGCCGGTTTCGACAGCCTTGAATTCATAGTTGCCGAAACTGGTGCCTTTGATGCTTTGTGTCACAGGCAATTTAACGA
>VBNZ01000318.1:578-1458 GCA_005877675.1 Gammaproteobacteria bacterium
CGACCTGCCCTTTGACGAGGAGCGTTGTATCCGGATCACGCGAACTGATCGTTGCCATGGACGAGCATGCACCGATCAACAACGCCGCACAAAAATCCCCACTGATTTGATTGCTACCCTCACTTCCTTCTCCCCTTGTCTGGATCACTTCATAACTGACGCACTCGGCATGCGTTCAGTGCCCTCCACCGTCTACCGCCTTCAGACCTGCGACCAATTTGCTCGCCGCTTCCTGTCCGTCGGCGTAAAGCATGTTCGCATTGTCCTGGTAGAACAGCGCGTTCTCGATGCCGGCGAAGCCAGTGCCCTTGCCGCGCTTGATCACGATGACCTTCTTTGCGTTGGCCACATCGAGGATCGGCATGCCGTAGATCGGCGAGGACTTGTCGGTCTTCGCAACCGGATTGACCACGTCGTTCGCGCCGATCACGATCGCAACGTCGCAGTTCGGGAACTCGGGATTGATGTCGTCCATGTCGGCGATAAGGTCGTAAGGCACACCCGCCTCGGCGAGTAGCACGTTCATATGACCGGGCATGCGGCCGGCGACCGGGTGGATCGCGAATTTCACGCTCTTGCCGCGCGCGATCAGGTTCTTGGACAGCTCCCAGATCTTGTGCTGCGCCTGCGCGACGGCCATGCCATAGCCCGGCACGATGATGATGTTGTCGGCGAGATAGAGCAGCGATGCGGCGTCGTCGGCTTCGATCGGTTTCATCGAGCCCTTGATCTCGCTCGCCGCCGCGCCGCCACCGCCGAAGTTGGAGAACAGCACATTGCTGATCGAACGGTTCATCGCCTTGGCCATCAGGCGCGTCAGCAGCGTGCCCGCCGCACCGACGACCGTACCCGCGATAATCAGTGCTACATTGTTCTGCAC
>VBNZ01000318.1:1578-3544 GCA_005877675.1 Gammaproteobacteria bacterium
TGCGTCTGCATCTGCCATACGACGAGCGCACCGAAAACGACCGCGGCGAGAAAGCACAAACCATTGACAAGCTGCTGGCCGCTGAAGCGGAAGGTCTTGTCCATCAGGCCCTGCAGCTTGGCGAACGCGATCAACGAACCGGTGAACGACACCGAGCCGATCAGCGCGCCGACCACAGCAAGAATCGTCTGCGTCGTCGTCAACGAGTGCTCGAAATGCGTCTGCATACCCGCGGCGAGCAATGCGCTCGCGCCGATCGCGGCGGCCGAACCGCCGCCCATGCCGTTGTACAGCGCAACCATCTGCGGCATGTCGGTCATCGCGACCTTTTTGCCGCTGTACCAGGCGAGCGCGGTCGAGAGCGCGGTCGCGATGAAAATCAGCGCGGCATTCTCGATCAGTACGTGACCGGGCGTGCCGTGGTGGAAAAACGTCGCGATCACCGCAACGAGCACGCCGACGCCTGCCCACTGGATGCCGCTGCGCGCGGTCACCGGCGAGGACATGCGCTTGATGCCGAGAATGATCAGCAACGAAATGATCTGGTCGGCGCTCATCGCTTCGCCTCCGGCTTCTTGGAGGATTTGAACATTTCGAGCATGCGCTCGGTCACGACATAGCCGCCGGCTGCGTTGCCCGCGCCGAGGAATACGCCAATGAAACCGATGATCTGCTGCAACGGCGACGTCGCCTCGCCGAGCGCGATCATTGCACCGACCAGCACGATGCCATGCACGAAATTGGAACCCGACATCAACGGCGTGTGCAGAATCACCGGCACGCGCGAGATGATCTCGTGACCTGTGAAGGCGGCAAGCATGAAAAGGTACAAAGCCAAGAATCCGTCGATCATCTGATTACCCGCCTTTTTCTTTTGCCGTCATTCCCGCGGAAGCGGGAATCCAGCGACTTTCGTGGATGTAAGAGCAGAGGCACTGGATTCCCGCTTTCGCGGGAATGACGAACTTAAGAGCGTGTGCCTTCAACAATAGCTTTCGTCGCTTCGTGCTTGATCTCGCCCGCGTGCGTCACACAGGTCTTCGCGATCGGTTCATCGTTCCAATCCAGATTGAGATCGCCCTCCTTGGTGATGCTGAGCTCGAGAAAGTTGAACAGATTCTTCGCATACAACTCGCTCGCATGGATCGGCGCGGTCGCGGCGAGATTGACCGGACCGATGATCGTCACGCCATTTGGCGTCGCCACGGTCTTGCCCGCTTCGGTCAGTTCGCAGTTGCCGCCGGTTTCCGCGGCGATATCGACGATCACCGAACCGGGCTTCATACCGCCGACCATCTCCGCCGTGATGATGCGCGGCGCCTTGCGTCCCGGCACGGCGGCCGTCGTGACGATCACGTCGACGCCCTTGATGTGCTCGGCCAGCGCAGCTTGCTGCTGCGCGCGTTCTTCCGCGGTCAATTCACGCGCGTAGCCGCCCGCGCCCGCGGCGCTGACGCCGAGTTCGACGTACTTCGCGCCGAGCGACTGGATCTGCTCCTTCGTCTCCGGGCGCACATCGAAACCTTCGACCTGCGCGCCGAGGCGCCGCGCGGTTGCGATCGCCTGCAGTCCCGCCACGCCCGCGCCGACAATCAGCACCTTCGATGGTCGCACGGTGCCGGCTGCGGTGGTCAGCATCGGAAAGAATTTCGGACTTGCCTCGGCCGCGATCAGCACGGCCTTGTAGCCGGCGATGTTCGCCTGCGAGGACAGCACGTCCATCGCCTGCGCGCGCGTGGTGCGCGGCAGCAGTTCCATCGCAAAGCTCGTGACCTTCGCATCGCGCAGTGCCTTGATGCGTTCAGGCGCGAGATGCGGTTGCAGATAGCCGATGTATACCGAACCTGGTTTCAATTTCGCGATTTCATCGAGCGAAGGCGGCTGCACCTTGAGCAACACATCGGCCCGGCTCAGTGCGCCACCTGCGTCGGCTGCAATTTCGGTGTCCTTGTAGACCGCATCGGGA
>VBNZ01000318.1:3578-5479 GCA_005877675.1 Gammaproteobacteria bacterium
TGGCGACATCCGGCGTCAATGCGACGCGGCGTTCGCCTGGCACGGTTTCGCGCACCGTGCTGATCGTGATCGCCATACCGAAGTCCCCGATCGATTGCCGAACCCGCATCGTAGCCGATGCCGGCCTTTGCATACTAGATGTTAAGCTTGAATACCGCTGTTTCTCTTCTGCTCCATGTCCGCACTGGATTTTCTCAATACACGCCTGTCGGTAACGTCGCGCCAGCTTGGTGAACCCGGCCCCACGCAGGCGCAGATCGATGCGCTGCTCGCTGCGGCACTGCGCGTGCCCGACCATGGCAAACTCACGCCATGGCGACTGCTTTTGATCCGCGGCGCAGCGCGCGCGCGACTCGGCGCAGCATTGGCCGCAATCCATCTCGCGCACGAGCCCGACGCGCCGACCAGCGTGATTGAGAAGGACCGCGAGCGCTACAACTTCGCGCCGCTGATCGTGGCCGTCATCGCACGCGTCGACGAGCAACACCCAAAAATTCCAGCGCAGGAACAGATCCTTTCCGCGGGCTACGTCGCTTACAACCTGCTGCTCGGCGCACAGGCGCTCGGCTTCGGCGCGCAATTGCTGACTGGCTGGGCCGCCTACGATCGCGACGCCGCCACGCTAATCCGGACCTGAGCGCGCGCGCCCGGATGCGGCGAGCCTGGTGAGTGACTGGAACGGCTGACGATGACCAAAACGCTGCACCTGATCGACGCGAGTCTCTACATTTTTCGCGCCTGGCATTCGCTACCGAACGAATTCACCGATGTCGACGGCGCACCGGTCAACGCGGTGCAGGGCTTCACGCGCTTCCTGTGCGATTTCCTCGAACGTGTGCGGCCGACGCACATGCTGGTCGCGTTCGACGAATCGCTGGTGACGTCTTTCCGCAATGGCATCTATCCGGCATACAAGGCGCATCGCGAATTGCCGCCGGCGGAGCTACTGGTGCAGTTCGATTACTGCAAGAAGGTCGCCGCTGCGCTCGGCCTCGCCGTCGCGAGCGACGCACAATACGAAGCCGACGATCTGATCGGCAGCGCCGTGACGATGTCGCGCACGCACGGTTTTCGGGCTGTGATCATCTCGGCCGACAAGGATTTCGGCCAGCTCGTCGGCATGCAAGACGAGCAATGGGATTTTTCCAAAAACGCGCGTTGGGACGCCGCTGGCGTCAAGTCACGCCTCGGCGTGCGCCCGGATCAGGTTGTGGATTACCTCGCCTTGACCGGCGATGCGGTCGACAACATTCCGGGTGTACCCGGCGTCGGGCCGAAGACCGCGGCGACGCTGCTTGCGCATTTCGACACGCTCGATGCGTTGCTCACGCGTATCGAGGAAGTGCCGTACCTGCGCCTGCGCGGCGCCGGGCAGGTCTATGTGAAAATCAAGACGCATCGCGAACAGGCGCTGCTGTCGCGCAAGCTCTCCGCGATCGCGCTCGATGCGCCGGTCGCCGGCCATATCGATGCGCTGCGCTGGAGCGATCCCGACGCCAGCACGCTCGACACGCTGTTCGACCGCCTGCGCTTCGGTCCGTTGACGCGCTCGCGCTGCCGCGCGTTGCGGCCGACAGCCGTCGCCACGGAAGCGTGAATTAATTCACAGTGTGCAGGTGATGCGTTTGTCGCATGCGCGCGCGAGTGGCGCACGGATCGCGCGCGCACAAAAAACTAAGCTGCTACGCAAGAAACGCATCGCGCTCGCCCGCTGCGATGCGTTTCGAACCTGCTCCGCCTCGTGGGGAGTCCTGAGCAGGTATTGCGGCTCCGCGCCTGTGAGGCCGGAGCCGTTTTTTTTCGGTCAGTGATTTGTAGGTTGTTCAGTCGGTTTTTGCACGGGAGCGGGTGCAGGATTCACGACGCCCTTGGGCGGCAACGAGAGTATCTTCTGCAGCTCT
>VBNZ01000008.1:0-3292 GCA_005877675.1 Gammaproteobacteria bacterium
GTGTCAGCGATGGAGTCAGGATGGCGGGCGGGGGCATCGTCCGAATCGTTGGCGCTGGCTTCGACGCTGCCGACTTCGCTGCCGACTGCGTCGTTCGCTGCGGCTTTCGGCTCTTCGCCATCGATCGTCACGGGCGCGAGTCCGAGCTGCGGATCGTAATCGGTCAGATCGCGAATCTCCGCGAGCGGCGGCAGCTCGTCAAGTGATTTGAGATTGAAGTAATCGAGGAACGAGCGCGTGGTGCCGAACAGCTCGGGCTTGCCCGGCACGTCGCGGTAGCCGACCGTGCGGATCCACTCGCGTTCTTCGAGTGTTTTGATGATGTTGCTCGACACCGCGACGCCGCGGATCTGCTCGATCTCGCCGCGCGTGATCGGCTGGCGATAAGCGATCAATGCGAGCGTTTCGAGCTGCGCGCGCGAGTAGCGCGTCTGCCGCTCGGTCCACAGGCGCGAGATCCACGGGTTCACCTCGGCGCGAACCTGGTAGCGGAAGCCCGAGGCGACCTCTTTCAGCTCGATGCCGCGGCCTTCGCTGTCGCGCGCCAGCTCGACCAGCGCTCTTGCTCCTGCTCAGCGAACAGGGTGAGCAGTTGCGGAATCGTCAGCGGATTCGACGAAGCGAGCAGGGCGGCTTCGACGACGCGCTTGAGTTGTTCTGGTTCCATTAGTTTAAACATCCCGGATGGCGAGGGATTTGAGGTAAATCGGCGCAAGCGGTTCGGCCTGCATGATCTCGATCAGGTGTTCCTTCGCCAGTTCGAGCAGCGCGAGGAAGGTCACGACGATGCCGAGGCGGCCTTCCTCGGGATTGAACAGTTTTTCGAACGCGTGAAAGCCGCCGTCACCGAGGAACTTGAGCACGTCGCTCATGCGGTTGCGCACCGACAGCGCCTCGCGCTGGATCGCATGATGGCCTTTGAGTTCGGCGCGCGTCAGCACGTCCTTCAACGCCAGCAGCAACTCGCGCATGTCGACCGGCGGCGGCAGGCGGACCACGCTCTTGTCCTCGACATGCGCATGCACGACGCTGAAATCGCGGTCGGCGCGAGGCATCGTCTCGATGTCCTCGGCTCCTGCAGGCGGCGCACGAGGTCGGCACGCGGATCGTCTTCGAGACCTTCCTCCACGGGTGGGCGCGGCAGCAGCAGGCGCGATTTTATCTCGGCCAGGATCGCCGCCATCACGAGATATTCGGCTGCGAGTTCCAGGCGCAGGTCGTGCATCAGTTCGATGTAGTCGATGTACTGACGCGTGATTTCGGCGATCGGGATGTCGAGAATATCGAGGTTCTGGCGGCGGATCAGGTATAGCAGCAGATCGAGCGGACCTTCGAACGCCTCGAGGATCACTTCGAGCGCATCCGGCGGGATGTACAGATCCTGCGGCATTTGCAGCAACGGTTCGCCGCGTACGATCGCCAGCGGCATCTCTTGCTGCTGCGGTACCGGCTGGAAGATGGTCTCGGCGGGTGCGGCCTGCTCGAGAGTTTCGGCGCTTTGCGTCGTCATGCGCGCGGATCAGTCATGCGTCATTGCCGCGCCTGGCGCGGTCCAAAGGTGCAAATGTATAGAACATGAAAAAATGTACATCGGTGAAATCACCGGCGGGTACCGAAAAACCTAGCGATATCCCTAAATGCCGCTCTCCGGGCTGCGTCGTAGTGAGAGCAGCGGGATGGCGGCGAATGCCAAACCACATCGCACGATCGCGGTTCGCGAATGCGCGCGGAATGCTTCAATAAAAATGCCAAGGCGGGGCGGGTCGGGAGGCGCCGTAGTTCACGGTGCGCAAGGCTGGCCCTCGCTTGCGTGCAAGGTTACGGGGATTACAGCGCCGTGTAAAGCCTTTATCGCGTATGTGGTTCGGCTATGATCGTGGGCTGCCAACATCATCAACGGCATCGCCATGTGGTACGCGATCATCGCCCTCGATCACCCCGACAGCCTGGCCAAACGCCTCGCGGCGCGGCCGCCGCACCTCGCGCGCCTGCGCGAACTGCAGGACGCCGGACGTCTGCTGCTCGCCGGGCCGTTCCCGGCGATCGATAGCGAAGATCCGGGTCCGGCGGGTTTTGCGGGCAGCCTGATCGTCGCCGAATTCGCCGATCTCGCTGCAGCGCAGGCCTGGGCCGATTCCGATCCGTTCGTCGCCGCCGGCGTGTATCGCGACGTGTCGGTGCGGCCATTTCGCAAGACACTGCCATGAGCGCGCTGCGTATCGCCGCGATCCGCGCGCGGATCGAACACGCGCTTGCACCGCTACAGCTCGAGATCGTCGACGAAAGCCATCTGCACGCAGGTCACGCGGGCGCGCGCGATGGGCGCGGACATTTTCGCGTGCGCATCGTCGCGGCGGCATTTGCGGACGTGCCGGCGGTGCGGCGACATCAGCTCGTGTACGCCGCGCTCGGCGAATTGATGCAGACCGATATCCACGCGCTCGCGCTCGATACGCGCGCGCCCGATGAAGTGAAATAGATTGAAGCTTTGAGGAAGTGCCCGTGAAAAAAGTCATCGCCCTGTCCGTGTGCGTCGCGCTTGCAGCGTGCACCGTCGACAAATCCGACAAACTGATCCAGCTCGACGCGAATCTGCCGGTCGCCGAGACCGTCAACGGTACGCCGGTGCCGCAGGCACTGCTCGAAAGTCTTGCGCATGCGCGCAATATCGACCTGGGCAAACCCGAACAGCGCGCCAAGGCGCTGACCGTGCTCGCCGATTTCGTGTTGCTGGCGGAACAGGCGCGGCGCGATCAGCTGATATCGAAGCCGGCGGCCGCGGCCGATGTCGAGTATGCGCGTCTGTCCGCGCTCTCTAGCGCGGCGATGGAGGCGCTGCAAGCGCAGACACCACTCAGCGATGAACAGGTCAAGGCTGAATACGACACGTATGTCGCCAAAGCCGGTAAGTTCGACTACGACTTTTCCGGGCTGCTGTTCGACAACGAAGCAAGCGCGCTTGCGGCGACGGGCGAACTGCACGGCAAAACTTTCGCGCAGGTCTACGATGCGTGGAAGGACAAGGCCAAGCAAGCCAAGATATTCACCAAGGTGCACGTTGACCAGCTCCCCGAGGAACTCGGCAAGGCGCTGGCGGCGATGAAGCCCGGCGACACTACGCCCGCACCGGTCAAAACGCAGTTCGGCTGGCATCTGCTGAGTCTCACCGCGGTCAATCCACTGACGCCGCCGCCGTTCGATCAGGTCAAGGAGGGCATCCGTCGTTCGATGGCTGCGAAGGTCGCACGGCAGCGCCTGGAAAAACTGCGCGAGCAGGCGAAAATCGAGTATC
>VBNZ01000008.1:3314-6217 GCA_005877675.1 Gammaproteobacteria bacterium
GAAGCCTGCGCCTGAGCCTGAGGCGAAGCCAGCCGCGCCGACCGCTACACAGTCGCAGAAAGGCTGATGTAAGTTCCCGGGGTGTCGTAACCCCGGCGAAGGCTGGGGGGGCCGACTCTTGATCGGCCTCGCGGATCGAAGCGCGGAACTGGATGCCAGCCTGCGCTGGCACGAGGCGCAGAGACTCTACGGCAGTTCGACTTTCGCCGGCGCCGTCCACCCCGGTGCGCGGTGCTCGGCAACGACGGCAGTATAAATCCCGCCGCGCACGCCGAAATCCGCAGTCAGTCGCATAAAGTGCGGCGCGGTCGCTGCGACCAGATCGTCGAGGATTTTGTTGGTGACGGCCTCGTGAAACGCGCCCTCGTTGCGGTAGCTCCACACGTAGAGTTTCAAGGACTTGAGCTCCACGCAGGTGCGATCCGGTACATATTCCAGGCGCAGCTCGGCGAAGTCCGGTTGGCCGGTTTTCGGGCACAGGCAGGTGAATTCGGGGATGCGCATACGGATGGTATACTGCCGCTCCGGTTGCGGGTTCGGAAAAGTCTCAAGCTCTTTGCTCGGGGCAGTGGACACGGCGCCGTACTCCTGAATAACTCGTTCTTGCGAGGGCGCGCACCATAGCGCAACCTTCCTCGCACCACAACGCGGCGCAGTTTGCGGCGGCAGACGCGCACCGAACGGAATCCTTTGAGAACACGATGCGCTTAACCACGATCAAGCTGTCCGGTTTCAAATCCTTCGTCGATCCGACCGTTCTGCATCTGCCGACCAACATGACCGGCATCGTCGGTCCGAACGGCTGCGGCAAATCCAACATCATCGACGCGATCCGCTGGGTGATGGGCGAGAGCGCAGCGAGCCGCCTGCGCGGCGATGCGCTCACCGACGTGATCTTCTCGGGTTCCACCGGACGCAAGCCGGTTGGTACCGCACAGGTCGAACTGATCTTCGACAACTCCGACGGCCTCGTCGTCGGCGAGTACGCCAAGTACAGCGAGATCTCGGTCAAGCGCATCGCCAGTCGCGATGGGCAGTCGCAGTATTTTCTCAACGGTGCGCGCTGCCGCCGCCGCGACATCACCGATTTGTTCCTCGGCACTGGTTTGGGCGCGCGCAGCTATTCGATCATCGAACAGGGCATGATCTCGGAGATCATCTCTGCGCATCCGGACGAACTGCGTGGGCATCTTGAAGAAGCTGCCGGCATTTCGAAGTACAAGGAACGCCGCAAGGAGACCGAAAGCCGCATCAAGTCGACGCGCGAGAATCTCGAGCGTTTGAACGACGTGCGCGAAGAAGTCGAAAAGCAGCTCGAACACTTGAACCGCCAGGCCAAGGCGGCCGCGCGCTGGCAGGAGCTCAAAACCCAGCACGGCCGCAAGGAAAGCGAACTGCGCGGCCTGCATCATCGCGCTATCGCCAGCGAACTCGCCGGGCACAGCGACGCGCTCAAGCATGCCGAAACCGGGATCGAAGCGTTGGTCGCCGATCAGCGTCAGGTCGAGGCGCAACTCGAAACGTTGCGCGAAACCCATCAGGGCGCAACCGATCATCTCAACACCGTGCAAGCCGAGGTGTATCGCGTCGGCGGCGACATCGCGCGCGTCGAGCAGCAGATTCAACACAACAAGGACTTGACCGAGCGTCTCGAACGCGCGCGCGAGGAAACCGAACGTGCGCACGCTGAACTCGGCGAGCACATCAGTGCCGATCGCGAGCAGATCGAAACGCTGCGCGGCGCGCTCGCGGAAGGCGAGCCCAAGCTGGCCGAGCTCAGCGAAATCGCCGAGCGCACGGTCGAGGCGCAGCGCGAGGCCGAGGGCAAGCTCGCCGAGTGGCAATCGCAATGGGACGAGCATGCCAAGGCCAGCGCCGATTCGGGTCAGGCCGCCGAAGTCGAGCGCACCAAGCTTGCGTATCTCGATCGTCAGTCGATGGAGACCGGCAAGCGCATCGAGGCGCTGCGCGAGGAAAAGCGCGCGGCTGATTTCGCCACGCTTGCCGCGGCCGCCGAGCAGCTTGCCGCCGATCACGACGAGCATCGGCAAAAAGTGGAAACGTATACTTCGCTGCTGGAAGAGCGCAAGGGCAAGCACGAGGAGATCGTCGAGTCCGAACATCAGGCCGTCGGCTGGCTCAGCGAGGCGCGTAGCGAGCTTGAGGGCTCGCGCGGTCGTCTCGCCTCGCTCGAAGCACTGCAGCATGCGGCCCTCGGCCAGGAAAAATCCGCGGCGCATGAGTGGCTGGAACGCCTGGGCCTCGACAAGGCGCCACGTCTGGGCGAATCGCTCGACGTCGATTCGGGCTGGGAAACGGCGGTCGAAACCGTATTGTCGGGCCTGCTCGAAGGCGTGGTCGTCGACGCGCCGTTCGATTATCTGAGCGAGCTCGCGCAGGCAAGCAAGGCCGATATCGCGCTGGTCGCGTCCGCGCGCGAGGCGCTGGCGCCCGCGGGCACGCTCGCCGCGCATGTGCGCGGACCCGCGGCAGCACTGCGCGTTCTGGCGAGCGTCCGCACGGCCGACTCGCTCGATGCGGCGCGGGCGCTCGCCGCAAACCTCGCCGCGCATGAGTCGGTAATCACGCCGGCGGGCGAATGGCTCAGTGCCGGTTACGCGCGCGTGCTGCGTCGCGGTGGCGCGCAGGCGGGCGTGCTTGCGCGCGAAAAGGAAATTCACACGCTGCGCGAACACGTGCAGACGCTGCAGAGTCGCGTCGAATCGTTCGCGGCCAGACACGAGGAAATCAAGACGCAGCGTGCCGAAGCCGAACGCCATCGCGACGACGCGCAGCGCGAGCTGTACGTTGCGCATCGCCGCGTTGCTGAGCTCGCCGGACAATTGCAGAGTCATCGCGGTCGTCTCGAAACGGCGCAGGCGCGTATCACGCGCGTCGACACC
>VBNZ01000008.1:6278-14071 GCA_005877675.1 Gammaproteobacteria bacterium
CTGTCTCGCGCATGGGCGATCAGGAACAGCATCGCCAGCATCTCGACGGCGAACGTCGCCGCCTGCTCGAAGCGCGCGAGGAAGCGCGCATGAACGCCCGCGAGGCCGCCGACCAGCAGCATCAGCTCGCGCTCGGACTCGAATCCAGACGCGCCGCATTGACCTCGCTGGAGCAGGCGATGCAGCGCATGCACGGCCAGCTCGCGCAGCTCGATACGCGCAAGACCGAACTCGCACAGCAGCTTGCGTCGGGTCAGACGCCGCTGGCCGATCTCGAAGCCGAGCGCCAGACCTATCTCAATCAGCGCCTGCTCGTCGACAAGCAACTTGTCGAAGCACGCAAGGCGCTGGAGGATCGCGATCACGAGTTCCGCGGTCACGAGCAGGAACGTCATCGCATCGAACATCTACTGCAGCAGCAGCGCGAAGCCTTGTCCGAGCAGCGTCTGGCCGAGCAGGGTTTGAAGCTGCGCGCACAGCAGCTGGAAGACGCGATCGTCGCCGCCGGGCACGAATTCGCCGCGTTGATCGAGTCGTTGCCGCAGGGCGGCGATCACGAAGAGTGGCAGCGCGAGATCGCCGAACTCGACGCCAAGATCAAGCGCCTCGAACCGGTCAATCTCGCGGCGATTTCGGAGCACGAAGAGCAGGCGCAGCGCAAGAATTATCTCGACGCGCAGCTCACCGATCTCAACACCGCGCTCGATACGCTCGAAACCGCGATCAAGAAGATCGATGCCGAGACTCGCGCGCGCTTCAAGGAAACCTTCGATCGCGTCAACGCCGGCCTGCAGGAGCTGTTTCCGCGTCTGTTCGGCGGCGGTCAGGCCTATCTCGAACTGACTGGCGACAGTCTGCTCGAATCGGGCGTCGCGATCATGGCGCGCCCGCCGGGCAAGCGCGTGACGAATATTTCGCTGCTCTCGGGCGGCGAAAAGGCGCTGTCCGCGGTCGCGCTGGTATTCTCGATCTTCCGCCTCAATCCAGCGCCGTTCTGTCTGCTCGATGAGGTCGATGCACCGCTCGACGAGGCCAACGTCGGCCGTTTCTCGCAGCTCGTCGGCGAGATGAGCGAGCGCGTACAGTTCCTCTTCGTCACGCACAATAAGGCGACGATGGAGGCCGCCTCGCAGCTGTGCGGCGTGACGATGCGCGAACCAGGCGTGTCGCGGCTTGTGCAAGTAGACCTGGCTGAAGCTGCGAAGCTGGCCAATGCTGCGTGAATCGGCTTGCAACGGGCACGCAGCTACGCTTTGCGGGCAGGCTCATTCCTGATGTAGGCTGCGTCGAATGGACAGTCAGGTACTAAGCGCGACCGAGCTGCGCGTCATCATCGCCGTCGTCGGCGTGATCGTTTTCGCGCTGATTTATTTTTTCGGCCGTCCGCGCAAACCGGGGCAGGGCAGGCGGCGCCTGTTCGAGCGGGATAGCGGCGGGCGCGTTGAGCCGACACTGGGCGAAATGATGAGCGATGCCGGCAGCACGCAGGGGCAGGGCGAGCTCGAGGTCGGGCTGCGCGACGAACTCGACAAGCTCGGCTCGGCGATAGCGGGACATCGCGCCGATGCGCCGGCTGCGCCGATGCGCAAGGGGCCCGCGTTGGGCATCCGTCCGGATACGCAGCCGGTCGAGCGCATCGTCACGTTGTTCGTCGCCGCGCGTCCAGGCGAGACGATCCATGGCGCGAGCCTGATCGTCTCCGCGGAAAAGGCCGGGCTCGTGTTCGGTGACAAGAATATTTTCCATCGCCTGGTTTCCGGTCGCGCGGAAGCCGGCCCGATCTTCAGCATGGCGAACATGATCAAACCGGGCAATTTCGACATGCGCGAAATTGACACGCTGCGCACGCCGGGCGTGTGCTTCTTCATGGCGCTGCCCGGTCCCGTTTCTGCCCTGGATGGTTGGGACACGCTGCTGCCGACCGTGCAACGCATGGCCGAGCTGCTCGATGCGAGCGTACTCGACGAAGAACGCAACGCACTTGGGCGCCAGCGCATAGCGCATATCCGTGACGAGCTGCGCGCATGGGATCGCAAGCAGGAACGCAGTCAGATCCGCCTGCGTTGAGCACATTTGCAGCGTGACGGATTTGCGACAAATTCTAGTGTGATTGTTCTAGCCGCACTCGGTAGTTTTCCATCACCGCAATCACATACAGGGTACGCACGAATGGCTGCGAAACAGACCAAGGGCAACAAGGGAACGCTGCTGCACACGCCGGCCGAACAGATTCATCGCATCTGGCTCGCGGGTCTTGGGACTATCGCGATCGCGTATCAGCGCGGCGGTGAGTGGTTCGCACGCGTGGTCGAGGAAGGCCGCGATCTGCAGGCGCGCAGCACTACGTTCGCGCAGGAAGCGGCGGCCGATCTGCAGGTGCACGCGACCGGTATCTTTGCGCCGCTGCAATCGCGCTTTGAAAAACAGGCGGCGCAATACGGGACCAAGATCGAAAGTGGCGTCGCCAGCATACTCGGCAAGCTCGGCGTGCCGGCCAAGCGCGAGATCGAGCAACTGAACCGCGATATCGCAGCCCTCACGCGCAAGCTCAGAACTGCCAAGTAACCACCGAAGATAGGATGCCGTACCGCTTGCCGAGGCATGATGCCGAAGCCAGTGGTGAGGGACCGATGACCGGGATCCGTCTGAATGAACGGCCGCTTCGCGCGGCCGTTTCTTCAACGCTTATCGCTTATATGCTTGCGCCAGCGTATTCAGGTGCAGGCGCTCCGCATCTCGCAGGAACGGCGCAATCAACAGCATCACCTGGTAAATGCCCTGTGTAAGGTCTTCCTGCTCAGGCATCGACTGCGCATCGCCCGCGCGCGCGCTGGTCGTACGCGCGGACTCGCCGCGCATCGCACGCACCGCACTGAAGTTGAGCCAGAACGTGGTCACCAGCAGCACGTTCTCGCCGGTCGCGCGAATTTCGTCGGAAGTTGCGCGGATTACGCCAGCCTTGGCGAGACCACCGAGCACATCGGTCACGGCGCTCGCGGCTCGATTCAATATGCGCGCGAAATGAACTTTCAGCTTGCGGTTGCGCGACAGGATGTCGATCAGATCGCGATACAGAAAACGATAGTCCCACATGCACTCGAACACGAGGTGCAGCTGCAGCCACACGTCTTCGAGATTCGGCAGACGGCCATCGGGCAGGAGCAGCGCCTGATCCATGCGCGTCTCGTACCGCGCAAAGATGTGCTCGACGATGTTTTCCTTGTTGCGGAAGTGGTAATACAGATTGCCGGGACTGATATCCAACTCGTCGGCGATGTGATTGGTGGTGACGTTCGGCTCGCCCCGGGCGTTGAACATCGCCAGGCTGACTTCGAGAATGCGCTCCTTGGTCTGCCGCGCCATCGGCGTCAGGCGCCGAGTTTTTTCACGAGATCGATGTATTTCTGCTGTGCGTCTTCGGCCTTGGTGCCCTTGAGTTTGGCCCAGGCTTCGTATTTGGCCGTGCCGACAAAATCGAAAAATCCTGGTTTCGGACCCGACACATCGCCCTCAGAACCCTGCTTGTATAGCGCATAGAGTTTGAGCAGCGTGTCGTTATCCGGACGTTCCTTGAGCTTCTTTACGTCCTCGCCGGCTTTTTCGAATTTCGCTTTGAGATCGGCCATGAATCTTCCCCGAGTAGATGGCTTCTTCTTGAAGATGAGCGGCAACTTTTAGCATGCGACCTGTTTAGGGTCAACGCGCGTTCGCGTGCGTGGGCGCAGCGTATCGCGCGTTGTATGCGCAAACGAAAAAGCCCGATCAAAAACCGATCGGGCTTTGGGAAGATGGTGGAGCGGAGGAGGATCGAACTCCCGACCTTCGCATTGCGAACGCGACGCTCTCCCAGCTGAGCTACCGCCCCATTTTTTTCGAAAGATTGGACGTCCACGCCGCAACTTTCGCCTTGCGCGGCCCGAAGTAAATTCGGACCGGCTCTCGCCGCGCTTTCGCGCGGCGTCGGCGCATCCTGCGCTGATTGAGTGAAGATTGGGCATCCGTGCCGCAACTTTCGCAAAAACGGTCGCGGCAAAGCCGCGCCACGTTTTTTTTCGAATCGGCGATAAAGCTGCCGCTTCGTCGGTGCGTCCCGCGCCGAATCCTGCGCCATATCCGTGGCGAGCCGCGCATAATAACGGCCCGGCGTTTGCAGTGCAACCGGTCGATTCCAGGTCGCGTCAGGACCGCAACATATTGCGCAACGCTGCGTAGTCGTTGGCCAGCGCTTCGGCGTGCGCGGGTCGATCGAGCAGCTCGGCGAGGCTTGTGGGCACCGCGACGGAGGTGCCTATCAGCGGTTCCACGATGCCTTCGAACTTAGCTGGATGCGCGGTCGACACCACTGCCCAGTTGCCCTGTGCACCGTCGCTGCGTAAACGCTCGAGCACGTGCACGGCGGTGGCGGTATGCGGACAGAACACTTCGCCGTATTGTGCGTAACGCGTCGAAATCGTCGTACGTATCGCCTCATCATCGACGGTCTGCGCGACGAATTCGCGACGCAGTTGCGCGGCGTCCGGATAGAGCCAGACGAGGCGCTCGAAATTGCTCGGTGCGCCGACATCCATCGCATTGGCGAGCGTGGCGCGGCTTGGTTGCGGCGCGTAGTCTGCGCCGGCGAAGAAATCGGGAATCACACGATTGGCATTGGTCGCGAGCGCGATTGCGCCGATCGGCAGGCCGCACGCGCGTGCAAGCACGCAGGCGACCGCATTGCCGAGATTGCCGGTCGGCACGACGAAATGCAGTTTCGCCTCGTGCGCGCGCCAGTGCGCGAGCGCAGCCTGCGCGTAGTACGCCATCTGCGGCAACAAGCGGCCGAGGCTGATGCTGTTGGCGGAGCCGAGCGGCGCCTGCGCGCGCAGCGCTTCGTCCGCGAGTGCCTGTTTGACGAGGCGCTGACAATCGTCGAACGACCCCGCGACGCGCAGTGCGCGCACATTGCCGCCGAAGCAGCCGAGCTGATGCGCCTGGCGCGGCGAGACGCGGCCATCGGGATAGAGAATCGCAACGCGAAAGCCTGGCATCCCCGCGAACGCAGCGCCGACGGCGGCGCCGGTATCGCCTGATGTCGCGACGATGATCGTAAGCGGCTTAGCCTCGTCGTGACGCAGACGCCGCATGCATGCGGCGAGAAAGCGCGCGCCGAAATCCTTGAACGCGGCGGTCGGACCGTGGAACAGTTCGAGCACCTGATCATCCGGCGTCGACAGCGCGTGCAGCGGCGCGGGAAAAGTGAAAGCCTCGGCGCAGATCGCGGGGAGTTCCGCGGCGAGCGCATCGCCGGTGAAGAAGGGCTTGAGCAGATGCGCGGCAATGTCAGCGATGGATTCGCGCCCAGCGAAGTCCTCCGGCATGAATCGCGGCAGAGATTGCGGTGTGTACAGACCGCCGTCGGGCGCGAGTCCCGTAGCGATCGCAGCGGAAAGTCCGAGCGCGGGCGCCTGGCCACGTGTGCTGACGTATTTCATGCGAGTACCCTCGCGGCGGGACCGTTCACCGGCGAAACGAAACTCTCGCTGTCGACTCCGGCTGCGGCGAATGCGGCGCGCATGGCAGGTGCGGCGCCTTCGGCGGCAGCGCGTGATTCAAACCAGCCGAATACGCTCGGTCCAGCACCGGAGATGCTCGCACCGAGCGCGTCGTGATCGAGCGCAGCCCGCTTCACGCCTGCGAAACCCTGAATCAACGGCGCTCGTCGCGGTTCGACCAGCACATCGTTGAGACCTGCGCGCACGAGCGTCGCATCGCCGCGCTGGCAGCCGGCAAGGAACAACGCGAGATTCGCGCTCTGCGCGACGAAATCGCCGATCGCATAAGCGCCTCTGAGCGCCTCGCGCGCGCGCCGCGTTTCGAGACTCGCATGCGGATGCACGAGCACCGCATGCCAAGCGCTGGGCGCGGAAATCTTCACGAGGCGATCGTGCGTTGCGAGCACGATGCCGCCGAGCAGCATCGGGCCGACGTTGTCGCCGTGATGGCTGCCGCTCGCCACCGCCTCGCCCGCGAGCGCGAACGGGTAGAGCGCCTCCGGCGACAGGGGGGCGTCGAGCAGCGCGTTCGCCGCAACCAGCGCAGCGACGCAGCTTGCTGCCGATCCACCCATGCCGGAGCCGAACGCGATGCCCTTGTCGAGTTCGATCTCGAAGCCGAACGGCAGCTTGAGCGTCTCGCGCATCGCAATCAACGCGGCGCCCGCCGTGTTTTGCTCCGCAGCCATCGGCAGCGCGATCGGTGAGTTGCGGATTGCCGCAACATGTACTCGCGGATCTTCCACGCGCCGCACCGTGGCGCGGTCGCCCGGACCTTCGATCGTCTGGCCGAGGATATCGAAACCGACACCGAGATTGCCGATCGATGCGGGCGCGAAGGCGGTTGCTTGCTGTTTTGCGGTCATGCGCGCACTCCCGGCGTTGCTCGCACGTGCGTGCATGGATGCAGCGGAAGTGGATTGAAAGCGTCACGCTTTACTCCCTCTCCTCCGCAGCGAACGCGGAAGGACACAAGGCCCCCCTCACCCAACCCTCTCCCCCGCGCGAGCGCGAGGGAGAGGGTTCAAGGGCGCCGCGCGTCGCGATGCGATGCATTGATGGAGTCATACGCGCGCTCCCGGCGTTGCCCGCACGTGCGTGCATGGATGCAGCGGAAGTGGATTGAAAGCGTCACGCTTTACTCCCTCTCCTCCGACAGCTCTATCGTCGGGGGAGAGGACTGGGGTGAGGGGGGCTTTTGATCTTGCATCAGCGAACACGGAAGGACGCAAAGCCTCCCTCGCCCAACCCTCTCCCCCGCACGAGCGCGAGGGAGAGGGCTCAAGGGCGCCGCGCGTCGCGATGCGATGCATTGATGGAGTCATACGCGCGCTCCCGGCGTTGCCCGCACGTGCGTGCATGGATGCAACGAAGGTGGGTTGAAAGCATCACGCTTTACTCCCTCTCCTCCGGCGGCTTTATCGTCGGGGGAGAGGGCTGGGGTGAGGGGGGCTTTTGATCTTGCATCAGCGAACGCGGAAGGACGCAAAGCCTCCCTCACCCAACCCTCTCCCCCGCGCGAGCGCGAGGGAGAGGGCTTGAACGCATCACTCATCATTGGGGTGATCCATATTGGGTGATCCATCGACAAACTCATACGAGCGCTCCGAGCGAGGCGGCTACGCGCAGCAGGTCGGAAAACACGCCCGCCGCGGTCACCTGCGGCCCCGCGCCTGGGCCCTGCACAACGAGCGGGTTGTCGCAGTAGCGCCGCGTAGAGAACAGCACGATATTGTCGGTCAGGCGCAGGTTCGCGAACGCATGCGTGTGCGGCAGTTCGACCAGCCCGACGCTTGCCTTGCCGTCGCGATCGAGGCGCGCGACATAGCGCAGCACACTGCCGTTCTCGTGCGCCTGCGCATAGCGCGCGGCGATTGGTGCATCGAGTTCGGCAAGCCGCGTCATGAATTCCTCGCGTTGCGCGCCGAGCAAAGACGACGGCACGAGATTCTCGACCGCAACATCGGCGAGCGACAGTTCGCGCCCGGCTTCGCGCGCGAGTATTACCAGCTTGCGCGCGACGTCGACACCGGAAAGGTCATCGCGCGGATCAGGTTCGGTGTAGCCGAGCTCATGCGCCTCGCGTACGAGCGCTGAGAACGGCACGGAGCCATCGAATTTGTTGAACAGCCAGGCCAGCGTGCCGGAGAAGATGCCTTCGACTGCGACGAGTTCGTCGCCGGTATCGAGCAGGTCGCGCAGCGTCTGCACGATCGGCAGGCCGGCACCGACGGTCGCCTCGTAGCGGAAGCGCGCGCCGCC
>VBNZ01000009.1:0-5825 GCA_005877675.1 Gammaproteobacteria bacterium
CGATTTCAACTACCACCCGAGCGAGCGCTGGCACCGTCGCCTCAATCTGATCGTCTATCTCAACCCGCGGTGGGAAGAATCCTGGGGCGGCAACCTCGAGCTGTATCGTGATCCGTATCAGGACAAGCAGCCCGTGCGGCGCATCGTGCCTGCGATGAATCGCTGTGTGATCTTTGAGACCACCGAGCGCAGCTGGCACGGCTTCGACCGCATCGCACTGCCGCCCGATCACGCCGCTCTGTCGCGCAAATCCGTCGCGCTGTATTTTTATTCGAAACAGCGACCGCAGGCTGAAATTGCCGGCAAGCACACGACTCACTACGTCAACCGCCAGCTGCCCGAACGCTTCGCACCTGGCTACACGCTGCGCGACGATGATGCGACAACGCTGCGTGAGCTGATCGCGCATCGCGACCATCAGTTGCAGCGCCTGTACGCCGAAAACGCGGAATTGCTGCAGGCGCGCGATCGTTTTATCCAATTGCGGCGGCTGTACGTGCGCTATCTGCGCTGACGCATGTCGAACAATCGCATGGGTGAAAGCTGCAGCGCGATACCGCTGCGCGGTTATCAGGCGTCGGCGAAGCGCGCCGCCTGCCCGATCCAACGCGCAATCAGGCGTTCGACGAGATCGGCGTGATCGCGCAGCAACACCTCGCCCACGCGCTGAATCGCGGGCAGCAGATGCGCATCGCGTGCGAGATCGGCGACGCGCAGGCTGATCTCGCCGGTCTGGCGCGTACCGAGCACCTCGCCGGGGCCGCGCAGTTCGAGATCTTTCTCGGCGATGCGAAATCCGTCGCTGGTCTCACGCAGCACATCCAGACGCTGGCGCGCCATGGCCGACAACGGCGGCTGGTATAGAAGTACGCAACTGGATTTCGCGCTGCCGCGGCCGACACGTCCGCGCAGCTGATGCAACTGCGCGAGGCCGAGGCGTTCGGCATTCTCGATCACCATCAGACTCGCGTTCGGCACATCGACGCCGACCTCGATCACGGTGGTCGCAACGAGCAGCGCAAGCTCGCCGCGCTTGAACGCATCCATCACCGCTTGTTTCTCGGCAGGCTTGAGGCGCCCATGCACGAGGCCGATGCGCATATCCGGCAGCGCCGCGCACAGTTCCGCGAAAGCAACTTCGGCGGCCTGCGCGAGCAGGATTTCCGACTCCTCGATCGTCGTGCAGACCCAATAGGCTTGCCGCCCCTCCGCACAGGCCGCGCGGATGCGCTCGATTACTTCTCCGCGACGCGAGCTCGACAGCGCGACAGTCGTCACCGGTGTTCGACCTGGTGGAAGCTGGTCGATGATCGAGACATCCAGATCGGCATATGCGGTCATCGCAAGCGTACGCGGGATCGGCGTTGCGGTCAGCACGAGCTGATGCGGCACCTGGACTTCCGCCTGGCCATGCTTGTTATTCGGTCCCCCAGCTTCCGCGCCGCTGTTGCGCGGCGCCGCTCGACCTTTGTCGCGCAAGGCCAAGCGCTGATGCACGCCGAAACGATGCTGCTCGTCGATAATCGCAAGGCCGAGTCGATCGAATATCACAGCTTCCTGCATCAGGGCATGCGTGCCGATTGCGACCGCCGCGCCGTCCGCGATGCGTGCGAGCGCTTGCGCGCGCACGCGACCCTTGAGCTTGCCCGCGAGCCACACGACTTCGACACCGAGTGGAGAAAGCCATTTGTGGAAATTGATAAAGTGCTGCTCGGCGAGGATTTCCGTCGGCGCCATCAGTGCAGCCTGGTAACCCGCCTCGGCCGCTGCAACCGCTGCAAGCGCTGCAACGATGGTCTTGCCCGAGCCGACATCACCCTGCACCAGGCGCAGCATCGGCGCACTTGCGCCGAGATCGCGAGCGACTTCGGCGGCGACGCGCTGCTGCGCGCGCGTGGGCGCGAAAGACAAGGCTTGGAGGAAGCGCTTGCGCAACTTGCCGTCGCCGCGCAACACGGGAGCGTGATGCGCACGCAGGCGCGCGCGCAGGCGCTTGAGACTCAGATGCTGCGCCAGCAACTCTTCGAAGGCGAGACGTCGCTGCGTGGGATGCGCGCCCAGCATGAGCTGCGACATATCGGCATCCGGCGGCGGACGATGCACGTAGAGCAGCGCCGCGCGCAACGAAGTCAGGTGCTGCGCCTCGCGCAGCGGTTGCGGGATCAGTTCCAGCGCGGCATCGGACGGCAACAGCGCGAGCGCGCGCTCGATCAAACCCGCAAGGCGCTTCTGGCCAAGACCTTCGGTGGTCGGATAAATCGGCGTCAGCCGCTCCTCGACAGCCTGTTCAGTGTCAGCAGCAAGACGCTGATACTGCGGATGCACCATTTCCAGACACTGCGCGCCGCGGCGCACTTCGCCGTAGCAACGCAAGCGCGTGCCGATTGCAAGCTGATTGACCTGCGCATTGTTGAAATGAAAAAACCGCAGCAGCAACGTCTGCGCCGAGTCGTCAACGATCGCAATGCGCAGTTGCGCACGAAATCGAAAACCTTTCTCGAACGCTTCGATGCGGCCTTCAACTTGCGCGGTGTCGCCGACACGCAGATCGCGTATCGCGGTGATGCGCGTCTTGTCCTCGTAGCGTAGCGGCAGGTGGAACCACAGATCCTGCAGTGTGACCAGGCCGAGCCGCTGCAAAGCCGCGGCGACGGCAGGGCCGACACCGGGAAGCGTCGTGGCGAGGCGCGCGCCTACTTCTTGTGGCGGTGTCGACACCAAACGCAACGCAGCGCTATTCGAGCACCACGATCATGTCGACCTCGACCTGCGCGTCGCGCGGCAGCGCGGCGACACCGATGGTCGAGCGCGCCGGATACGGTTCGGCGAAATACTCCTTCATCACGCCGTTGACCGCGGCGAAATTGCCCAGGTCGGTGAGATAGATGCCGACGCGTGCAACCTGCGCGAACGAAGTGCCTGCGGCTTCGCATACGGCTTTCAGATTCTCGAACACACGCCGCGCCTGCGCCGCGATATCGCCCGTGACGAGCTCGCCTGTCGCCGGGTCAAGCGGCGTCTGCCCTGATAGGTATATGGTGTTGGCGACTCGCACGGCCTGCGAATAGGGGCCGATGGCTTTCGGCGCACGGGCGGAATGAATGATTTGACGAGGCATGGTTGTTCCTCTGTGGAGAATCGCAGATGCGACGGACCTGCCTCACATTGTAGCGAGCGCAGGCCCCACTTTAGCTAGCGTCGGCCTAGATCAGATCGGGCGCGACGCCGCAGCGCGGAAGCGGAGTGTACACGCCAGCATCTGAGGATGACTCGCCGCATTTGCGACTCCGAGCACTGCCGGGGCGCACCGTGTCGAGCGTAGTAGATTTTGAGGCAGCTCCCTCAAACCGGATGCCGCTGCACCGCATGTACCACCGCCGTGCGGCGTATGCGCGACATCACTTCCTCGAGATGTTTGCGGTCGCGCACTTCGATCGTGAACATCAGGGTCGAAGTATTCAGATCGCGCTCCTGATATTCGACGTTTTCAATATTCGACTCGGCCTTGGCGATCGCCGCCGCAATCGTGGCAAGCACGCCGGGTTTGTTCTCGGTCACCACACGCAGGCGTGCGCGGTAGTCGCGCGGCACTTCGATGTCCCAGCCCATTGCGATGATGCGCTCGGGCGTCTTGCGATACTCGGCCGCGTTCGGACATTCCATCCGATGCACAACTACGCCCTTGCCCTGCGAGAGATAGCCAAAAATTTCGTCGCCGGGTAGCGGATGACAGCAGTTGCCGAAGGTGAGCACGCCGCGCTCGACGCCGGTGATGAGCTCCTTCTCGGCCGGGCGCTTGCCATGCGCTTTCGGCTTGGCGCCCTTGGCGAGCGTCGCGGCGACCTGATCGGGCATGCGATTGCCAAGCGCGATGTCGGCCAGCAGTTCTTCGAGGCGCTTGAATTTTGCGTCGGCGAGATAGCGGTCGAGCGTCTTCAGCGGAATCGCATCGAGCATCACGCCCTGCGCTTCGAGCGCGCGATCGAGCATGCGGTGGCCGAGCGCAATGGCCTCCTCATGCTGCAGATGCTTTAGGTTGTTGCGAATCGCCACGCGCGCACGCGCGGACACGACCCATTCGAGCCATTGCGGATGCGGCTGCGCCGACGGCGCCGTGATGATCTCGACCGTCTCGCCGGAATTGAGGCGCGTACGCAGCGGCACCAATTTCTTGTCGACGCGCGCCGCGACCGCGTGATTGCCGATGTCGGTGTGCACGAAGTAGGCGTAATCGAGCGCGGTCGCGTTGCGCGGCAGCGCGTAGATTTTTCCTTTCGGCGAGAACAGATAAACCTCGTCCGGGAACAAATCCACTTTTACATTTTCGAGGAACTCGGACGACGAGGCTTCGCGCGCCTGCGTCTCGACCAGGCCTGCGATCCAGTCGCGCGCACGCGATTGCGCGGCATTGGCCGGATCGGCCGCGGTCTTGTAGACCCAGTGTGCGGCAACGCCGCGCTCTGCGCCCTGATCCATCTCCTCAGTGCGTATCTGGATTTCAATCGGTGCGCCGAACGGCCCGAACAACACGGTGTGCAGCGACTGATATCCGTTCGCCTTCGGGATCGCGATGAAATCGCGAAAACGGCTGTCGAGCGGCTTGTACAGCGCGTGGATCGCGCCGAGCGCGCGATAGCACTGCAGCGTCTCGCCGGCGACGACAACGCGAAAACCGTAGACGTCCATCAGCTGGGTGAAGGTTTTGTGCTCGCCGCGCATCTTGGTGTAGATGCTATAGGGCGTTTTCACGCGGCTCACGACGCGATGCGCGATGCCTTCGGCCTTGAGGCGGGCCGACAACGCGGCCTCGATCTTGCCCATCGCTTCGCGCCGGTTGCCGAACACGCTCTTGATCCGCGCCTCGATCACGCGATGGCGATCGGGATACAGCGCGCGGAAACCAAGGTCCTGCAGTTCGGACTTGAACTTGTTCATCCCGAGGCGCTGCGCGATCGGCGCATAAATGTCGAGCGTTTCGCGCGCGATGCGCCGGCGCGAAGCGAGATTCATGCTGCCGAGCGTACGCATATTGTGCAGACGATCGGCTAGCTTGATCAGGATCACGCGCAGGTCGTGCGCCATCGCAAGCAGCACCTTGCGAAAACTCTCGGCCGCGGCGTCCTGCAGGCTGCGGAATTTGACCTTGTCTAGCTTGGTGACGCCGTCGACGAGTTCGGCGACGGTCGGGCCGAATGTGGATTCTATTTCCGCGCGCGGCAGCGGCGTGTCTTCGAGCGTATCGTGCAGGATTGCGGCGATGATCGTTTCCGCATCCATGCCGAGATCGGCGAGGATGGCCGCGACCGCGACCGGATGCGTGATATAGGGCTCGCCGCTCTTGCGCGTCTGACCTGCGTGCGCGCGCGCGCCGGTAAAATAAGCCTCGTGCACCCGGCCAATCTGATCTTCCGCAAGATAACCGCGCAGGCGGGTTTCGAGCGCTTGCACGTCGACAGGGATGTCTTCCCGTACAGACGTGCTCATGCGATCAGCGGCTCCGCGCTAGCGAACCTGCGTGCTGTGGACAGTCGCGGCCGCACGCAGCAACCGCCTCGGTGCGACCGCGCGGAATGCGCGTGGCGCGCCGGTGAATCACGGCTCGTCGCCCATCTTCGACAGGTCGTCGTCGACTTCGGCGGCGGCCCACTCGAGCGCTTCGCGCTCGGCCTTCTCGCGCGCGGCGCGGTCGACTTGATCGATCAGCTCCTGGCTGACCTTACGTCCGGCGATTTCGCGCAACGCGAGCACGGTCGGCTTGTCGTGCGTGCCTTCGACCAGCCAGTCGGCGCCATTGGCGAGCTGCCGCGCGCGCTTGGTCGCCCTCA
>VBNZ01000009.1:5834-13809 GCA_005877675.1 Gammaproteobacteria bacterium
CGGTTGTCGACCACTTCCAGGCAATCTTCTACGGTGATACGGGCCATAAAAATCCTCAAAACTTGCGAAACACTTGCCGTTGCCGCGCAAAGGCGGCGACGCATGACTGTCGAACATCGCCGCACCGCGGGCACCGCGGGCGCGCAACCATCAACGGCCAACCATTACGGACGGCACGGGCCACGCGCGGCCATTTTAGAAAACTATACGTACAGCATTGTAGCTTTTCGCGATGCTGCAGTGCAAACCCCAAGCATGGCAAGGACTTGCGAACTGAACTGCGCCTGTACCCGCGGCCCTTGAGAAGTGCGGGGCAGGCCCAAGATGCGTTAACTTAACACTTCGATTCCCCCGTTTTACTTTTGCCGCCGCCAGCCGTGCGGTGCCAGCAAAGCCACGACCCCGATGCCCGACTTGACGAAAGCCCCCCTTCGCCTCGCCCTCGCCGCCTGCATTTCACTCAGTGCCGGCTGCGCCACGCCGATGCCGCGCAAGGACGACCCGTATGAAAACTTCAACCGCAAGATGTACGCGTTCAACGACTTCGCCGACCGCGTGGCGATCCGTCCGGTCGCGGTCGGTTATCGCAAAGTGACGAACAACACGACGCGGCGCTTGGTCAGCAACTTCTTCGCCAACGTCGAATCGCCGATCACGATCGTCAACGATCTATTGCAGGGCAATGGCAAATACGCTTTCACTGCGACGAGCCGGCTGGTGGTCAATACCACGGTCGGCGTGCTCGGCCTGTTCGATCCCGCGAGCGAAATGGGCATCGACGTGCACGACACCGACTTTGGCGTGACGCTGGCGAAATGGGGATTCCCGGAAGGTCCCTACCTTGTGCTGCCGCTCGTCGGTTCGACCAGCGGGCGCGATATCGCGGCATTCCCGGTCGACACCTTCGTGCTTGATCCGCTGCACTGGTATTCGCGCAGCCACGACATGAAGCTGCATGCCGAATATCTGCCGACGGTAGCGTACCTCGTCACGCTGCGCTCAAGCGCAATCGACGCCGAGAGCCTGCTCGAAGGCGTGTATGACCCCTACGTGTTCTATCGCGATGCGTATCGCCAGCGTCGCCTGTATCGCATCTACGACGGCAACCCGCCGATGGAGGCGATCCAGTCGCTACAGGGCGTCGATGATGTCGATGTCGAGAAGCTGCTCAAGGAACAGGAAAAGGCGGAGCAGAAAATCGAGCAGCCGAAGGCGGAGCCGCAAAAGCACTGACGACTACCCGGGCGTCTATTCCTCCTCGCCGGGATCACGGTATTCCTTGGGCAAGTGGTGCGCGATGCGTTGTGGCAATCAATGCAAGTCTTGCCGTCCGCTTTCGCCTGCATGTGCTTCTTGAACACGGACTGCTTCTGCTTTTCTGCGCTCATTGCGTCGAAGGCATGACAATTGCGGCATTCGCGCGAATCCGCCGCCTTCATGCGCGTCCATTCATGCGTGGCCAATTCCATGCGATGCGCTTCGAATTTTTCCGCGGTGTCGATATATCCGGTGATCTCGCCCCACACTTCCTTGCTCGCCTGAATTTCGCGAATGATCTTGTGTATCCAACTCGCAAAAGGGGCGCCGGGTCTGCGGGATTCTCGGCGCGTGCGGGCCTGCGCGGCCGTGTCGGTGCGTCGGAATCAGACCAGACCGAGCAGGCTTTCCAGATCGGACAAATGCGCCAGATTGCGCAGCGCCTGCGGCGCGTTACGCAGATGCAGCTCGCCGCCGCGCTTGCGCGCGCGCGCAGCCCACGCGATCAGCACGGCGAGCGTCGCGCTGTCCGCGTGCTGAAGTCCCGAAAGGTCCAGGTCCATCGCGCCCGGTCCGCGCGGCGCGGGCAGACGCGCGAGTGCGTCAGCCGCATTCGCATACGAGATCACGCCACTGACGCGCAGCGTGCCGAGCGTGTCGGCATCGATCTCGACGCGAGGCGAGCTCACTTGACGCCTTCCGCATCCATCTTCTCGAGCGCCTTGGCGCCCTGCGTTTCCAGACGCGTCGTGAGCGCGTCGAGACTGGACTTGGCGATTTCCGCGGCGACCTGGTTGCGGTAGTTGGTCACGTAGGAAATGCCCTCGATGATCACATCGTAGGCCTTCCAGTCGCCGTTCGAAGTCTTGCGGAACGCGTAGTCGACCGGTACGAGCTTGCCGTCGTCGAGCACGACCTGGGTGCGCACCAGGGTGCGCTTGTCGTTGAGCTCACCCTGCAGCGGCAGCACGCGCACGCGGCCTTCGGTGTACTTGAGCAGGCCCTCGGCGTAGCGATGTGTGATCGAGTTGTACATCGCGTGCGCGAAGCGCGCGCGCTGATCCGGCGTCGCGGTGCGCGCGTTCTGGCCGAGCACGAGAATCGAGGCGTAATCGATATCGAAGTGCGGCAACACGATGCCGTCGATCACCTTGAGCAGGCCTTCGCGGTCCTTGGACAGTTCGGCGCGGCGCGCCTCCATGGTCTTGCCCAGATCGTCAACGAGCATCTGCACGACCTGATTCGGCGACGGCGTATCGGCATGCGCCGGCGCGGTCAGCGCGAGTGCGAGCACACAAAGCAATGAGTATACAAAGCGCATTTTTCGAGTCCTGTGGCTAACGCGTGAGCGGTAAGCGATTATTTTTTCGGTTCGGGCTTCTGCTCGAGTTTCTGATCCGGCTTGGCTTCTGGCTGGACTTCGTTTTTCGCCGACCCCTTGTCACCGGGTTTTCCGGCGTCGCCCTGTCCGACCAGATATTTGCCGATCAGTTCCTCAAGCTGCATCGAATTCTGCATCAGCACGAACTGGTCGCCGTCCTTGAAGCTGTCGGGCGACCCGCCCGGCTGGATGGAAACGTACTGGTCTCCCAATAAACCGCTCGTGAATATCGCTGCGGAAGAATCATCCGGAATCTTGTTGAAACGCCTGTCGATCGCGAGTGACACCTTGGCCTGCAGCTTGTCAGCCTCGAGCTCGATCGCACTGACCGTGCCGACGCGCACGCCCGCGAGCTTGACCGGCGCACGCAGCTTGAGCTGGCCGATGTTGGTGTACTCGACGTTGAGCGTATAGCTGTCGCCCTGGCGGTAGTTCGCGAGCGACGTCGTCTGCGTCGCCAGGTATGCGAGCGCGGCGAATCCGAGCACGATAAAGAGCCCGGTGCCGATCTGATAAGACTGTCGTTGTGCCATTGGTTCTCTATCCTTGCGTTACATCAGGAACGCGGTCATGACGAAGTCGAGCGCGAGCGTCGCGATCGAGGAAAACACCACGGTGCGCGTTGTCGCGTATGCCACGCCCTCGCTGGTCGGCGCGGTCGTATAGCCCTGGAACGTCGCGATCAGCGTGCATACCGCGCCGAACGCGACGCTCTTCCATACGCCGTTGATCACGTCTTTCCACACATCGATGTTCGAGGTCATATTCGACCAGAACGTGCCGTTGTCCATCCCGAGCCAACTTACGCAGACGCCATGTGCGCCGAGTATCGCCAGCGCGTTGAACAGGCACGCCAGCAACGGCATCGCGATGATGCCGGCAAGAAAGCGCGGCGCAACCACATACGCGCGTGGATCGACCGCCATCATTTCCATCGCGTCGATCTGGTCGGTCGCGCGCATCAGGCCGATCTCGGCGGTGATTGAGGTGCCCGCGCGTCCCGCGAACAACAGCGCGGTAACGACTGGGCCAAGTTCGCGATACAACGCAAACGCCACGACGGTGCCGCTCGCGGCAGTCGCGCCGAATCGCGACAACACATCATAAAGCTGCAGGCCAAGCACCATGCCGACAAACAGGCCGCAGGTCATGATGATGACGAGGCTCATCGCACCGACGAACCAGACTTGGCGTATCGTTTCCCTGAAGTGACGCAGGCTGCGCGGCACCGCCACGAGCACCTGCAGCCCGAAGATGCCGCAGGCGCCGATCTGCGCGAGACCTTCGGTGAAACGCGACGGAATTTTACCCGCCGCTCGCATGCGCGCGTTCATGCGCGGCTCCCGGCGAGACCAAGTTCGGTCGCGTAATCGGGTGCGGGATATTGGAACGGCACCGGACCGTCGATTGCGCCGGTGAAAAACTGCTTGGTCCACGGCGTCTCGCCGCGCGCGAGTTCATCGGGCGCGCCATGCGCGGCGATCTTGCCTGCGGCGAGCAGGTAAATCTGATCGGCGATCTGACGCACCGCTGCGAGTTCGTGTGCAACGAGAATACTGGTCACGCCCAAGGTCTCATTGAGCGTACGGATCAATTTGAGTATCTGATTGAGCGCTACTGGATCGAGGCCGACGAACGGTTCGTCGTAAATGATCAGCATCGGATCGCGCACGATCGCGCGCGCGAGCGCGACACGGCGCATCATGCCGCCCGACAGCTCGCTCGGCATCAGCTCGGCCGCGCCGCGCAGACCAACCGCCTGCAGCTTGGTCAACACCAGATTGCGAATCAATTCCTCAGGCAGCTTTAAATGCTGGCGCAGCGGGAATGCCACGTTCTCGAATACCGAATAATCGGTCAGCAGCGCCGAATTCTGAAACAGGTAGCCGATCTTTTCGCGCAACGCGAACAGCGCGTCGCGGCCGAGGCGCCACACGTTCTGCCCATCGACGATCACCTCGCCTGCGTCAGGTGCGAGCTGACCGGTGATGTGGCGCATCAGCGTGGTCTTGCCGGTACCCGACGGCCCCATGATCGCAGTGATGCGACCACGGCGGATATCGAGATCGACACCGTCGAAGATCGTCTTGCCGTTGAGCCGCGTGGACAGGCCACGGATGCTGATCAGCGCATCGTCTGCGGCGGCGGTGATGGTCGGCTCGGGATTCATGCGCGATCGGGCTGGGGCGCGCGATGCGCCGGAACGGGCGCTACCTTACCCGACCGCTTCGCGCAGCGGAAGGCGCAGCGCAGAGCGGTTAAGCGCTGCGTCAGACACGCATCGTGCGGCGCGACTGTTTGTCGGCATACATCGCCGCATCCGCGCGCTGCCATGCTTCGTGCAAGCCGCGGTACGGCTTGCGTGAAGCCATTCCGCAGGAGGCGCGCACGCCGGCTTGATCGAGCGTCGCGCGCAGACGCTGCGCGATGGCTTCCGCCTCGCGCGCCGACGCTCCCGGCAACAGCACCGCGAACTCATCGCCACCGGTGCGCGCGAGCGCGGCATCCTCGCGCAGTGCGCCGCGCAAGGCCGTGCCGGTATCGCGCAGCAGCGCATCGCCCGCGGCATGACCCTGGCTATCGTTGATGCGTTTCAGATCGTCCAGATCGAACATCAGCACCGCGATTGGCGCGCCGAGATCGCGGCAGCGCTGTTCTTCGCGTTCGCACACCCACTCCCAGCCGCGCCGGTTGAGCACGCCAGTGAGCGCATCGATATTTGCCTCGGCTTCGCTGCGCAGCGCGCGGCGCCAGGCATCCTCGCGCGCGAGATCGTAATGCAGGATCGTCGCAAGCTGGCGCGCGAGCAGCGCGAGCAGGGTTTCCTGGCGCAACAACTCTGTGCCCTGCGGCTCGGGATGCACGGCGCAGAGCGTGCCGAACAGGCCACCGTCCTCGCGTTGCAGCGGAAAACTGATGTAGGCGCCGATCGGTCCACGCCGTCGCGCAGGTGCATCGCGATACGCCGGCTCCGCGTCGACATCGGGCGCGATCGATGGGGCATTGCATTCGATCCGCTGCGCGCACAGCGATTCGGCATAGGGCAGCATGTCGCCGACCTTGACGCCGTACCCACGATCGGCCGCGTTGAGTACGATCCAGTGCGCGCCATCGGTGCGCGTGACCATCCACAGCGCCAGCGGCACGTTCGCCTGCAGGTACTCCAGCACCGCATGCGAGGCCGCGGCAAAGTCGGCAAACGGTTCGCTCATCGCCCCACGTTAGCGGGCGACGCGCGGGCGTTCAAGCGCGCCTTGCGCCGACGGCGCTTCAGGCCTCGCCGCGCAGCAGATCCGCTAGCAGCGCCGCCTGGCGCTCGCGCTGCTCGCCCGAGCGTAGCTGCCGGCTCGTCACGATCGCGCGCAGGTCGGCGAGCGCGGTTGCGAAATCGTCGTTGACCACGAGATAGTCGAATTCCACCGCATGCGCGATGTCCTCGCGTGAGTCGGCCAGGCGCCGCCGGATCGTTTCCTCGCTGTCGGACGCGCGCGCGCGCAGGCGGCGTTCGAGTTCTGCGCGCGACGGCGGCAGGATGAAAATGCTCACCGTGCCGGGCATCTGCACACGCACCTGGCGCGCACCCTGCCAGTCGATTTCGAGCAGCACGTCTTTGCCCTGCGCCAGCGTCTTCTCAACCTGCGTGCGCGCCGTTCCCTTGAGATCACCGTGCACGACGGCATGCTCGAAGAACTCGCCGCGTTTGACCATTTCCTCGAACAGTGCGCGCGAGACGAAGTGGTAGTGCACGCCGTTGATCTCGTTCGGCCGCGGCGGTCGCGATGTGTACGACACCGACAGCACGATCCTGGTCTTTCCGGCGCCCGAAGGCGCGGCGATGATGTAGAGCGTGCCGGACATTTGTATATTATTCTACATTTTGTACTTGTTCGCGCATCTGCTCGATCAGCACCTTGAGGTCGATCGCGGCTTGCGTCGTACGCTGGTCGGCCGACTTGGAACCGAGCGTGTTGGCCTCGCGGTTGAATTCCTGCATCAGAAAATCGAGGCGACGGCCGGCGGGCTCGGGCGAGCCGAGAATGCGGCGCGCCTCGGCGATGTGCGCCGTCAGGCGATCCAGTTCCTCGTCGACGTCGATGCGCGAAAGCTGCAGCACGAGCTCCTGTTCGACGCGCCCGGAGTCGAGTTTCGATGTATCGCTGGTGATTTCCGCAAGCTTGGCTTCGAGCCGCGTGCGCAACGCCTTGCGGATTTCCGGCAGCCAGCTGCGCACGTCGGCGACGACGCGCGCAATGCCATCCAGACGCTCGCGCAGGAATCCGCCGAGACGCTCGCCCTCGCGCTGCCGCGTCGCAATGAGATCGGCCAGCGCATGTTCAAGCAGATCGAGCGCTGCCTGGCGCAGGCCTTCCTGATCGACTTCCTCGCGCTGGATCACCCCGGGCCAGTCGAGCAGACGCGTGAGGTCGGCGCCGAGCTGCGGAAAACGCTTGCCCAGACGCAGCGTCGCCGCCTCGAGACGATCGAGCATCGCCTCGTTGAGACGGATCTCGCTCGCCGCCGCATCGCTGGCACGAAAGCGCAGATTTACGTCGACCTTGCCACGCGTGAGTTTTGCCGCCACGCGCTCGCGCAGCGCAGGCTCGATCGCGCGCAACTCATCCGGCAGACGCGGATTGAGTTCGAGATAGCGATGATTGACCGAGCGCAATTCGAAGCTCAGCGCACCCCAATGCGTGTCGGCGTCGGCGCTGGCGAAGGCGGTCATGCTGCGGATCATGAGGATACAGCCTTGTTACGGGTGCGCAGTATGCCATTGAAGAGCCGGCAGCCGGGAATCGGGAATCGGAAAAGCAGCGACAGTCCGCCAATGCTCCTCGGCTTGCGGCTAGCGTTCGCGGGCCACCGATTTCGTCGCCTGCTAAACTGCTTCGCCAAACCGGAGCATTGCGTATGTCCTCAACTCCTCGCCCCAGCGGCCGCGCCGCCGACCAGTTGCGCGCAGTCACGATCGAGCGCCGCTACACGCGCTTTGCCGAAGGCGCAGTGCTGGTCGCGTTCGGCGACACGCGCGTGCTGTGCACGGCAAGCGTGGAAGATCGCGTGCCGCAATTCCTGCGCGGCAAGGGCGAAGGCTGGGTCACCGCCGAATACGGCATGCTGCCGCGCGCGACCAAGGAACGCACGCAGCGCGAAGCCGCGCGCGGCGGCCAGGGCGGGCGCACGATGGAGATACAGCGGCTCATAGGTCGCTCCCTGCGCGCCTGTGTCGATCGCGTCGCTCTTGGCGAAAGAACCATCACGCTCGACTGCGACGTGCTGCAGGCCGACGGTGGCACGCGCACCGCCGCGATCACCGGCGCGTATGTCGCCTTGGTC
>VBNZ01000009.1:13827-15211 GCA_005877675.1 Gammaproteobacteria bacterium
TGCGCTGAAGAAGAATCCGATCCTCGGCGCGGTTGCCGCGGTCTCGGTCGGTGTGTATCGCGGCGCGCCGGTGCTCGATCTGGACTATCCCGAGGATTCCGCCTGCGACACCGATCTTAATGTCGTGATGAACGACGGCGGCGGCTTCATCGAACTGCAGGGCACCGCGGAAGGCCACGCGTTCCGCCGCGACGAACTCGATGCGCTGCTCGGGCTTGCGCAAAAAGGAATCAGCGAACTTTTGCACATGCAGCGCGAGGCGCTCGCGCGTGCGTAGGATTGTCGTCGCGAGCA
Organism: Gammaproteobacteria bacterium; assembly: GCA_005877675.1. Lineage (GTDB taxonomy): Bacteria > Pseudomonadota > Gammaproteobacteria > Xanthomonadales > Rhodanobacteraceae > Rudaea. The sequence goes on from VBNZ01000009.1 coordinate 14,122, forward strand.
GCAATCGCGGCAAGCTCGCCGAAATTCGCGACATCCTGCGCGACCTCGATATCGAACTCATTGCGCAGGGCGAACTCGGCATCACCGACGCCGCCGAAACCGGAGCGACGTTCGTCGAAAACGCACTGATCAAGGCGCGCTATGCTGCGCGCAGTTCCGGATTGCCCGCACTCGGCGACGACTCCGGCCTCTGCGTGGATGCGCTCGCTGGCGCGCCGGGTCTGCATTCCGCGCGTTACGCAGGCGCGCACGGCGACGCCGCGGCGAATATCGCCAAACTGCTCGACACGTTGCGCGGCGTACCCGAGGCACAGCGCGCTGCCCATTTCCATTGCACGCTCGTGCTACTGCGCCACGCCGACGATCCTGCACCGCTGATCGCCGAGGGACGGTGGCGCGGACGTATCCTCGACGCGCCGCGCGGCAGCCAGGGGCACGGCTACGATCCGGTATTTTTCGACCCGCAGCACGGCGGCGCGGGCGAGATGGAGATGGCGCTCAAGAACCACATCAGCCATCGCGGCCTCGCGCTCGCACGCCTGCGCGAAATGCTGCAGGCGCAGCGCTGACGCTGCGTCACCAGCTCTACAATCCGCAGCATGCGCTCATTGCCGCCACTTTCGCTTTACGTCCATATCCCATGGTGCGTGCGCAAATGCCCGTACTGCGATTTCAATTCGCACAACGCGCCGGGCACGTTGCCGCAGCGCGAGTACGTCGATGCGCTGCTGGCTGATCTCGATCAGGATCTGCCACTCGCGCAGGGCCGCATGCTGCAAAGTATATTTTTTGGCGGCGGCACGCCGAGTCTGTTCGCGCCGGACGAAATCGCGCGCCTGCTCGACGGCGTCGCCGCGCGGCTCGATTTCGCACGCGACATCGAGATCACGCTTGAAACCAATCCGGGCACGGTCGAGCACGGTCCGTTCGCGGGGTATCGCCGCGCCGGCGTCAATCGCATCAGTTTCGGTGTGCAGAGTTTTGACGACGCAGCCTTGAAACGCATTGGCCGCATTCATGACGCGCAGCAAGCCGAGCGCGCGGTCAAGCAGGCGCAGGACGTGGGCATCGAGAATCTCAATCTCGATCT
>VBNZ01000010.1:0-496 GCA_005877675.1 Gammaproteobacteria bacterium
AACGCTGACGGCGCATCAGTCCAATCCGCCCGCCGCAGTGCTGTTCGCCGGCGGCGATTACACCTGGTTCGATCCGGGTTTCGTTGACAAGGATCATCCGAACGGCCGCACGATAACCAGCGCGGTGCGCCAGTTCACGCCGGCCGAAGTCGGTGGCGGCCTCGATCAATTCGAGAATCACACGCGCAACCGCTATGTCGATTTTTCGGTCGGACTGAAGGGCAAGATCTTCAATGATCGTTTCGACTGGGAAGTCGCCGCGCGCCGCTCGCAGGACAAGGCCCACGAAAGTTTTCTGGAGTCTTTGAACAGCGTCGTCGACGCCTACTTCCTCGGACCGCAGCTCGGCACGACGGCGGACGGCACGCGGATTTACAAGCTGGATCAGCAAAAATGGTGGAATCCGCTGACGCCGACGGAATACGCCAAAATCATGAGCCACGTGGTCAACGATGCGAAGTCTTGGGTGACCGAGGCGCAAGCGACCGTCAGCGGC
>VBNZ01000010.1:521-6931 GCA_005877675.1 Gammaproteobacteria bacterium
ATTGGCTTTGCCGCGGAAGTGGAGGCGGCACGGCAGGGATATGAGCTGTCCACCGATCCGCGCCTGCTCGCCGGAGATTTCGATGCCGCCGACAATGTCGGCTTCGCCGACCAAGGCGGCGGCACGCGCAATCGTTACGCGATCGGCGCCGAGACGCGCGTGCCGATCCTCTCGAACCTAACTGCCAATATCGGCGCGCGTTGGGATCGCTACAACGCCGTGCGTAACGCGAGCCATGCCAGCTATATGACCGGTCTCGAATATCGACCGCTGGACAACCTGTTGCTGCGCGGCACCTATGCGACCAGCTTCCGCGCGCCGGACATGCACTACACCTATGCGCGCGCCAGCTCGCAATCGACTCGCATTACCGACCAGTACCTGTGCCAGAAGGACGGCTCAACGTATCCCGATTGCGGTCTGAACACGCCGTACACGCATAACGTACTGGTCACGCGCCAGGGTTCGACTCAGCTCGACTACGAGAAGGGCCATTCGTTCACCTACGGCGCGGTCTGGAACGCGCTCGACAACCTGTCTCTTAGCGTCGACTACTGGTACATCTTCCTCAAGGGCGAGATCCAGGACATCAGCGCGGATGACGAACTGTCGATCGAACGCGCCTGCGCGTTCGGGCCGAATGGCGCCCTGCCTCCGACCGCGGGCGATTGCGCTTTCGTCAAGACGCGCATCCACCGCGACGCAAGCGGGCAGTTGCTGTCGGTCGAGCAGGGTCCCATCAACAAGGGCGGCCAGCGCAACGGCGGCATCGACGCGTCCCTCAAGTACAAGATCGAGACACCGAACTGGGGTAATTTCAATCTCGGCATGGACTACACGCTTTCGACCAAATATCAAACCGAAGCACGCGCGGGCGAGCCTTGGGTCGACGAGCGATTCGATCACGTGATCCACCGACTGCGCGGCACGGTCGAATGGCAGTACGGACCATGGACCGCGACGGTGCTCGGTACGCGCCAGAATGGCCTGAAGAGCGGACATTACTCGAACTGCCTGCCTCTGTCGGACGGCTTCATTCCGCGCTATAGCGATTGCACCGATCCGCTCACCGGGTTGTCGAACGGCCGGGTCTGGCACAAGGGCGCGCCGCCGATCTTCTACAACGCGAGTGTCGGCTATGCATTCAACGAAAAGGCGCGAATCAACCTATACGTGACCGACGTGTTCAACAAGGCCGACGTGCGCGACAACTACAGTCAGGATTACGCCTGGACATGGTTCAACATCTACAACCAGCTTGGCCGGCAGTATTCGCTCGAGTTTGCGTACAAGTTTGACTGATCGCTCTCCAACGCGACGTCGCTCAGCCCGGCTTCGGCCGGGCTTTTTTTCGGATGCCGGTCCGCACGTAGAATGTCGACATGAATATTGTTTCGGGCGCTCGCGCGATGCTGGAACCGTTGCTGCGCAAAGCGCTGGATGATCTGCAAGCCGGCCGTTATCGCAGTGGACATTCACACGCGCTGTCCGCGTTGCGTCTTGCGCCTACGCAGGCGAAACCGGTGCTCGAACTCCTGCGCCTGCTCAATTTTGTTTGCGAGCCGGACGCGGCGCTGACGCTGCTGCGCGATACCGAGATCGGTGCATGGACAACCACGGCCGTGCTCGAAGCGGCGATGATCGCCAGCAACTGCGGCGGACATGTGCTGGCCGAGCGACTTTGCGCAAACGCGCTTGCGCAGGATCCGGAAAGCGCGCTGGCGCACTATATCGATGCGACACTGAGCTTGTTCGCCGGTCGCACCGAATACGCCAGGCAAGCGATCGAGCGCGCGTTGGCACGTGCTCCCGCGATGTCGCAGGCTTGGTGGGTACTGTCACAACTGGGCGGCGCAACATCCGACCAGATCGCACAGCTGCGACTGCTGCTCAAGTCGGTTCCACGAAACAGCAGCGATGCGATTCAATTGTCTTTCGCCGCACACCACCTGCTGCACGAACAGGGCGACCATGCCGACGCATGGCATGCGCTCGAACGCGGCTGTGCCGCGAAACGCGCTCAGTTGCGCTACGAACACGCTGCCGAGATCGCACTACTCGAACGCATCGCCGCGCAATGCGCCGCTAGGTTCTGCCGCACCAATGCGCATGCAGCGCCGCGTGGTGGACCGGTGTTCATCATCGGCATGCATCGCTCGGGCACGACGCTGCTCGAACAACTGCTCGCCGGCCACTCGCAAATCGAACCCTTGGGCGAGACCTATCGTTTCGCAGCCCAGCTGCGGCTCGCCGCCGACCATCATTGCGCCGGCGTGCTCGATGCGCACATCGCGCAACACGCGGCGCAATTCGACTTTGGCGCGATCGGAGCTGGCTACCTTGCAGGTGTGCTCGGCGCGACGCAGGGCAAAGCTTACTGGACCGAGAAGTTGCCATCGAATTTTGTTGCTCTCGGCTACATCGCCAAAGCGTTGCCGCAAGCGAAGTTCCTGCATCTGGTGCGCGATCCACGCGATCTTTGCTTTTCGAATTTGCGCATGCTGTTTTCGAACGTGAACGGCTACAGCTACGAACAACTGCAGCTGTCCGAGTTTCACCGCGCGTATCGCGGACTGATGCGCCATTGGCACACCGTGCTGCCCGGCCGGATTTGCGACGTCGCCTACGCGCAACTCGCCGCGGAGCCGGCAACGACACTGCGTCGGGTGTGCATGCATCTCGGCGTCGAATTCGAACCATCGATGCTCACGCCGGCAGCGTCACGGCATAGCGTCTCCAGCGCTAGCGCGGCGCAAGTACGCGGCCGCATCCGACCTTCGGGCGCGCAGTGGCAATATTACGAAACGCAGCTGCAACCGTTGCTGCAACGTCTTGCCGCGTCCACTATCGCGCCATGAGCGCTTGCTGCGAGATCAGCGCCGCTTGCGCGCGGATGGCGGCGCCGCGGTATCAGCGCCGCCGCTGCTCTCGCGCACGACGAGCTGCACCGGCACGATCGTGCGCTTGTGCGCACCGGGCGCGTGCTTGAGCCGTGCAAGCACGAGCGCCGCGGCCTGACGTCCGCGCGCGCGCGGATCGGCGGCAAGCGTGGTGAGCGGCGGTACGCTCATCGCGGATTCGGGGATATCGTCGAACCCGGTGAGGGCGAAATCGTGACCGGGCCGGCGCCCGCGCCGTGCGAGGCCCAGCATCAGGCCCAGTGCAACGGCGTCGTTGTAGCATACCGCCGCAGTCGGCACCGGGTCGCGCACGAACAAGGCGCCAGTTTGCGCGGCCGCCTCCAGACGTGTCGGCGCGCATTCGACCAGCCATTGCGGCTCGGGCGTGACACCCGCGGCAGCGAGCGCGTCGCCATAGCCCAAGCGCCGCTCGCGACATGAACTCGAATCAGCATGGCCGCCGAAGAAAGCAATGCGACGATGGCCCTGCTTGAGCAGATGCTCGGTCGCAAGGCGCGCACCGCGGCGGTTGTCGAGACCGAGAAAATCCCAGCCCGCGCCTTCGAGCTCGCGATTGAATACGAGCAGCGGGGTGTGCGCGCCTACCGCATGGGCGATCCGCGAAGCGTCACTGCCTTCGGCCGGCGAAAGAATGATCGCTGCGGGCTGATGCTCCATCAGCGAGCCGAGCACGGCTTGCTGACGCGAAGCCGACTCGCCGGTGCCGCCAAGCAAGGTTACGTAACCCGCTGCGGCCAGCGCCTCGTCGACGCCGGCGGCGAACTCGGCGAAGAACGGGTTGGACAAGTCGTTGATCACGAGCGCTACGCTCGAGGAAGTCTGGCGGCGCAGATTCGCTGCGGCCCGGTTGTAGACGTAGCCGAGCTTGCGCATATGCGTCTCCACCCGCGCGCGCGTGTCCGCGTGCACGAGCGGGCTGTCGCGCAGCACCAGCGACACGGTTGCGCGCGACACCCGCGCCGCCTCCGCGATGTCGTTGAGGGTGACCCTACGGCGCCGACTGTCGCTCATGCTCTGATGCCTTTAGAACGATTCAAGTTTTTAATTCTGCCCGAATAGTGAGAAAAACGTCTACCCCGCATTGCAGCGTGCGTAGCGGCGAACGTCATGCTAGTGTCATATCAATTAGAACGATCTAAATTCGATCCCAATCTCGGCCGCAGCGGAACCTGCGGTTTCAGCATGTTCGTTCATGGGACTGTTCTTCCGACAACTCATCATCTCGGGGCTCAATATATGACATCGTCGTCGCTACGTCGCAACACGCTCGCCAGCGCACTCGCGCTCGCCCTCGCCGCGCCTTTCGCGGCACTCGCGCAAACCACGCCCGATCAGGCGCCGAAAGACCAGGCGACCAAGGCGAAGACGGCCGAGCTCGAAAAGATCGTGGTCACCGGTTCGCGTATCGCGCGTACGGAGATCGAAGGCCCGGCGCCGGTCACGATCATCACCGGTGCAGAAATGAAGGCACAGGGTTTCAACACCGTGTTCGAACTGGTTGGGTCGCTGACCCAGTCGTTCCCGACCGAAACACCGCCGAGCTGGGGCAGCACCACGGTCAATGCGCGCCAGGCAAACCTACGCGGCCTGGGCTCGAACCGTACGCTGTTGCTGATCGACGGCCGACGCGTCGATGACTATCCGCAACCGGCCGGCGCGAGCCGCAATTTTCAAAACTTGAACAATATTCCGACCGGCATGATCGACCGCGTGGAGATCCTGGCGACGGGCGCGTCGGCGATCTACGGCTCGGACGCGATCGCAGGCGTCATCAACGTCATCCTCAAGCATAGCTACAACGGCTATGACGTTGACGTGCAGGCCGGCCGCTCCGAACGCGGCGGCCGCAATTACGGCGATTTCAATTTTGTCGGCGGCAACAGCGGTGACAACTGGCACATCGTCTACAACGTCGAGCGCGCGCACCGCAGCGCACTTTGGGGCCGCGACCGTCCCTGGACGGCCTCGGAAGCGGACGCAGGTTATGGCGCTTACGACCGCAATGCGCGCGCGTTCGGCTGGAATCTTTATCCGGGCCTGGCGCTGTGGAACGGCGACGGCGCGCGTATCAATCCGCCGAGCGGCGCCTGCGATGCGAAAGGCTTTGGCGGTTTCTACACACAGCGCCACGACCTCAGCTACGGCGACGGCAACCATGTCAACGACAACGGCTACTACTGCGCGCAGAAAGCCTTGTTTCGCGACTGGGTGTTGACGCCGGGCCGCGACGACAAGGATGGCTACATCTACGGCAGCTACGACTTCGGCAACGGCATGCAGGCCTACGGTGCGATCGGTCTGTGGAGAACCACCGGCATCTCGAACACCGAGCTGCCGTTTCTCTACGCGATGGGCGGCCTGCCGAACGGCTTCTACGACAAGACCACCGGCCAGGTCATCGGCAACTATTTCCGCCAATTCGTACAGTCTGAACTCGGCAATTCGGGTAACACCTACGATCGCGAGCAAAACTGGGACATTCACGCCGGCCTGAAGGGTATGCTGCTCGATCGCTTCAACTGGGACGCAAGCGTCGGCCGTTCGGTGTACTGGGTGCACGAGTCCTTCGCCGGCCTCAATGAACAGGGCATGTTCGACTTCTTCTTCGGCCCGCAGCAGGGCACCAAGACCGTCAATGGCGAGGAACTTCCGGTCTATCAACTTGACGCCAACCGGTTCTGGAATCCGATCTCTCCTGCGCAATACGCCGGCTTCGGTGTGTACGGCACCAACCGCGCAATTTCGTGGATGAACCAAGGGCAGGTCTCGGTCAGCGGCGATCTGTTCGAAGGCTGGGCCGGCCCGATCGGCTTTGCCAGTGTGCTCGAAGCGAATCACCAGGGTTACCAGCTGACCCCGGATGCGCGCGGCAATGACACGCATTACGGCGATCCATTCCAGGATTACACCACCGGCGGCGGCACGCGCAATCGCTATTCCGGCGCAATCGAGTTCAAGGTGCCGATCGTCTCGACCTTCACGGCAAATATCGCCGGCCGCCTGGACAAGTACGACGATGCGAGCATTGCCAATATCGCGCGCACCTGGAGCACCAAGCTTGAGTGGCGACCGCTTGAAGGCCTGCTGTTGCGCGGCACCTACGGCACAAACTTTCACGCACCGGACATGCAATACATTTACAAGAATCCGTCGCAGCAGCAAGTAGGCATCTATTCCGATCCGTACTACTGCGTTACGCACAACGACACCGTCTGCGAGGCGTCTCAGCACAACACCTATTTCACCGCCTACACCTCGGGCGGCCCGCACCTGCTGCCAGAGGAAGGCCACGGCTGGACCTACGGCTTCGCCTGGGACGTGCCCTGGGTCGACGGCTTGCTGCTGTCCGCCGACTACTGGCACATGGGCATCGACAACACCATCGACAATGTCGACTACACCACCGTGTTGACCGACGAAGCTGGCTGCCGCACCGGCAAGAACGTCGACGGTTCGCCCTACACCGCGCATACGCCGGGATCGGAGTAT
>VBNZ01000011.1:0-2039 GCA_005877675.1 Gammaproteobacteria bacterium
TGCTTCTCTTGCTCGACCACTGCGGGCGGTGTCTTTTCACCGAAATTGGCGAGCTTGGTATTGGACTTGGCGATCTCGCCATCGAGACGTTTGATCTCTTTGTCGAGGCGCGCTCGCTCGGCATCGAGATCGATCAAGCCCGCGAGCGGAATCAGCAGGCGCATCTCTCCGACTATGCCCGCGGCGGAGGCCGGCTCAGCTTCGCCTGCGCCCAGCCAGCGCGGCGCCTCGCTGCGCGCGAGGAACGCGATTTGCGCCGCAAACGTCTGCGTACGCGCGCGATCGCTCGCGTTGCCGTTCGCGAACAGCAGCGGAATCGCCTTGCCTGGCGCGATATTCATCTCGCTGCGGATGCGGCGAATTTGACTCAGCACTGCGCGCAGCCATTCAATGTCGGCGCTCGCCGCCGCATCATCCGTCGGCAATTCATCGGCGCGCGGCCACGCACGCTGTGTGATGCTCGTTTCTTTCAGACCGAGCAGCGGCGCAACGGACTGGAAAATTTCCTCGGTGATAAACGGCGTGATCGGATGCAGCGCGCGCAGCGTCGCTTCGAGCACGGTCAGCAGGGTGTGCCGCGTCGATGCGGCTGCGGCTTTGTCATCGCCGCTCAACGCAGGTTTCGCCAGTTCAACGAACCAATCGCAATACTCGTTCCAGACAAATTCGTACAGCGCCTGCGCGGCGAGATCGAAGCGATACAGCGCGAACTGCGCTTCGACTTCAGCAAGCATCGCGCGCAGGCGCGATAAGATCCATTTCTCCGCTTCCGTGGCCGGCGCCGTGAGGTTCGCCGGCGCAGGACCGGTGCCTTCGCAATTCATCAACACAAACCGCGCTGCATTCCACAGCTTGTTGCAGAACGCCTTGTAGCCCTCGGCGCGCTTGAGATCGAAATTGATCGTGCGGCCGTGCGTCGCCAGCGCGGCAAACGTGAAGCGCAGTGCGTCGGTGCCGACCGCGGCGATGCCGGCGGGATAATCCTTGCGGATGCGCTTCTCGACCTTCTCGCGCACCTGCGGTAGCAAAAGCGAGCCGGTGGATTTTTTCACCAGCGCATCGAGGGCGATGCCGTCGATCAGGTCGAGCGGATCAATCGTGTTGCCCTTCGACTTCGACATCTTTTGGCCTTCGGCATCGCGCACGATCGCGTTGATGTAGACCTCGCGGAACGGCACCTTGCCGGTGAAGTACTGCGTCGCCATCACCATGCGCGCAACCCAGACCTGATCCTGCGACCAGTCGGCGACGACACGGCCGCCTTCGCGTACAGGCGCGTTCGCCGGCCAACCCATGGTCGAGAACGGCCACAGCGCGGACGAGAACCAGGTATCGAGCACGTCGTCGTCCCGACGCAACGCGCCCACGGGCGCGCGTTCCGCGTGCGCGCGCCCATCGGCTTCGTCCTCGCCGACGAAGATATTGCCGGCCTCGTCGTACCACGCCGGAATGCGATGGCCCCACCAGAGCTGGCGGCTCACGCACCAGTCCTGGACATTTTCGAGCCATTGCGTATAGGTCGTGCTCCAGTTTTCCGGCACGAACTTGATCGCGCCGTCGCGCACGGCGGCGAGCGCGGGCTCGGTGATCGCTTTTTTTCCGCCGGGGCCTGGCTTGCCGTCGGCGCGCGTGTCGCTGGTGAGATCGAGAAACCATTGATCGGTCAGCATCGGTTCGATCACGGCGCCGGAGCGATCGCCGACCGGCACCTGATGTTTGTGCGACACGATCTTTTCGAGATAACCCAGCGCTTCGAGATCGGCGACCAACGCCTTGCGCGCAGCATAGCGATCTAGGCCGCGATATTTCTCCGGCGCGTTGTCGTTCATCTTCGCATCGAGCGTCATGATCACGATCATCTCGATGCCGTGGCGCTTGGCGCAGGCGTAATCGTTGAAGTCATGCGCGCCGGTGATCTTGACGCAGCCCGAGCCGAACGCCGGATCGACAAAATCGTCGGCGATGATCGGAATCCTGCGGTCGCACAGCGGCAAATCGACGTACTTGCCGACCAGATGCGCGTAGCGCTCATCGTCCGG
>VBNZ01000011.1:2068-8451 GCA_005877675.1 Gammaproteobacteria bacterium
CCCGCCGCCGTGATCGATGAGCGGCCCGTCGCTGAACGGGTACAGGATGTGCCACATATGCCCGTCGCGTTCTTCCATGTTCACTTCGAGATCGGACACCGCGGTCATCAGCACCGGGTCCCAGTTCACGAGACGGCGGCCGCGATAGATCAGGCCATCGCGATACCACTGCACGAACACGCGGCGCACCGCGGCAGACAAGCCCTCGTCCATCGTGAAGCGCTCGCGCGACCAGTCGACCGACGCGCCGAGGCGGCGCATCTGGTTGGTGATGGTCGAACCCGATTCGGCCTTCCATTCCCACACGCGCTCGACGAACTTTTCGCGACCGAGATCGTGGCGCGTCTGGTTTTGCGCCGCGAGCTGGTTCTCGACGATCTTCTGCGTCGCGATGCCGGCGTGATCGGTGCCGCCCTGCCACAGCGTGCGGAAGCCGCACATGCGGTGATAGCGCGTCAGCGCATCCATGATCGTCTGCTGGAACGCGTGACCCATATGCAGCGTGCCGGTCACATTCGGCGGCGGCAGCAGGATGCAATACGGCGTGCGGTCGCCGCGCGGCTGGAAGTCGCCCGCAGCTTCCCACTGGGTGTACCACTTCGATTCGATCGTCTTAGGGTCGAAACTTTTGTCCATGACGTGACGTGCCTTGAGCCCGCGGATTCAGCGCGAGCCGAACGAAAAAGGGGAGAGGTCAATTGTACCGGCGCCGCAACGCCGGCGCACGCCGGACTCGCGAAAGTCGGTGCGCTCAGCGCTGTTGCCGTGCAGGTGCCTTGCCGAAGCGATCTTTGTATTCGCTCGGGCTGAGTGCGAGCTTGTTGCGGAAATGGTGGCGCAGCGTCATCGCGCTGCCGAAGCCGCACTCGCGCGCGACATGCTCGATCGAGAGCGCGGTGCTCTCGAGCAGTTCCCTCGCGCGGTCGACGCGCGCCTGTGCGATCCAGTCGGCAGGCGTCGCGCCGGTGGCTTCGCGAAAGCGACGCAGAAACGTGCGCTCGCTCATCGCGGCGCGAGCGGCCAGCCCGGCAATCGTCGTCGGCTCGGCCGGATTTGTGCTGATCCTATCGAGCAGGCGCGCGAGGCGGTTGTCGTCGTCGTGCCGCGGCATGGGGCGCTCGATGAATTGCGCCTGCCCGCCGCTGCGATGCGGCGCGATCACGAGGCGCCGCGCGACCTGGTTGGCGATCACCGCGCCATAGTCGCGCCGCACCAGATGCAGGCAGAGGTCGAGTCCCGCCGCGCTGCCCGCGGAGGTGAGGATCTGGCCGTTGTCGACATACAGCACGTTCGCGTCCACCTCGATGCGCGGATAGCGCTCGCGCAGCGTCTGTGCATAGCGCCAATGCGTGGTGGCGCGCCTGCCGTCGAGCAAACCGGCCGCGGCCAGCACGAACACGCCAGAGCAGATCGACAGCAGCCGCGCGCCGCGCGCATGCGCCGCGCGCAGCGCGCGCAGCAGCGCCGCAGGCGGCGCGACGTCGATGCCGCGCCAACCGGGAATGATCACGGTGCCCGCCTTGGCAATATCGGCCAGGCGTCCGCGCGCGCTCACGCTCATGCCGCCAACTGCGCGCAACGGACCGGGCTCGACCGCGCAGGCGACGAAGCGGTACCAATCGAAATCGAATTCGGGCCGTGCCAGGCCGAAGACTTCCGCGGCACAGCCGAATTCGAAGCTGCACAGGCCGTCGTAGACGAGCGCGGTCACCAGACGGTTGGCCGGCACCTTGCGCGGTCGTTTCAGTTTTGGCGAAATTTGAACGGATATTGTCATTTGCGCCAATTGTCGCACCGCCGCGAGCGCTCGACAATGCATCACCCTCACACCGGAGTACGTCATGTCCAACGCCGTCACGGCCATTGCCGCCGCCGCACCCGCGCAGGCCCTGCAGCATTTCGAAGCGCAGTTCGCGTTCGAGACCGACTGTTGGGACGTGCACGAAGCACTGCAGTCCGCACAGCCCGGTTTCGTGCTGGTCGATGCGCGCGGGCCCGCGTCGTTCGAACGCGGCCATGTGCCGGGCGCGCTCAATATTCCGCATGGCAAGATCATCGCCTCGCGCCTGGACGCCTACGCCGCGGATACCTTGTTCGTCGTCTATTGCGCCGGTCCGCACTGCAATGGCGCGGCGCGCGCGGCCGTGCGACTGGCGCGGCTGGGCCGGCCGGTCAAACTGATGGCCGGCGGTGTCACCGGCTGGCTCGACGAAGCCTTTGAACTGGAAAGCGGTGCGCAGCAGCATGCACGCGTGGCGTGAAGGAAGCGCGAACATCCGCGCCGCACGAGTCGAAGACTTGTCTGCGCTCGTAAGCCTGTGCGCGGAACATGCGCAATTCGAGCGCGCGACGTTCGCGCCTGACGGCGCCGTCGAGCGCTGGCAAGCCGCGATCTTCGGCGCGACGCCGCGACTACGCGTGTGGGTGGCGCAGTGCGATGCACGACTCGTCGGCTACGCCAGCGCCGCGGCGGAGTACTCGACTTGGAGCGCCGCCGAATATCTGCACCTGGATTGCCTGTTCGTGCGCGCCGGGCAACGCGGTTGTGGCGTCGGCGCGGCGTTGCTGCGTGCGGTGACTGCCGCTGCGCGTGCCGGCGGTTTCGGTGCGTTGCAGTGGCAGACGCCGCAATGGAACCTAGACGCGGTGCGGTTCTACGCGCGCCACGGCGCGGTCGGCACGGACAAATGCCGCTTCGTGCTGCCGCTGCGCTGAGCGGCGCTCACATGTCGAACTTCTTCACCTCAAGCCCTGCGTGCTGATAGGTCTTCCAGCGCTGGCGCGAGCCGGCGCGCAGAGCCTCATCCGCCGGGACCACTTCGAGCACGCGCTCGAACAGACCCGGCGCGCACCCGTCGCGCAGGTTGATCACGAGCGTGCGATCGGCCGTCGCGACGCCGGGCGCGGCGATCAGCACCGGCGTGATCGCATCGTCGTCGTCGCCGGCGAGCTGATGCGGAATGAACGCATCCTCGTCGAATTCCCACAGCTTCTGATCGAGCTCATCGGCCTGATCGCTCGAGCGCGCGAGGATCAGCATCGGCATGCCGCCGTCGAAGGCCTTGCGCGCGAGCTCGCATACGAGCAGCAGCGGATCGGCGCGGAAGCGCGGCTTGTCGATCAGGTAGAAATCGGCGCGGGGCATGGAACGCGAATCAGCCTGCGCGATCCAGCAGGTACTGCACCAGCAGCGGCACCGGCCTTCCGGTCGCCGAGCCTTTGCGGCCTTCTTCCCATGCCGTGCCCGCGATATCGAGGTGCGCCCAGCGCTGGCCCTCGGTGAAGCGCGCCAGGAAGCACGCCGCAGTGATCGCGCCGGCATATTTGCCGCCGATGTTGGCGACGTCGGCGAAGCCGGTGTCGAGCTGACTCTGATAGTCGTCCCATAACGGCAGGCGCCAGGCGCGGTCGAGCGCGGCTTCGCCGGCGGCGGTCAGTTCGGCCGCCAGCGTATCGTCGGCCGTGAACAGGCCGGTCGCGTGCTTGCCGAGTGCGACCACGCAGGCGCCGGTCAGGGTAGCCGCGTCGATGATCGTCTGCGGAGTATACTTTTGCACATAACTCAATGCGTCGCACAGAATCAGACGCCCTTCGGCATCGGTATTGAGTACTTCGATCGTCTGGCCCGACATGCTCGTAACCACATCGCTCGGACGCTGCGCATTATGGCCGGGCATGTTTTCGACCGCCGGCACGACGCAGACGAGATTGAGTTTGAGCTTGAGTTTCACCGCGGCGAGGAACGCGCCGAGCACGCCGGCGGCGCCGCACATGTCGAACTTCATTTCCTCCATGCCGGCGGACGGCTTGATCGAGATGCCGCCGGTGTCGAAGGTCACGCCCTTGCCGACCAGCGCATAAGGCTTGGCATCGCCCGCGCCGTTCCATTGCAGCACGATCAGTCGCGGCGGATTGGCCGCGCCTTGCGCGACGCCGAGCAGGGCGCCCATGCCGAGCTGCTTCATCGCGGCTTCGTCGAGCACTTCGCAAGTGACGCCGGCGTGCTCCGTGGCGATCTTCTGCGCCTCGCCGGCGAGGTAGACCGGGGTGCAGATATTCGGCGGCAGGTTGCCGAGTTCGCGCGCGAAGCGCACGCCGTCGGCGATCGCACTCGCGCGCGTGAGCGCGTTCGCATCCGCGCCGGCGCCCGCGAAGGCGATCGCGGAAAATTCGGGTGTGTCGGATTTCTTCTTCGGCTTCAATGTCGCGGTGTACTTGTATGCCTGCGCGTCGCAGGCGAGTACGGCGGCGCGCAGCTTCCAGGCAGTGTCCTTGCCCGGCACTTCGAGTTCGGTAAGAAACGACAATGCGCTTGCGATCGGCAGGCCCTTGAGCACGCGCGCGGCCTCGCTGTGCGCACGCGCAAAGCGCGCGGCGTCGACCTTCTTCGCCTCGCCCAGACCGACGACGAGCACGCGCGGCGCGGCGACGCCGGGCAGCCCAAACAACAGCTGCGTAGCGCCGGATTTGCCGCAGAGATCGTTCGAGGCGATCAGGCGCTTGAGCGCGCCGCCGCTCGTGGCGTCGATGCGCGCCGCAGCCGGGCTCAGGCCATCGTCGAACAGGCCGACGACGACGCAAGGCGCGCTGCTGGTTTCGGGAGAGTCCGGGCTGAGGCTGAATTGAAGAGTCATGGTCTTGGAATTTTTCAGGCGAAGGGGGCGGCGTTAGTCGACGGCAAGGGACCCGCGGCCGATCCGGGGCTCGGCTCGGCTACAATTAAGGCCCTTTGAACGGTGCGCGCAGTGCAATGGCGCGCCGCAATGTCTTAGTTTACCGCAACGCATGCCTTTCGCTGTCCCCAAACTGCGCATCATTGACCGCTATCTGGTGCGCGAACTGCTCGCGAGCTTCGTCGCCGCGACCGCGATCCTGCTGCTCGTCAGCATCGGCGGTACCGTTGCCGACCTGCTCAACAAGATCGCGCGCGGGCGCATTCCGGCAGAACTCTTGTTCTCGCTGATCGGCCTGCGCACGATCGACGCGTTGACCATCCTCGCGCCGCTTGCGGTGTTCATCGGCGTGCAACTTGCCTATGGGCGCCTGTGGCGCGAGAGCGAGATGGCCGTGTTTCAGGCCTCCGGCCTGTCGCTCATAGGTTTGCTGCGTCCACTGGCGCTGCTCAGCGTGCCGCTGATGCTGCTGATGGCGCTGATCTCGTTCTGGCTCGCGCCGGCCGCGGTGCGCCTGTCGCAGAGCCTGTTGCTCGAGGCGAATCGGTCACTGATCATCGCCGGCCTCGAGCCCGGACGCTTCGTTGAACTGCCGAACAACGAGGGCGTGATGTACGTCGAAGGCATGAACGAGGACGGCACCAAGTTCAAGAAAATGTTCGTTGCGAGCGAGCGTGCGGACGCGATGGGCGCCAAGGGCAAGGAAGCCAAGTCCGCCGCGGCGACCGGCGAGAATGCGACCACGCGCATCAATGTGATCACCGCGTCCGACGGCGAGCTATATCACGACAAGAACGGCGCCGAGCGCTATCTCGGCCTCAACGACGGCTTTCGCGTCGAGGGTGTGCTCGGCGAGGACAACTATCGCCTGCTGCGCTATGCGCGCAACGATCTGAAGCTTTCCGATCCCGATCAGGATTTCAGCACCGAATCGGCCAAGCGTGCGGCGCCTACGCTTGATCTGCTGCGCAGCACCGATCCGACCCAGCGCGCGGAGATCCACTGGCGTCTCGCCGCGCCGATCTCGATACTCGTGCTCGTGTTGCTCGCGCTGCCGTTGTCGAAGTCGAGCCCGCGCCAGCCGCGCTACGCCGGGCTGATCGTTGCGTTTCTCGCCTGGGCGATCTACTACAACGGCATCACGATCGGCCGTTCGCTATTGAGCCAGGGGAAGTTCAGTTTCCTGCTCGGATTCTGGTGGGTGCACTTGCCGGTACTGCTGGTCGCGCTGTTCCTGCTCTGGCGCAGTCAGCGCCTGCCGCGGCAGAAGCGCGTTCCAGTCGCAGTTGCGACGGCCGGGGTGGCATGATGACCGCATCGACTTCCGCCGTGCGCGACCGCCGGGCAAATTTTCAGTGGCCGCGCTTCAAGAAAGTCGACAAGGTCGTCGCGCTGGCGGTGCTCAGCGCGGTGGCACTGGCCTGGGGCGTGGTGGTCGCGCTCGATGCGCTGCTCGCCTTCGTCGGCGAGATCAACGACGTCGGCACCGGCAGCTACACACTGGCCAAGGCGGTGAGCTACATCCTGCTGACGATTCCACGCCGGGCATACCAATTCTTCGCCTACGGCTGCCTGATCGGTGGACTAATGGGCATGGGCACCCTCGCAGCAAGCGGCGAGCTGACTGCGCTGCGCGCCGCGGGACTATCGAAGTTGCGCATCTGCGCCTCGGTCGTGTTGGCGCTGGCGCTTATCACGGCCGGCGTCGTT
>VBNZ01000011.1:8488-10846 GCA_005877675.1 Gammaproteobacteria bacterium
TCACGGCCAAGGCTAAGGACGTGACAATCGGCAAGGGCGGCACGCTATGGGCGCGCGACGGCGAAGCAGTAATCAACGCCAAGCACGGACGCACGCGTGCGAGTCCCGCTGGCCCCGTCGTCGAATTGCAGGACGTGCGCGTGTTCGAATTCACATCGGCCGGACAGCTGCTCGCATTGTCGATTGCCAAGACCGCGACCCATCTCAACGGCGAGTGGACGTTGCACGACGTGCGTCGCACCGAGTTCGTCGGCCGCGAAGCGCACAGCACGACACAGGCGCAGACGCAATGGAAGTCCGCGCTCGATCCGAACGTGCTCGCGGTGTCGATGATCCATCCCGAATACCTCTCGATGAGCGATCTGTCACGCAACATCGACTACATGCAGCGCAATCGGCAGGATTCGACGACATACCGGCTCGCCTACTGGGCGCGGATTTTCTATCCGCTCAACGTACTCGTGCTCGCGTTCTGCGCGGTGCCGTTTGCGTTCGGCAGCTTGCGCACCGGCGGCCTCGGCAAGCGCCTGTTCTTCGGCATGACGCTCGCGATCAGCTACTACTTTTTCCAGAAATCCGTGGTCAGCATGGGCGCGGTATACAATTTCAATCTGGCGATCGTCAATGCGCTGCCGTCGCTGCTGCTGGCTGCGGCAGCGTATGTGTATTTCCGAAGAAATGCGTAGGGGCGCGATTCATCGCGCCCGACTCTTCATCTCACAAGCCGGACGCGATGAATCGCGCCCCTACGGTAACTTTTCCACGCGCACGAGTAGCGTCCCG
The DNA here is from genome assembly GCA_005877675.1 of Gammaproteobacteria bacterium. Classification (GTDB taxonomy): domain Bacteria; phylum Pseudomonadota; class Gammaproteobacteria; order Xanthomonadales; family Rhodanobacteraceae; genus Rudaea. The sequence continues at coordinate 9,272 of VBNZ01000011.1, forward strand.
GCCGCGAGATCGTGCCACGCGCGCCGTTCACGATCGATCAGGCACCAGACGAAGCCAAGGCCGCAGCACCCAAGCGAGACGATCGCAACGGCGAAACGCAGCAGCGCGCGCCTCGGCCCGACTGGAGAGCCATCGATCGCGACCACGCGCAGGCGCCAGGCGCGCATGCCGATCGTTGCGCCGCCGCGCGTCCACGAGATGATGAAATACGCCGCGCTTAAGGCAAACACGAGCGCCTGCACCAGCAATTTGTGCGCGAGGAGGTGCACGTTGAGCGTACCGCCCATGAGCGCCAGCGCGAGTGCCGCAGCGACAAACCACAATGCCGCAAGGGGCAGCAGGTCGTAGACCGCGGCAATCAGGCGCAGGGCGAGATGGGCAGGAATGGCGTTGACGCGTTGCGGAATGTCGTTGGGCATGATCGGGCGTGACTGCGCGCGCGCAAGCGCTTAGGCTTGTGCCTTGCGATGAAGAAGATACGTAAAAGTATACCCGAAGCTGTCGATGCGCTGAGCATGGCCGACCGCAGCGCAGTCGAAACGTTTCTCGAGCGAGCCTGGTCGGAGACGGGCCTGGCGAAAAATTCGGTCGCCAGCTACCGCCGCGATCTTGAAGGTCTCGCGCGCTGGTGCGCGCGCGGCGGCACGCCGTTGATCGCCTGTTCGCGCGCGCAGTTGCACGATTATCTCGGCGAACGGCAGGGCGGCGGGTACAGCTCATGCAGCAATGCGCGACTGCTGTCGGCCGCGCGGCATTTCTACCGCATGCAGCAGCGTCTGGGCGTGATCGAGAACGACCCGACGCTATTGCTCGATACGCCGAAACTGGCCAAGCCATTGCCGAAGGCGCTGACCGAAGCGCAGGTCGATGCCTTGCTGCGCGCGCCCGATGTCGCCACACCGCTCGGCCTGCGCGATCGCGCAATGTTCGAGTTGCTGTATGCGACCGGCCTGCGCGTGAGCGAACTGGTGAACCTGCGCAGCGATCAGATCAATCTGCGCCAGGGTGTGCTGCGTGTGATCGGCAAGGGCGGCAAGGAGCGTCTCGTGCCGCTCGGCGAGGAAGCGCAGCATTGGCTCGAACGCTACGCGCGCGAAGCGCGGTTCGCGCTGATCGGCGATGCCGTGATCGAGGCCGTGTTCGTCACCGCGCGCCGCGATGCGATGACGCGGCAGATGTTCTGGAGCATGGTCAAGCGCCACGCGATCACCGCCGGCATCGACGCCAAACGCATCTCGCCGCACGTGCTGCGGCATTGTTTCGCGACGCATCTACTCAATCACGGCGCCGATCTGCGCGCACTGCAGATGCTGCTCGGCCACAGCTCGCTGTCGACCACGCAGATCTACACGCTGGTTGCGCGCGAGGGGCTCAAGCGCCTGCACGCGCAGCACCACCCGCGCGGGTGACCACGCGCGTTTCCGTATGGCCGGTGGCAGCGGGGTGACGGGCGGCAGGGGCGCCGCGCCGCCTAGACATGCGAGAATGCGCATCCTGCAGGCCAATGCTGCATTGAACTTGCGGAGAATCGCAGGTTCCAAGACTTAAGATTTCGAAAAACGAGCCGGAAGTCCC
>VBNZ01000011.1:11029-11424 GCA_005877675.1 Gammaproteobacteria bacterium
AACGGCGACGTGCTGTACGTCTCCGCGGATGGCAAGTACCTGATCCATGGCGATGTGTATGACGTGCCAGCGAAGACCAGCATCAACGGCCGCTCGCTCGCGAGCTGGCGCAATGCAGGTCTGAAAAATCTGTCGGCGGACAAGCGCATCGTGTTCTCGCCGCCCAATCCGAAGCACACGATTACCGTGTTCACCGATATCGATTGCCCTTACTGCCGCAAGTTTCACCAGAATATCGCGGCGATCAACCAGCAGGGCATTGCGGTGCAGTACGTGTTCTTCCCCCTGTCGATCCATCCGGGTGCGGAGAAGAAGGCGGTCTCGGTCTGGTGTTCGCAGGATCGCAACGCTGCCTACACCGCGGCGATGAACGGCCAGGATCCGGGTAACAAGAC
>VBNZ01000012.1:0-473 GCA_005877675.1 Gammaproteobacteria bacterium
CTGCCTCGTGGTACACCTACGCGCCGAATGGATCGAGCATCGGCGGTGGTGCGAGCCAGCGCTGGTACACGATCCAGGACAACGCATTCGCGCCCGGCACTGTGTCCAAAGCCGGCCTGAATATCTACGAGACCACCGGTGGTGTGTTCAATAGCGGCAAGGTGAGCGCAGGCGCTCCGGTTGGCACGGCCAGCGTGACATTTACGAGTTGCACCGCGTTGAACCTCAGCTACAACTTCACTGGCGGCACCAACGCCGGCAAGAGCGGCTCGATCGCACTGACACGCGTCGTCGCTGCGCCGGCTGGGTGCAGCCTGTAAACGACTACAGCAGCGCCGCCCGCTCGGTCAGCCGGTGACGTTCAACGTGCTCAGGAACGCCTCGCCATAACGCGCGAGCCTGTTCGTGCCGACGCCGCTGATTGCCGCAAGCGCATCGTGGTCGCGCGGGCGTTCACGCAGCATCGCGACCAG
>VBNZ01000012.1:644-2567 GCA_005877675.1 Gammaproteobacteria bacterium
CTTTGGTTTCACCGCGCAACACGCCACGGCTCATGGCCATGAGCCGCAGCACACCGTAGCCTTCGGCGTCCGTGGCGAGCAGGCCCGCGGCAACAAGCTGACGGAACACCGCGCGCCACTGGCGCTCGTCGAGTTCCGCGCCGATGCCGAATACGCTCAAACTATCGTGACCGAGCGCACGCACACGCTCGTCGTCCACGCCGCGCAGCACATTGGCTAGGTGACCTATGCCATAGCGCTGACCGGTGCGGTAGACGCAGGACAGCGCCTTCTGTGCGAGCTCGGTGCCATCGATCGTATCGGGCGGATTCGTGCAGTTGTCGCAATTTCCACAATTATCCTTTTGCCCATGCTCGCCGAAATAGCTTAGTAGTTGGCGGCGCCGGCAACTCGTGATCTCAGCATAGCCGAGCAAGGCATCGAGTTTGGCGCGTTCCACGCGCTTGCGCTCCTCGCCCGATTCCGACTGCGCGATGAACTGCGCGAGCGTCACGACGTCGCCGAGGCCGTAACACATCCACGCCTCGGCCGGCAGGCCATCGCGCCCGGCACGGCCGGTTTCCTGGTAATAGCCTTCGAGACTCTTGGGCAGATCCAGATGCGCGACGAAACGCACGTCGGGCTTGTCGATGCCCATGCCGAACGCGATTGTCGCACACATGACGATGCCGTCTTCGAGCAGAAAGCGCTGCTGGTTGGCCGCGCGCTCGGCCGACTGCATGCCGGCGTGATAAGCCAGCGCCTTGATGCCACGCTCGTTGAGCGCCGCCGCGGTATCCTCGACCTTCTTGCGCGACAGGCAGTAGACGATGCCCGACTCGCCCGCATGGCCGGTGAGAAAATCCTCGAGCTGCCGCCGCGCGCTTTCCTTTTCGACCACGCGATAATGAATATTCGCACGGTCGAAGCTCGATACGAAAACGCGCGCCTCGCCGAGATTGAGGCGCTCGATGATCTCGTTGCGCGTCGGCACGTCCGCGGTCGCGGTGAGCGCGATGCGCGGCACAGCCGGGAAGCGTTCGTGCAGCACCGTGAGCTGACGATATTCGGGCCGGAAATCGTGACCCCATTGCGACACGCAGTGCGCCTCGTCGATCGCAAATAGCGACACCTGCGTGCGCGCAAGCAAATCGAGGCAACGTCCGGTCAGCAAGCGCTCGGGCGCGACGTAAAGCAGCTTCAATTTGCCCGCGGCAAACTCCCGCTCGACGCGCGTCTGCGTCTGCGCATCCTGGCTCGAATTCAGAAATGCCGCGGCGACGCCGAACTGGCGCAGCGCCTCGACCTGATCCTGCATCAGCGCAATCAGCGGCGACACGACGATCGCCGTGCCTTCGCGCAACAGCGCCGGAATCTGGTAGCACAGCGACTTGCCCGCGCCGGTCGGCATCAGCACCAGCGCATCGCCGCCGCCACTGATCTGTTCGATGATCGCCTGCTGCTCGCCTCGGAATTGCGGATAGCCAAAGACGGTGTTGAGGAGTTGCAAAGCGGATAGCGTCATTCAGATTATTTTAGCAGTGCCGCAACGGGCCGTTCGATCGCGCCTAGCATTTTCTGCACCCGAAGGCTTTGCAGTTGCGCAATCGTAAACATGTACCGGATAATTCGCACCAGTCAGACCCACGATAGGGATATCGAGATGCCGTTCACCAGCTCCCAGCTTACCGGCACTCACCGCTTGGCTGATAGATTCGGCACGAATTGGCACGACACTCTAATCAAATCCGGCGTTTCTCTCGCCGCACTGCTGATCCTGATGATCTCCCCACCTGCAGGTGCGGCGATTCCAAGCCCTGAGCGTGCTGTACTGGACGCGATCTACGCACAGACGGACGGCGCGCATTGGACTCACAATTATGGTTGGGGAGGGGCCATTGGAACTGAATGTAACTGGTACGGCATCAGCTGCATTACGTCGCC
>VBNZ01000012.1:2586-4510 GCA_005877675.1 Gammaproteobacteria bacterium
GATCAGATCTATTCAACTCAATCAAAATAATCTAATCGGCACCATCCCGTCGCTGCTAGATCTCGGCGCACTGGAAGAATTGAACATGGAATCCAATCGGCTATCAGGGTCGATTCCTACTTTGCCGAAATCGACTGCACTGCATGGGGTCAACCTCAGTCAAAATGCATTGTCAGGATCGATACCGGCGATCAATGGCTATTTCAATCTCGACAACATTTTTTTGGGAAATAACCAACTTACCGGCAACATCCCCTCCATTGCTGGAATGGCAAAGCTACGCATAATTGACCTCGAGAGTAATCAATTGAATGGTCAAATTCCTCAATTGAATGCAACGCCGAATCTTGAAAGCTTCAACGCTTTTAGCAACCACCTCACGGGCCCGATCCCAACTCTGAGCGGGCTAACACATCTTATTGGTATTGGACTGGAAGCAAACCAGCTGACCGGGTCTATTCCCTCGCTGGATGGCCTAGGTTGGCTGGACACGGTAGATGTCAGCAATAACCAGCTTTCCGGCACGATTCCATCGTTAAGCGGGCTGACCAATCTTCGCATTTTCAATGCCGAATCTAACCAGCTTACAGGCACTATTCCCTCCTTGAATGATTTGACGAAACTGATTTTTTTCTTGGTAGGGACCAATCAACTCAGTGGTGTGGTACCGGACCCCTCGCCATCCGCGATGCTGTCAAATGCGCGGTCGTCCCTTTGCCCAAACTCATTGCAACATCGCACGTCAAACGTGTGGAATTCGGCAACGGGAATATCACCTTGGTATATGAGTTGTATTCAATCCACACAGACAATTTTGTCTTCGACTGCGGGCACGACTGTCACCGGACAAGCTGTGACGTTGACCGCGACAGTAACCAACGATTTGCCCGTAGGGAGCATTACCTTTCTCGAGGGCACAGCGCCCCTCTGCGTTTCGGCCTTGACGGAAGCAAGCAGTACGCAAACAGCGACCTGCGTGATATCTCCGTCGACCTCGGGTAGCCATGTCCTTCTCGCGACCTTCAGCGGTAATAGCGGTAATTCACCCTCAACCTCGACAGCGCTGAATTTGTTGGTTAATCCCGCGACCACTGCTCTTGCGATAGCGGCGACGCCTAATCCGGTCGAGGTCGGCAAACTCGCGACGGCGAGCGTGATCCTGAGCGTCATCGCACCCGGCGCTGGTAAGCCGGCTGGCACGATAAGCGTGAGCTACGGAAGCGATCACTGCACGATAACCCTTCCCGCGACGGAGTGTACATTCGTTGAAGCAAGCAGCGGCGGTGTGAAGACACTTGCCGCAAACTACCCTGGAGACGGCAACTTCGCCGCAAGCAGCGGGACAACCACCCTTGCGGTGAGCGTTGCGAACTCGGTGACTGGGCTGTCGTCTTCGGCAAATCCGATCATGGTTGGGCAGAGTGTGACGCTGACAGCTACGGTCAGCGGCTACGCTCCGACTGGAACGGTTACCTTCAACGAGGGCCCTACTGTGCTATGCGTTGCCACCCTTGACGGCACAGGTAGCACTCGAAGCGCAAGCTGCAGTCCCGGAGCCTTGTCACCCGGCTCGCATAGCCTTGCGGCCACCTATTCAGGAGACAGCAACAACACATCTTCGGCCTCGGCGTCCCTCAGTCAGGTCGTGAACAAGATCGGTACGTCAATTTCAATCACTCTGTCCCCGAATCCCGCACCGACCGGCCAGACAGTCACTGCAACGGTCGCTTTGCACACTCAAACTCAGATTGCTGTGGCTCCGACAGGCACAGTAACTGTAAGCAACGGCGCTGTGGGTTGCAGCATTTCGTTGCCTGCCACCAGTTGTACGTTCACCACGAAGGGCGTCGGTCAGCAGACTGTCAGTGCGAGCTACGGTGGCGACGCAAACTACACTGCAAGCGTCGATGCGACCGGTCTGGCG
>VBNZ01000012.1:4560-8288 GCA_005877675.1 Gammaproteobacteria bacterium
AAGCGTTACCTTCGTCGCGTCGTTATCAGGCGCATCGCCGACCGGTTCGGTTTCGTTTGCGGAGCGCGGCAAGGATCTATGTGCAGAAGTAGTACTCGATGCTGCCGGCAACGCTTCCTGCTCGACATCCACCTTGACTCTGGGCATGCATCAAATCGAGGCGAGCTACAGCGGCGATAGTTCGTATGCCGCGTCCACGGCACCGGTCGTCAACCAATTCATCGTGACTTCCACGCCCGTCAATCTCAATCAATTCGGCTTAACCGGCTCTTGGTTCAATCCCGCCACAAGCGGCCAAGGAATCCTTCTGGATGCACTGCCGGACGCCACTGGCACCGGCACTGGCATCCTGTTTGGCGGCTGGTTCACCTTTGACATCATAGCCACTGGCGGGCAACGATGGTACACGATCCAGGGCGGCATCAACGCAGCGGATAGCTACGCAGATCTGCCCATCTATGCCAACTACGGTGGCGTGTTCAACACACCTCCCATCACCAAGCCCGTGCCTGTTGGCCAGGCAAAACTGCAGTTCAGCGATTGCGCGCATGGCGTACTTAGCTACGACTTTAGTGACGGCAGCGGGCGTAACGGCAACATTCCGCTGCTGCGCCTGGATGCGAACGTCACTTGCGCAGCACATGGCGAGAGCGGCGCAGCTGCATTGAATTACCCGCTTTCTGGTGCCTGGTACAACCCGGCAACCAGTGGACAAGGCCTGCTACTCGGCGTCAATCCGCTGCAAAACGTTCTGTATGGCGCCTGGTACACTTTTTCTCAGGAAGGGTTGAATACCAGCGCCGGACAGCGCTGGTACACACTGCAGATTGGAAGTTTCGCCCCCGGCGCGAGATCGATGAAAAATATCCCGATCTACGCGACTGTCGGCGGCGTGTTCAACGACTCTGCGAAAGCCACGGCGATTCCGGTCGGCACGGCGGAGATAACATTCCAGACCTGTAGCACGATGAGCTTCGCCTACGCTTTTACAAGCGGCGAGAACCAGGGGAAGACCGGTACAGTCAGCCTCGTACGCGTCGGTCCAACTCCGGTAGGATGTGGCCTGTAGGCAGCTTATTTTTCACGTGCCGAAACGGCCCAACCGGCCACCACCTACGGACACGCCCGTGCTTCCGCTGCGCTCGCCTTTTGGCTAATGTAGCGACTCGTCCATACGAGCTCGCATCATGACCCGCTTGTTGCGTCCTGTCTTTGCTCTCACGGTCCTCGCTCTCCTCGCCGCTTGCGGCGGACCTACGCATCCGATCAATCCGCCGAACGCCTCGATACAGCAGATCGACGTGCTGCCTGACGGGCGCTGGAAAGTGCAGATACGGCTCGAGAATTTTTCCGACAAGACTGTGCACTACGCAATGCTGAAAGCTAGCTTGCGCGTCGGCGGCGTAGACGCTGCAGAAATCGCGCTGAATCCCGACATGGACGTTCCGGGACAGAACGCCGACATCGTCGAGACCACGTTCGCGGCCAGCGCCGATGCGCAAAAGGCGTTTCCGACAGACGCGAAGGGGCCCGGTGGCGCGCCTTACGAACTCAAGGGCACGATCAACATCCCTGCCGCCGGCGAGCCGGCTGTCGCCGGTGCCGGGCATCGCCAACGAATATCATTGATTGACGCAAGCAGAAGAACCGAAGGCACTGGATTCCCGTCTGTGCGGGAATGACGAGCACTGTAAAGGAACCTAAGCCATGAGCACCTACCGCGCGCCGCTTGCCGACATGCGTTTCGTTCTGTTCGATCTGCTCAAGGTCGAGGCGCAATACGCGCGCCTGCCGGGGGGCGAGAACGCCACACGCGATACGGTCGATGCGATCCTCGATGAAGCGGCGAAATTTTGCGAGCAGGTGCTCGCTCCGCTGAACGCTTCGGGCGACGAACAGGGCTGTACGCTGGACAAGGCCACCGCAACGGTGACGACGCCGAAGGGTTTCAAGGAGGCCTACGCGCAATATATCGAAGGCGGCTGGAGCAGCCTCAACGCACCCGAACAATACGGCGGCCAGTATCTGCCCGATTCGCTCGGCGCGCCGCTGAAGGAAATGCTCGACTCGGCCAATCTGTCCTGGGGCAATTTCCCGTTGCTCTCGCACGGCGCGTCGGAATCGCTCAAGCATCATGGCGAGGAATGGCAGCGCCAGGTGTTTCTCAAGCCGATCGTCGAAGGCCGCTGGACCGGCACGATGTGCCTGACCGAACCGCATTGCGGCTCCGACCTCGGCCTGCTGCGCACGCGCGCGGAACCCAATCCGGATGGAACATACCGCGTCAGCGGCACCAAGATATTCATCACCGCCGGCGAGCACGACCTGACCGAGAACATCGTGCACCTCGTGCTCGCGCGCTTGCCCGACGCACCCGCGGGCGTGAAAGGCATCTCGCTGTTCATCGTGCCGAAGTATAAAACGGATAAAAGTGGAAAAATCGGCGAACGCAATACCGTCGCCTGCGCCTCGATCGAGCACAAGATGGGCATCAAGGCTTCGGTCACCTGCGTGATGAATTTCGACAACGCGGAAGGCTACCTGATCGGCCAGCCCAATCGCGGCCTGATGGCGATGTTCACGATGATGAACACTGCGCGTCTCGCGGTCGGCATTCAGGGTCTCGGCCTGATCGAACGCGCGTATCAGGCCTCGCTCGCGTATGCGCGCGAGCGCCTGCAGGGGCGCGCGCTGACGGGGCCGAAATTCGCCGACAAGCCGGCAGACCCGCTGATCGTGCATCCAGACATCCGCCGCATGCTGCTGACCCAGAAGGCCTTTGCCGAAGGCGGCCGCGCGCTCGCCTACTACGCCGCTACGCTGGTCGACCTGGTCGAGCGCTCACCCGACGCGGATGAGCGCAAGCGCGCCGACGAACTGCTCTCGTTCCTGATTCCGATCGTCAAGGCGCTGCTTACCGAACTGGCAAACGAATCGACCTATCACGCCGTGCAGATCCACGGCGGCCATGGCTACATCCACGAAACCGGAGTCGAGCAGTTCGAGCGCGATGCGCGCATCACGACGATTTACGAGGGCACGACCGGCATTCAGGCGCTTGATCTGCTCGGACGCAAGATCATGCAGACGCAAGGCGTGGGCCTGACGCACTTTCTCAACGAGATCGGCGCGTTCTGCAAGGCGCATGCGGGCGATGCCGCGCTCGGCGAATTTGTCGGGCCGGTTGCAACCGCGGCAAAGGAATGGGGCGAGCTGACGCAGGCAGTCGGCCAGCGCGCGGCGTATTTGTTCTATTCGGGCTACGTCACGCTCGCCTACTTCTGGGCGCGCAGCGTTGCCGCCGCGGATGCCTCAACGCAATCGGATGCGTTCAAGCAAGCCAAGCGCCACACCGCGCGCTTCTATTTTGCGCGCATCCTGCCGCGCGCCGCTGCGCATGCGGTGACAATGCGCAGCGGCGCGGATAATCTGCTGGCGATGCCGGATGCGATGTTTGGGTAAAACCGAGCGCTCGCGCGATGCGTTGACGCGCATCACGCGCAAGGCTGGATGCCGCGAGCCGTGCTTGGCGAGCGCAGCATGCATGCGCCTGGCAACAGCCCGGGCGCTGCGAGGCGTGCCTCCACTCTCTTGACCGCGTTTTCACGACCATGAATGACGCCCCCGATTCACCCATCGTCCACATCCGCCTCGCCCATGCGGACGACGACGAATTCATCCTCGGCCTCGCCGCACGCTTCGTCGAATTCGAATTGCCCAAGTGGCGC
>VBNZ01000012.1:8391-15465 GCA_005877675.1 Gammaproteobacteria bacterium
GCACCTGCAGACGCGTAAGGATTTTTTCACCGGCGCGCAGAACTGTCATATCGCCGATCTCGTCGTCGCTGCCGCGCATGAGCGCCGAGGCGTTGCGCGCGCGCTGCTGCACTTCGCCGAAGCCTGGGCGAAAGAGCATCGCTGCCGCCACCTCACGCTCGGTGTGTTTCCCGCCAACGAACGTGCGCGCAAGCTGTACGAGGCACACGGTTTCGGCGTCGAGATTCTCTCGATGGCAAAACTTGTAAAATGATCGCGTGATATCTCCGTCGGTCATGCAAACCATGCAACGCGCTTCGGCGCTGCTGCAAGCGGGCAATTATGTGCTCGCGCGCACGACGCTCGAACAGGTGCTGCGCGAAGCACCGCGTTTCGTTGAGGCGCATCGCCTGCTCGCGGGCGCGCTGCAGGCACTCGGCGATGCCGCAGGCGCGGAACGAGTGCTGCGCGCGGCGCTCGCGCTCGATCCGCACTGGGCGCCGACGCTGACTTCACTCGGCGAAATCCTGCTGAGCCAGAATCGATCGGACGAGGCCGAATCGCTGCTGCGCGCGGCAATCGCGAGCGCACGTCCGTATCCGCGTGCGAAGCAATTGCTCGCGAGCCTGCTCTACGCACGGGCACAAAGGCAGATCGAAAGCGGGGATACCGCGACGGCCGAAACGACGTTGCGCGAAGCGCTCGCGCTCGATCCGCTATTCGCCGATGCGCACGCGAATCTCGCGCAACTCGTGTGGATGCGCAGTGGCGACATCAATCTTGCGCTGCAAGAGCTCGAACGTGCAGCGGTGCAGCAGCCCGGTGCCGAGGTACTGCATCTCGTTCGCGCCGACCTGCTCGACGGTGCCGGCGAAACCGCACGCGCTGACACGCTGCTGTCTGCGCGCGCGCAACGCAACGATGCGAGTGTCGATGTACTGCTCGGCGCAAGTCGCATGAGCTTGCGCAACGACGCGCCTCGCTCGCGCGCGTACGCACAACGCGCGGTCGTACTGCAGCCCATGCATGAAGGCGCACAGCGCGCACTGGTCGACGCCTTGCTCGCCACTGGCGATGCTGCGGCCGCGCTGCCGCGGATCGAAGCATTGCTGCGCGCGCGCCCGGACGATCAGCAGCTCATCGCTACGCAAACCACCGTCTGGCGCCTGCTCGGCGATGCGCGCTACGCCGCGTACTGCGATTACGCAAACATGGCGCGCGCATGGACGATCGATACGCCGCGCGGCTGGACCGACCTTGCAAGCTATCTCGCCGATCTCGCGGCCAGCCTGCACCGACAGCATTCCCTGCATAGCCATCCGCTGCACAACTCGCTGCGCGGCGGCTCGCAGACCGCGCAGGATCTGGCGCTTTCGGACGACCCCGTCATCCGCGCGTTCTTCGAGGCCATCGACGGCCCGATCCGCAGGCATATGGCGACGATCGGCCACGATCCCAGCGGTACGCACCCGCTGCGCCGCCGCCCGCGCGACGGTTACCGCCTCAAGGGTATCTGGTCGGTGCGCCTGCGCGGGCAGGGCTACCATACCAATCATGTGCATCCGCAGGGGTGGCTGTCGTCGGCGTGCTACATCCAGCTGCCCAAGAGCATGCAGGGCGATGCGCTTGTTGAAAGTGCGGCCACGGACGCGATCACGCAGGATCGCAAAAATACCGCCGGCTGGTTGAAATTCGGCGAACCCGGAACACCCACACAGCCGCCGCTCGCGGCGGAACATTTCATCCGCCCCGAGCCCGGTTTGCTCGCATTGTTCCCTTCGTACTTTTGGCACGGCACCGTGCCGTTCAGCGGCGACGATGCGCGGCTCACGATTGCGTTCGATGTAGTGCCGGCTTGACGCGAGGTAACACCGGCGTCACCGCCCACTCGCACAATGCGCTTGACTTGGGCTATGCTGTTTGCCCGGAACGATCCGTTTGGCAGCGAGTCGCCCACGAACCCGCCATGTTGGCGTATTGAGTGAGTAGCGAATGCCAGCAACAACGTTTGACCCGGGTATGATCGAGCCCCGCATCGTCAGCGATATTCATTCCACGCGAATCCTGTCCCTGGATTCCAACGGCCGCATTCTCGACTGGATTTCCTGGCAGGACACCGTGTGCCTGTACGTACGCGACGCAGTGTCGTGGACGCTCGGTTCGCCATGCCTGACGATACACGGCGGCAGCAGCCGTCTGACCGGCGAGCAGTCGACGCTCGATCTGCATCCGATCGTCGCGAGCCGCGGCCACGCGCGCCTGCATGCGGTCGATCCCGCGCCGGCGCTGACCAATGCCGCGCTGTTCGCGCGCGACCGCATGCTGTGTCTGTATTGCGGCGAACACTTCCATCGCGGCGAGCTCACGCGCGATCACGTTGTGCCGCTGTCCAAGGGCGGGCGCGATTCGTGGGAGAACGTCGTCACCGCCTGTCTCGCCTGCAATATCCGCAAGGGCAGCCATACGCCGGCGCAGGCGAACATGCCGCTGCTCGCCGTGCCGTACCGGCCGAGCTGGGTCGAGCATCTGATCCTGTCGAACCGCAATATCCTCGCCGACCAGATGGAATTTCTGATGAGCCATCTGCCCAAGAGTCGGCGGCGCGCCTGACGATGCGTCCCGCGAACGCGGGATAGTCCTCGCGTCATCACATTGCCTTGGCGCTGGCCGCCCCAGGCCACGCGCCGGACGGATTTCGGGTTCATCCTTGCCCCTTCCGTCGCAAACCCCGAAAATAGCCGTTTGATTCAAGATGTTCGCACCATGATCGATTCCCAGCGCTATCCGCGCCTTGCCCGTATCGACGCCCCGACCGACTTGCGCAAGCTTGACGAAGCCGAGCTGCCCGACGTCGCGCGCGAGCTGCGCGAGTACCTGATCGAGTCCGTCGCCGGCGCGGGCGGGCATTTCGGCGCGGGGCTCGGGGTGATCGAGTTGACCGTCGCGCTGCATTATCTCTACGACACGCCAGCAGATCGCCTGGTCTGGGATGTCGGCCATCAGTGCTATCCGCACAAGATCCTGACCGGGCGCCGCGAGCGTATCGCGACGATCAAGCAGAAGGGCGGCCTGGCACCGTTCCCGCGTCGCGACGAAAGCGACTACGACACCTTCGGCGTCGGCCATTCCTCGACCTCGATCTCGGCCGCGCTCGGCATGGCAATCGCCGCGCAGCGCAAAGGCGATGCGCGCAAGATCGTGGCGGTGATCGGCGACGGCGGCCTCACCGGCGGCATGGCCTACGAGGCACTGCATCATGGCGGCGACGTCGATGCGGATATGCTCGTGATCCTCAACGACAACCAGATGTCGATCAGCGAGAACGTCGGCGCATTGCCGAAGATGCTCGCACGCCTGATGACCAGCCGCACCCTCAACGCGATGCGCGAGCGCGCGAAGAATTCGATGCGCCGCAATTCGTTCCTGTGGCGTTTCTTCAAGCGCTGGGAAGAACACCTCAAAGGCATGTTCGTGCCCTCGACGCTGTTCGAGGAATTCGGCTTCCACTACTTCGGTCCTATAGACGGCCACGATCTGCCGCAGCTCCTGCACGCACTGAAGACGCTCAAAGAACTCAAGGGCCCGCAGCTGCTGCACGTGATCACGACCAAGGGCAAGGGCTATGAGCGTGCCGAGCGCGAGCAGATCGAATATCACGCGGTCGGACCGTTCGATCCGGTCAAGGGCGTAGTCAAGAAACCGGCGGCAAAGCAAAGCTATACCGATATCTTCGGCAACTGGCTGTGCGACATGGCCGCAGCGGACGAACGTCTGCTTGCGATCACACCGGCGATGCGCGAAGGTTCCGGCCTCGTGCGCTACTCGAAGGAATTCCCGCAGCGTTATTTCGATGTCGGCATCGCCGAGCAGCATGCGGTCACGCTCGCCGCGGGTATGGCCTGCGAAGGCGCGAAACCAGTGGTTGCGATCTACTCGACTTTTTTGCAGCGCGCTTACGATCAGGCGATCCACGACGTCGCGCTGCAGAATCTCGACGTCACCTTTGCGATCGATCGCGCAGGTGTCGTCGGCCCCGACGGCGCGACGCATGCGGGCAGCTTCGATCTCACCTACTTGCGCTGCCTGCCGAACATGCTCGTCGCGGCGCCGTCGGACGAAGCCGAGTGCCGCGCCCTGCTCACAAGTGGATTTCTATACAATGGCCCCGCAGCTGTCCGCTATCCGCGCGGCACCGGTCCTGGCACCGCGATCCAGACCGAATTGAAGCCGCTGCCGATCGGCAAGGCGGAGCTGCGTCTGCGCGGCGCGAATCTCGCGCTGCTCGCGTTCGGCAGCCCGCTCACTGCGGCGATTGAAGTTGGCAGGGAACTGGGCGCCACGGTCGTCAATATGCGCTGGATCAAACCGCTCGACGAGGCGCTGATCCTCGAGCTCGTACGCACGCACGGCACGATAGTCACCGTCGAAGACAACGCCATCGCCGGCGGTGCGGGCAGCGCGGTCGCCGAATTCCTCGCCGCGCAAGGTATACAAATCCCGATCCTGCAGCTCGGCCTGCCCGACGCCTACCTCGAACACGCAAGCCGCGAACAGCTGCTCGCCGAAGCCGGCATCGATGCGGCGGGAATGCGAGACGCGATACTCAAGCGCTGGCCGCTGTTAAAGCCCCAGCCGCTCGAAGTACGCAACGCCATATAGGCGAAAGTCACCCCGATATTGTGCGCCGCACAATGTGAACTACATCACATAAGTGCACTATGGCCTTGCGGGTAAATCGCCCGCGAACAATGGGGAATGCCATGTTCAAGAAGAAGCTAGTGCATCTCGTTGTGGGGGCTATGCTGCTGGGCACAATCTGCACTGCGGCAACGGCTATGGACAAGAACTACAAGCGTGGTTCGGTATGGTCGGTGACGTTGGTCAAAGTCGATCCCGGCAAGGGCGACGATTACCTCGATTCGCTCAAGGACGCTTTCATGCGCGTCAACGACGAAGCGATCAAGGAAAAGGTCCTCCTGTCGTACAAGATCCTCGTCGGCGATGCATCCAATTCCACCGACTGGAACGTCTTGATCATGACCGAAGCGGCAAACTTCGCAGCGCTTGACACCATGGAAGCCAAGATGGACGCGATCGCCGCGAAGGCCTACGGCTCGCTCGACAAGGCCGAAGCCTCCGACAAGGAGGCGATGACGAATCGCGCCAAAATCAGAACGATCTACGGTGACAAGATGTTGCAGGAAATCCACTTCGTCAAATGACGTAGCGGCGGGGCGCCCGTGCCTTGCGCGGGCGCCGATCAGTGCCTGACGCGGCCGCTCGACACGCGGTCGCGCTGCTCCAGATCGAGCGCGGTCGACACTTCCACGTATCCATTTTGCTGCAGCAGCGCGCGCACCGCGGCGCCCTGATCGTAGCCGTGCTCGAACAGCAGCCAGCCGCCTGGCTTAAGGTGCATGGGTGCGTCGCGCGAAATCGTACGGATCGCATCGAGTCCGTCGGCACCGGAAGCGAGCGCGGCAGCGGGCTCGAAACGCAGATCGCCTTGCGCGAGATGCGCATCACCGACAGCGATATACGGCGGATTGCTCACGATCAAATCAAAGCGCGCATCATCGAGCGCCGCGCACCAGTCGCCTTGCGCGAATTCGATATTGCGGATGCCCAGGCGCTCGGCATTATCTCGTGCGACCTGCAGGGCCGCGGCGCTCGCATCGGTCGCGCGCAGGCGCGCGTTCGGACGCGCCTGCGCGAGCGCGAGCGCGATGGCGCCTGAGCCGGTGCCGAGGTCGGCGATGTCCACTCGCTCGTCTTGCGCAATTTTTGCGAGCGCGAGTTCGACCAGCAGTTCGGTTTCCGGACGCGGAATCAGCACCGCCGGCGTCACTGCGAGATCGAGCGAAAAGAATTCGCGCTGTCCGGTGATATACGCAAACGGTTCACCCGCGGCGCGGCGCGCAATAAGCACGCGGAAGCGATCCGCCGCTGCCACGTCGACGAGGTCATCGCCATGCGCATATAGCCACGCACGCTCGACGCCTAGCGCGTACATCAAAAGTTGTTCTGCTTCGCGCTGATCTGCTTCACGCTGATCTGCTTCACGCTGATCTGCTTCACGCTGATCTGCTTCACGCTGATCTGCTTCACGCTGACCTGCTTCACGCTGACCTGCTTCACGCTGATCTGCTTCACGCTGACCTACTTCACGCCGATCTGCTTCGCGCCGCTCTATTTCGCGCCGATCTGCGTCGCGCCGATCCGTTTCGCAGTGCTCTTCCCCCTCTCCCCCAACAGCTTTCTCGTTGGGGGAGAGGGTCGGGGTGAGGGGGCGCTTTCGATCTTCACCGGCGCTAGGGCGAGAAGCCCCCCTCACCCCAGCCCTCTCCCCCGACACGGTCGGGGGAGAGGGGGGGGGGAACCCAGCCCTCTCCCCCCCCCGATGCGGTCGAAGGAGAGGGAGCGAGAAACCCAGCTCTCTCCCTCGACGCGGTCGAAGGAGAGGGAGCGAGAAGCGTTGCCTGCGCCTGCACCAACAAAGCGCGCACGGTTACTGCGGTCATGTCCCGCTCGGGCCCTCGCTTTTCGTAGGACCGGTCCCGGATAACGTCGTGGCCGGGGCAGCAGCCGGCAGGCGCGAGCGCCAGTATCCGTCGCGGGTCCATGCCGCGAACGCATCACGCAGCCAGCCGATCAGCGCATTCGCGAGCCACAGCGCCCAGGCCAGCATCAGCACTTTGTAGACCCACAGCGGCACCGACACCGCACTCGCCTGGGGCAATGCATCTGCACTGCGATCGGCAAACCAGCGCAGCGCATGCGCGTCGGATCCATTGCCGACGACGTGCATGTCGGGCTGGCCCAGCAGCCCCTGCGGGATCGCGGAGATCAGACTCAGCAGCGCGAACATGGTCAGCACCGCGAGCCCGATCTGCAGCAGATTGAAGCGGTTGGTACCTTGCGGCATATCCGCGCGTGCGCGCCACGCAAACGCGAACAGCCAGGCGACGACGACGATCAAAGCGCCCCACGAGAAGGTCGAAAAACCAAGTCCCAGCAGCAGCCAATCGCGAAACTTCAGATTCGTGCGCCGCGTGCGCGCAAGCGCCCAAGCGATGACGATCATCAGCACGAGTT
>VBNZ01000012.1:15512-16044 GCA_005877675.1 Gammaproteobacteria bacterium
CCGAGATCGACGTTCGCCGCGGGCAGACCGAGCGCGACCAACGGCGTGCGCGCGACGAAGCCGAGCTCGCTGTTGTCGCGGAAGCGCACTTCAAAATGCTGCGCCCCGGGTTTTAGCGGCAGGCTCAGCTTGCCGTCGAGCGCGCGCAGATTGAGCACCTCGTTGTCGCGGCGCACGCTGATCACTTCGGCGCCCTTCGGCAAGGTGATCGTCTGCTCGCCGCCCTGACTTGCGCGCAACGAGAGATTCAGCGCCTGTGTCGCGCTGCGCTGGCCGGCCTCGCTATTGAGCGTGACCGCGTCGATCGCGCGCACGGCGCCCTGCGTCGGCGCGGGCCGCGTGACTTTCAGCGTCAGCGTTTCGCCAGGCAGCGGATGGAACTCCATTGCGCGGTAGTCGCTCGGACTCTCCTGCGCTTGCGCGCCGACCGCGGGTACGCCGGAGAATTCCACATGCCATGTGGGGCTCACGAGCACACGCCACACTTCCGCGCGATCGGTCAGCGCGGGCGCGGTGAGGCTCAGCGTGTCGC
>VBNZ01000013.1:0-594 GCA_005877675.1 Gammaproteobacteria bacterium
TCGGCGAACTTTATGTCGACCTGCCCTTGCCGGTGGATGCGCCCGCGAGCGAGCACTGCGGCACTTGTGTCAAATGTATACAAATTTGTCCGACACAGGCGATCGTTGCGCCGAACGAACTCGACGCGCGGCGCTGTATTTCGTATCTGACTATCGAATTGCGCGGATCGATTCCACTCGAGTTTCGCGAAGCGATCGGCAACCGCATCTACGGCTGCGATGATTGCCAGCTGATCTGCCCATGGAACAAGTTCGCGCGCAAGAGTGCGGAAGGCGACTTCATCGCACGCCACGGACTCGATGCGACCTCGCTGATTGAGCTATTCGCTTGGAGCGAGGAAGATTTCCACAAGTACACCGAAGGCTCGGCGATCCGCCGCATCGGCTACGAATGCTGGCTGCGCAATGTTGCGATTGCGCTCGGCAACGCCCCGCATAGTGGGGACGTGGTAGCTGCCCTGCGCGCGCACGAAGGCCATCCAGCCCAATTAGTGCGCGAGCATGTGCAATGGGCGCTGGCGCAGCAGATGCGCAAGGCTGCGAGCGCCCGCTCAAGGCACCAGGCGGCAGTTATTCTGTAGTTTTTTTACAACA
>VBNZ01000013.1:648-1236 GCA_005877675.1 Gammaproteobacteria bacterium
AGAAAATAAATATTCTTTATTTTCAATAATTTAACCTATTATCATAGGCGAAAAAAAACCCTCAGCTGAATCCAGCGAGGGTTTGTAAGTCAGAGTGACGATTACCAAACATGCGCCCTGCGCACTGGAGCAACGAGCTCGCGTTGCGAAAATCCCAGTGACGGTAGCGAGAATACCACAGCAAAAACTTTTTTGCTACAGATTGAAGAAAAAAAGTCGACGGCGCCGCAGCGATGTCGTGACGCGCATCACGAACAAACGAGATTGTCGATCAGGCGCGTCCCGTCCAGCTTCGCCGCGATCAGCGCGATCAGGTCATTACGCTCGCCCGCGGCAGGCGCGCTCAGGTCGCTTGCACGCCGTACTACAGCATAGTCAACGCTGAAATCGCCCGCTTCGAGTCGCGCGCGTGCGGTGGCTTCTATCCGCGCGATCTCTTGCCCGTCACGCAAGGCCTCGCGCATCGAGAGCAGGGTCGCATGGATCAGGCCGGCGTGTTCACGCGCCGCCGTTGAAAGGTAGCGATTGCGCGAACTCATCGCGAGCCCGTTCGGCTCACGCATGATCGGGGCCGCGACAATGCGGATC
>VBNZ01000013.1:1241-10495 GCA_005877675.1 Gammaproteobacteria bacterium
CGCCCGAACACGGCGATGTCCGGCTGCACCAGATTGAACAGCTTGGTTACGACGGTCGCCACGCCGGCAAAATGTCCCGGGCGCATTGCGCCTTCCAGCGGCTCGCTCACGACCGGCACTTCGACGCGTGTCGTCGCATTCGCACCATATGGGTAGATTTCCTCGAGTTTCGGCGCGAACAACAGATCGCAGCCATGCTCGATCAGTCCTGTCCGGTCCTCATCGGGCGTGCGCGGATAGCGGCCGAAATCCTCGCTCGGACCAAACTGCGTCGGGTTGACGAAGATGCTCGCGACGACACGGTCGGCATGCGCGCGGGCAAGCGTGACCAGCGAATAGTGTCCGGCATGCAGATTGCCCATCGTCGGCACGAAAGCGATGCGCGCGCCCGCGCGCCGCCACGCCTCGATGCTGGCGCGCAACTCGCTCGCAGTGCCGATCGTGTCCATCGCCATCAGAACGAGTGCTCGGCGGTCGGGAACGCACCGCTGCGCACGGCCTGCGCATAAGCTTCGATGGCGCCGCGCACCGAGCCGGTGCCGACGAGAAAATCCTTGGAGAAGCGCACACGCTTGCCCGGCGAAATGCCGAGCATGTCGTAGATCACCAGCACCTGGCCGTCGCAGTCGACGCCCGCACCGATGCCGATCGTCGGGATGGTCAACTCGCCCGTGATGCGCTTGGCCAGCGTCGCCGGCACACATTCGAGCACGAGCATGCTTGCACCTGCATCCTGCACCGCATGCGCATCGCGGACCAGGCGCTCGGCCGCGGATTCATCCCGCCCCTGCACGCGATAACCACCGAACTTGTGCACCGACTGCGGGGTAAGACCCAGGTGCGCGCAGACCGGCACCTCATGGCGCTCGAGCGCATGGATTACGTCGAGCACGTAGTCGGCGCCTTCGACCTTGACCATCGCCGCGCCGCCCTCGGCGAGCAGGCGCGCCGAGGATCGCAAGGCCGTGTCGGCATCGCGAAAGGTCATGAACGGCAGGTCGGCGAGCAGCAGCGCGCAGTTCAAACCGCGCGCTACGGCCTTGCAGTGATACACCGTCTCGTCAAGCGTCACCGGCAGCGTGCTCGAATGCCCCTGCACCACCATGCCGAGCGAATCGCCCACGAGCACCACGTCGACGCCCGCGGCCTCGCATTGCCCGGCGAAAGCGGCGTCGTAAGCGGTAAGCATCACGATCTTCTCGCCCTTCGCCTTCAGCGCGCGCAGGTACGGCGCGGTGATCTTCTTGGCGCGCGGGGTCGCGTTGGACGATGCAGGCTGAGACGTTGCGGACATGGTACGGCTCGCGATGGGGGACGTGCGCATGCGCATCAGCCGTTCGTCATGCGACGGCGGCGCGGGGCGCGTAGTGTACTTGAGGCCGACGCGATATGGCTGCCGCGCCGCAGGGTTTCAACCAGCGGGGCCTTGAACCGGCGTTACCCCGGAGGTATCGATGCGCCGGAGCAGTTGCTCGACCCTGCCCAGGCCCGGGATTTCGAGACTTGGGGCGATCTCATGCAACGGTACGAGCACGAATGCGCGCTCGGCCAGGCGTGGATGCGGCACGCTGAGGCCCGCCGCTTCGATGCACCGGTCGTCGTAGACGAGCAGGTCGAGATCGAGCACGCGCGGCCCATAGCGTTCCGCGCCACGCACCCGACCGGCATCGCGCTCGATGCCGAGCAGGGCATGCATCAGCGCCGCGGCATCGAGCGCGGTGTCGAGCTGTGCCACGGCATTGATGAAATCCGGCTGCGCCACGCCGCCCCACGGCGCGGTGCGATACAGGTGCGAGCGCGCGACAAGGCGCGTGCGCGGCAGGCGCGCGAACGCGAGCAGGGCAGCTTCGACCTGCGCGGCCGGATCGTCGAGATTGCTGCCGAGACCGATATAGGCCGCGACCGTGGCCGGGTTCATTCGCTCGACGCCGGTGCCTGGTCTGGACCGCCGCGCCGACGGCGGCGGCGCGCACGTTTTTTTGCCGGCGCAGGCGCATCGCTCTCTTCGGTTTTTTCGACGGTCTCCGGCGCAGGCGCCGGGGCATTCGCATTCAATTGCGCAGCGAGCGCTTCGTGCGAGAGCGTCTGCGCTTGCGTCCACCATGCACCGAGCTCAGCGACTTCGGCACCCTCGCGACCACGCAGCAGCAGGAAATCGTACGCCGCTCGGAAGCGCGGATGCGCGAGCAGGCGCGACACACGCTTGCGCAGCCGCTGCTCGAAGCGCGGCTGCAGCAGCCAGATTTCGAGCATGGTGATGGAGAAGCGGCGCGGAATCGCAACGTGCTTAGCCTGTTCGGCGACTATCTGGTTCGCCACACGCATCCAGGCGAGCGAGGGTTCCACGCCCTTGCCGATTTCGCGCTCGACCTGCGCGCGCAACGGACCCCACAACAGCACCGCGAACAAGAACGCGGGCGTCACCGACTTGCCCGCCGCGATGCGTGCGTCGGTATCGGCGAGGCTCTGCTCGATCATTGCACGGAATGCATCGCCACCGCGGAACGCGAGCGCGCGCGCGGTCAGGGGAAACACGTCGGCGAGAAGACCCGAGGCATCGAGCGCACGAAAACTTTTCACGCCGCTGCCTGCGAGAAACAATTTCAGCGATTCATCGAACAAGCGCGCCGGCGGCGCCTGCAGCAGCAATTCACCGAGTTCATCGAAGGGCGCGCGCGCGTCGGGCGCGATCTTGAACTCGAGCTTGGCCGCGAGACGCACCGCGCGCAGCATGCGCACCGGATCCTCGCGATAGCGCTGCACCGGATCGCCGATCAGGCGCAACTCGCGGCGCTCGAGGTCTTCATAGCCGCCGACGTAATCGCGCACGGAAAAATCGGCGATGTCGTAGTACAGCGCGTTGACCGTGAAGTCGCGGCGAACGGCGTCTTCTTCGATCGTGCCGTAGACATTGTCGCGCACGATCGCCCGAGCCGTCGTCGCTCGAGCCGCGAAACGTCGCCACTTCGACGATCTCGTCGCCGAACACGACATGCGCAAGACGGAAGCGCCGGCCGATCAGACGGCAGTTGCGAAACAGGCGCTTGACGTCCTCGGGCGTCGCATTGGTCGCAATGTCGAAATCCTTCGGCCGTCCGCCGAGCAGCAGATCGCGCACCGCGCCGCCGACGAGATGTGCGGCAAAGCCGGCCTCGTTGAGGCGATAGAGCACACGTAGCGCGCCGGAAGAAATGTTCTTGCGCGAGATGTTGTGCTGCTCACGCGGAATGATGCGCAGATTCACGCGTGCCGCGGCGGGCAAAGTCGTTACGGGATCGGTCATTGAAAACTTGTTGTCGTTGTTGCCGGCATTCGCACGGATTCCCTTTTTCGGCGTCGCCCAAAACGATATACTAACGCCCGGACCGGTTTTACCCAACGTCCAAATCCCATGCTCCCTTCGTCTAGAGGCCTAGGACGGGGCCCTCTCAAGGCCTAAACAGGGGTTCGAATCCCCTAGGGAGCGCCATTTTTTGCGATAAGCTGCTGCGCTCGACAGTTCGCGCGCGACGCTTCTAGCAAAAAAATCTACTAACTGGTTTCAATATTCCCGCGCTATGCCCTTTGTCGTTACCGAAAACTGCATCAAGTGCAAATACACCGACTGTGTCGAGGTGTGCCCGGTGGATTGCTTTCACGAGGGCCCGAATTTCCTCGTGATCGATCCGGAAGAGTGCATCGATTGCACGCTGTGTGAGCCGGAGTGCCCGGCCAATGCGATTTATCCCGAGGACGACGTGCCGGCGGGGCAGGAGCAGTTTGTCGCGCTCAACGCCGAGTTGTCGAAGTCCTGGCCGGTGCTCACGGTGCGCAAAGACGCACCGGCTGATGCGAAGGAGTGGGACGGCAAGGCGGACAAGTTGCCCTTGCTCGAACGCTGAAACGTCCGGTGTGGTTGCGCAGAAAAAAAGCCGTCGCATGCGACGGCTTTTTTGTTTGCACGGATGCGCGCGCCGCTTAGGACAAGCGCTCGCGCAGCACTTGCAGTACGCGCTGCACCGCGGCGGGCGCGGCCTTGTCTTCGGCGTTGCCGCTAACGCTCACGCGTGCACCGGTGCCGTCCTCGCTAACATTGATGCGCAGTGCGCTCTTCGCAGCCTGCGCCTTGGCCTTGTCGCCGCCGAACGGATGCAGAACGCGCGAGTACCAATGGTGTTCAGCGGGCGCAGCCTCGGCAGTTTCGACGCTGCCGTTGAAATCGAAGGCGTAGCTATGCGCCGCGGCATCGCGTGCGCTGATCGTGCCGATCTGCGCGCGTTCGAGTGCCAGCCCGACGCGCTGGTAAGCATTGTCGACCGAGTCGGCAACGTGCAGCGCGTCGCCTTCCGCAGTGATCGATGAGGGCGGTGCAGCCGTGGCTGCAGCCGTGGCAACCGGTGTCGAGCTGGCCGCAGCAGCCGCACGTGCCGGCGCAGCCGCAGTGGCGGTGCCGGGTACCACAAGCTCCTTCGCGGTCACCGGGGTATCAAGGTCGGGCGGCACTTCGAGCGGACGCGTTTCCTGCGCCTTCTTGTAGTACTCGACTTTGTCGCGATGGAACCAGCTGCAGCCGGAGAGCGAGATCGCGGCGATGACGAGCGCTACGGCGCTCCGGGTCAGGAACAAATTAGGCTTCACGGTTTCCATCCTAAGCAAAAGACAATTATAACGCTGCGCCACAATGACGCGACGCCAGACTGCAGCTAGTACACAGCGCCGCCGTCATTCGACGCATCGCGTCGCTTGACGGCGGCGGTTGGTCCAACGCGAAGCGTCGAGACTAACCGAAGTTTAAGCTGCGCTGCTGTGCAGCGCCTGAACCGCAGCAAGCAGACCCAGGTCGGTCAGCACCTGGCGGGCATGCCCATGATACTGCTCGCTCAGGGGCAGCATCGGCAGCCGCAGTTCGGCCGTGCCGATGCCGATCGCGGACAGGCACCACTTGACCGGAATCGGGTTGGATTCGACGCCGCACAAATCGTATAGCGGCACGAGCCGCTCGTTCCACGCCGTTGCACGCGCCCGCTCGCCCGCAAGCGCAGCATCGCATAACGCGCGAAACGCTGCCGGCGCCGCGTTGACCGCGACCGAAATCACGCCGTCGGCGCCATCGAGCATCGATCGCGCGGCAGTCGGATCGTCACCGCTCAGCACCGCGAAGGTCGGACTCTTGAGCGCCATCAACGCGGCGGCGCGTTCGGCATCGCCGCGCGCCTCCTTGATGCCGACGATGCGTTCGTGGCCGGCGAGTTGCGCAACGGTCTGCGGCAGCATGTCGCAACCGGTACGGCCGGGCACGTTGTACAGGACGATCGGCAAGCCGCCCTGATCGGCGACCGCACGATAATGCGCGACGAGGCCGGCCTGCGTCGGGCGCACGTAGTAAGGCGTGACGACCAGCGCCGCATCGGCGCCGAGCGCTTGCGCGCGTCGCGTCGCGAGGATGGTCTTGTGCGTATTCGCTGTCCCGGTGCCGGCGAGTACGGGCACGCGCCCGCGCACGTGGCGCACGGCGAAACTCAAAAGACGATCGTATTCGTCCTGATCGAGCGCATGCGCCTCGCCGGTCGAGCCGGCGACGACCAGCGCCTGCGTGCCGCCGTCGATCTGATAATCGAGCAGGCGCGCATAGGCATCGAGATCGAGGGCGCCATCGCGGAACGGCGTGGCGAGGGCGCAGATGCTGCCGGTGAGTTTCTTCAAGAAGCGCCCCAAGGGCTGGAAAGCGTGGCTGCAGCGATGTTACTTGCGGTGAAAACAGGTGGCAAGTATTCTCGCGACGAGGACAAGTTAGGACGGATTGCTTTGACCGACACCGCTCCACGCCCCGCCGCGAACGAAAATTTCCTGCTGATCAGCGCCTTCGCCGCGCATGCCAAGTCCCCGCTGGTCGCCATTGCCAAACGCATCGCCGATTGCGGCTGCAATCTGACCGAATCGCGCGTCGCCACGCTGGGGCAGGACATTGCCGTGCTGGTGCTTACGCAAGGGCCGTGGGACGCGATCGCCAAACTCGAATCGGCCCTCGCCCGCCTCGAGCGCGAGGACGGACTGCGCCTCAATTACTACCGCACCGGACCGAAGGCGACGCAGTCCAACCTGTTGCCTTACATCGTCGAAGTCGTCGCCGCGGACAAGCCCGGAATTTTGTTCCAGCTCGCCGAATTTTTTGCGCGCCACGAGATCAGCATCGAGCAGCTGCAATCAACACGCTACCGCGCGATGCAGACCGGCGCCGACATGTTTTCCGCGCAGATCACCATCGGCATTCCGGCGAACACGCATATCGCCGGGCTGCGCGATGATTTTCTCGAGTTCTGCGACGGCCTCAACCTCGATGCGATCATGGATCCGGTGAAGTTCTGATGGCTGCGATGAAAATCGGTGCGAAGGTTCCGGATCTGCACGGCGCAACCGCCGATGGCGAAATGCGTCTGCGCGATCTCAAGAGCAAATACGTCGTCGTATACTTTTATCCGAAAGACTCGACCCCGGGCTGCACGCTCGAGGCACAGGATTTCCGCGATCATCACAAGGATTTCGCCAAACGCGGCGCAGTGATTCTCGGCGTCTCGCGCGATTCGACCAAGTCGCACGCAAATTTCTGCGCCAAGCAGGCGCTCAACTTCGAGCTCGTCGCCGACACCGACGAAACCTGGTGCAAGGCCTTCGATGTGATCCACGAAAAGGTGCTGTACGGCAAGCGCTCGCTCGGCGTCGTGCGCAGCACTTTCCTGATCGGCCCGGACGGCAAGCTGCTGCAGGAATGGCGCGGCGTCAAGGTCGCCGGCCACGCCGAAGCCGTGCTCGAAGCGCTGGACAACGCGCGCGCGTGATCGCCCAAGTTTCGGCGCATATTCTTGTCATACGAGTGCCGCATCCTGCGGCACGTCGCTCTTCCTTCCCACCACGGTGATCATTGCATGACTCGAGGCAAGCGCATCTACGTGCTCGATACCAACGTGCTGATGCACGACCCGACTGCCCTGTTCCGGTTCGAGGAACACGACGTATTCCTGCCGATGACCGTGCTCGAAGAGCTCGACGCGGCCAAGAAAGGCACCTCGGAAGTGTCGCGCAACGTGCGTCAGGTCAGCCGCTTCATCGACGAGCTGATCGAAAACGGCAATGGCAGGCCGATCGACCAGGGTCTCGAGTTGCGCCTGCCGAAGACGCTGCAACTCGAACGCGGCAGTCATGTTGGCCGCCTATACTTACAGACGTCCAACATCGGCATGCCGGTCGATGTGGCGAAGAAGAAGAAACACGTTCCCGACAATCTGATCCTCGCCTCGATAGTCGACCTGCGTGAGCAGCAGCCCGAAGTGCCTGTGGTGCTGGTGTCGAAGGACATCAACCTGCGCATCAAGGCGTCGATCTACGGCATCCAGGCCGAAGACTACGAGAACGACCGCGCACTCGATGACTTCAGCCTGCTTCCCGCGGGCCATACCGAGTTGCCGGCCGAATTCTGGGATCGACATCCCGAGGTGCGCTCGTGGTCGGAACGCGGGCACACATTCTACGAAGTAAAACCGCGTAAGGACGAGCAGTGGTACCCGCAGGAGTTCATCTATCTGCCCGGACAGAACGAGATCGAGCTACGCGTGCTGCGCATCGCCGACGGCAAGGCGACGCTGCAGATCATCGACGACTACGTCGACGGTTCGCACAGCGTGTGGGGCGTGCACGCGCGCAATCGCGAGCAGAACTTCGCGCTCAATGCGTTGATGGATCCGGAAATCGATTTCGTCAGCCTGCTCGGCACCGCCGGCACCGGCAAGACTCTGCTCGCGCTGGCCGCCGGGCTCGCACAGACGATGGATCAGCAGCGCTACCGCGAGATCATCATGACGCGCGCGACCGTGTCGGTCGGCGAGGACATCGGCTTCCTGCCTGGTACCGAGGAGGAAAAGATGACGCCGTGGATGGGCGCGCTGACCGATAACCTCGAAGTGCTCGCGACGCCGCAGGAAGGCGGCGCCTGGGGACGCCAGGCGACGAACGATCTGCTCGCTTCGCGCATCAAGATCCGCGCAATGAACTTCATGCGCGGGCGCACCTTCTTGAATCGCTATCTGATCATCGACGAGGCACAGAATCTGACTTCGAAGCAGATGAAGACGCTGATCACGCGCGCGGGCCCGGGTACCAAGATCGTGTGCCTCGGCAACGTCGAGCAGATCGATACGCCCTATCTGACCGAGACGACCTCCGGTCTCACCTATGCGGTCGATCGCTTCAAGGGCTGGGCGCATTCGGCGCATGTGACGCTGCGCCGCGGTGAGCGTTCGCGCCTGGCCGACTACGCTTCAGAAATGCTCTGATAGTCAGATTCCTAGATTGCCAAAAACAAAGGGAGCCGCATGGCTCCCCTATCGTTCAACCGTTGGCAGCGACTCAGAACGTCGTCATCCACAAGGCTTCGACGCGCATCTGATTGGCGCCATTCGCGCTGGACAGGTTGTAACTCGCGGTCGGCGCGCCGAGCAGCTGAATTGGTGCGTATACACTCAGGAAGCGCAGCATCGAATGCTCGCCGAATGCACGTGCGTAACTGACTTCCCAGCTATGTTCGGACAGCCGCGGCGCGAGCGCCTGCTGCAGCACCGGTAGCGTTGGCAGCGGTTGCTGGCGCGAAGTGACGCCGACACGCAGATCACCGAAAGTTTCGTCGTGCATGCTCAGACCCGCCGAGCGCACGATCAGGTTCTGCCACACGAACGAAGTGTTCTGATAACCGCCAAGCTGCGCCAGCAGTTGCGGCGGCAGATCGGTGCTGATGTATGGCGGAATCACGCTGTACATCACGCGCTCGACGCCGAGATCGGCAGCAAACTCGCGCGTAAGCTTGAAGTTCAGCCCAAGATTCATACTCGCCGGAATATCGAACATGCCGGCACGGCGCGCGTACAAGCCTTCGGCGGTGTTGAAGCCGTCCATATTGACGCGCGACTGGTAGCCTACCTGCCAGCTCGTGCGCTCGTTGATCGCATTGCTGAAATCGACGCGTCCGCCCGCGCCAGCGGCGCTGCTCTGGTTGCGCCATTGGGTTGGCGCGAAGCTCGCGGTGTCGTTCAACAGCGGCGACACCGAGTTGCTCAGATTGAGATCGAAGCCGGCGAAGCGCTCGTACGCAAAAATCGCCGAGACGGAGAAGAATCCGGTATCGCCGAATTTCTGCGAGAACGACGGCGCGATAACCGTGCGGCGCAAGCCTGGCGAATGGTCGGGCAACAGGCTGCTCGCCTCGGCCGTCGCGTACAACGGCGACA
>VBNZ01000013.1:10519-11132 GCA_005877675.1 Gammaproteobacteria bacterium
TCCCGGAAAGCGCAGCATTGACGAGCGCGACAGATTCGAGCGACCGCGATTGAAAATCGAAGGCGCTTCGACCGTGCCGCCGGCATCGCTCGCCCAGGAGAAATTCGCCTTGAGCGAATTGAGCGCATAGTCGCGCCACGCTTCGATAGCATCTTCAGATTCGGCGATCTGTGCGAGAGCACTCTCGTTGATCGAAGATGCTTCGCCGAGCCGCGCCTTGCTGGCGGGAGTCACCGCGCCTGCAATGGCGCAAGGCAACGCGAGGGCGCAGCCAATCGCGAATGCGAGCAGACGTTGTGCGTTGACGGTTCGAAGCATAAACCCAGACTTCACGTCCAGTAGGACCCCTAGCGCGTGATGTTGGCAAAAAAACCACAGCGGGTCAAGCTTATTAGTTGATCGTTAAAGTCGATTTTGCTCAGCGATGATGCGATATTCCGCAGGGTTTGTTGTCGCAGTCGACAGTCCCTGCCGATTTTCGTTGTATTCACGCAACAGCCCCTACTCCGCATGTCGCGCTCGAAACGCCTTCCCTGCGTGCTGACCATCGCCGGTTCCGACCCGAGCGGAAGCGCTGGCATGCAGGCCGACCTCAAGACTTTTGCTGCTTACG
>VBNZ01000013.1:11395-11842 GCA_005877675.1 Gammaproteobacteria bacterium
AGGCCGCGCGGCACTGCGCGACGAGCTGCTGCCGCTGGCGGATGTGCTTACGCCGAATCTGCCCGAGGCGCGCGCGTTGCTTGGCCTATCCGACTCGAGCGAAGACGCCGTCGCGATGGCACAGCGCCTGCGCGCACTTGGCGCACGCGCGGTGTTGCTCAAAGGCGGGCACGCGCGATCGACACGCGTGGTGCGCGATGTATTCGTCGACGCGCGCGGCGCGGCGATATACGAGCACGCGCGCCGCGGCTACTCGGCGCGCGGCACCGGCTGCACGCTGGCATCGGCCATCGCCGCGGGACTCGTACGCAAGCGCGCGCTGCGCGACGCGGTCGACGACGCGGAGGCCTATCTGCAGGCCGCCTATGCGCGCGCGCGCAAGACCGGCAAGAGTGCGGCGCGGGTACTGGGGCACCTTGCGACGATCTGAAGGGACATCTGCCTCGT
>VBNZ01000013.1:12037-12558 GCA_005877675.1 Gammaproteobacteria bacterium
GGCGATGCCTTTGCCCGCGATGTCCGGCGCAGAGCCATGCACCGCCTCGAAGATCGCCGCGTCGGCGCCGATGTTTGCGCCGGGCGCAAGACCCAGACCGCCGACCAGACCCGCACACAGGTCCGAGATGATGTCGCCGAACAGATTGGTCGTGACCAGCACGTCGAACTGCCACGGGTTCAGCACAAGCTGCATGCAGGTGTTGTCGACGATCATCTCGTTGTGCTCGATGTCGGGATATTGCGCCGACACCTCGCGCGCGACCTTGAGGAACAGTCCAGAGGTCGATTTCAAGATGTTCGCCTTGTGCACGATCGTGACTTTCTTGCGCTGCGCGCTGCGCGCGAGTTCGAACGCGTACCGCACGATGCGCTCGGAGCCCTTGCGTGTGATCTTCTGCGTCAGCGTCGCGGTATCGCCGTCGGCCGAGACCTGCTGGCCTTCGCCGATATACGCGCCTTCGGTATTTTCGCGCACGGTGAGGATGTCGATGTTCTCGTAGCGCGATTTGGTCGCCGGAA
>VBNZ01000013.1:12670-14954 GCA_005877675.1 Gammaproteobacteria bacterium
GCGCGACCTTGTGCTTGGCGCTCGCATCGAGCGTCGCCTGCGGCAGCAACTCGCCGTACTTTTCCTGCGCGGCGAGGCCGGCCTCGACGAAGTCGTACTGCAAGCCGAGGTTCAGCGCATCGAGCACGCGCAGCGTCGCGCGCATGATCTCCGGGCCGATGCCGTCGCCGGGGATCACTGCAATGGTGTGAGTCATGGGATTACGCCGCCGCTTTGCATCGAAAAAGGGCGCGCATTATAGGGCCGAAGTCAGCTGCGGCCTAGGACCAAGGCTCAATCCTCGAGCTTCAGCCTTCAGTTTGTCCTTCAAGCTGATCGAGGAAATCCACCGCGCGGCGCAGATGCGGAATCACGATCGACCCGCCCACCACGAGCCCGACACTGAAGGTCTCGAAGAACTCATCACGATTCACGCCCGCGTCGCGGCATTGCGCGACGTGATAGCTGATGCAGTCGTCGCAACGCAGCACCAGCGAGGCGACAAGACCGAGCAGCTCCTTGGTCTTCACGTCGAGCGCGCCGTCGCGATAGGTCTGCGTGTCGAGTGCGAAGAAACGCCGCACGACCTGGTTGTCCTCCGCGAGGATGCGCTCGTTCATGCGCTGGCGGAATTGGGTGAACTGCTGGACGCGATCGCCCTGCGTTTCTGTTCCCCTCTTTTTCGCTTTGATACCGGTCTTCTTTGTCGCCACGTGTGCATCCCCGAGTAAGTTCGCTCGTCCTGATTTCCAGGACGAACGCGTCACTGAATATAGCCATCCGCGATTCGACGCAGCGTCGCCTATGCCGACTGCGCGGAACCGATCATCTGTGCGAGCTTGCCGCTGTGGTCGGCCGCGGCCAACTCCTCGAATCCGCCGATGTGCGCGCCGTTGATGAAGATCTGCGGCACGCTGCGCCGGTTGTGCGAGCGCGCAAGCATTTCCTCGCGCCGCGCAGGATCGGTGTCGATGCGGATTTCCTCGTAATCGAGCCCCTTGCGCTTCATCAGATTCTTCGCAGCGACGCAGTAGGCGCAATTCGCGCTGGTGTACATTTCCACTTTTACCGTCATTTGATCCAGACACCCGAAGCAGGCCGATTCAATGCAAGTTTGGGGGCTCGTATGGTGCATTTCCAGCCCCACGGTTAACGCGGGCTTAAGGCGCCGCCCGCCAACATGGCCGAGGAACCCGCGCGGGTGTAAGGTAATCCAACGGCCGCAACCCTCTCCAAGCCGCACCGCTCATGCTCTCCAGACAAATCTCACGGATTTTCCTCGCCGCTGCGCTGACCGCCGCGATTGGTGCCGTGCAGGCCACGGAAACGCGCCTGCCCAACCTTGGCAGTTCGGCCGGACAGATCGCCTCGCCCGAACAGCAGCGCCAGTACGGTTTTTACGTGCTGCATGAGCTGCGCAACCACAGCGGCGTACTCGACGATGCGCTGCTCGGCGACTATCTGAATACGCTCGGCTACCGCCTTGTCGCGAACAGCGCGCAGCCCGATCAGCCATTCACGTTCTTCGTCGTACGCGACAACGACATCAACGCCTTCGCCCTGCCCGGCGGCTTCGTCGGGGTCAACGCGGGCCTGATTACCACGAGCGAAACCGAGAACGAGCTGGCCGCCGTGCTCGCGCACGAAATCTCGCACGTCACGCAGAATCATTTGATTCGCGCGGTCGAGGCCGAGCAGAAGATGACGCCGCTGATGATCCTGGCGATGATCGGCGCGGCGCGGTCGCCGCGGTGCAGGGGCTCGCGCAGCAGATGCAGATCAATTTTACGCGCGCGGATGAATCCGAGGCCGACCGTGTCGGCATCAACACGCTGGCGAAGGCCGGTTTCGACCCCGAGGCGATGGCGGACTTTTTCGAGCGCATGCAGCGTGCGCTGCGCCCCGGCTTCGACGAAAACGACGTGCCGGCACTGTTGATGGACCATCCGGTCACGACCACGCGCATCAGCGAAGCCAAGGCGCGCGCCGCTGCGATCAAGAAGGAATACAAGCCGACGGTTGTCGTCGGCGATCTCGAGGATTCCGGCAAGGCCGCATCAACCGCCGCGAAAAACGAAGCGTCCGTCGCGGCGAACGCTCCTGCCGCGCCGATCAATCTCAACTTGCCGAGCATCCAGCCCGGCTCCGCAACGAATCTCGCGCGCGTGGTCGACACGCCGCAAAACCGTCTGCACCAGCGCGAGCATGCGCAGGCGTACTACCTGCTCATGCGCGAGCGTGTGCGCGTGCTTGCGAGCACGCATGCGGCGGAGATGATCGCCTACTACGCCGACAATCTGCGCAA
>VBNZ01000013.1:14991-16729 GCA_005877675.1 Gammaproteobacteria bacterium
TACTCGGCAAGCTGGCGGCGAAGGATCCGGAGAATCTCGTTTTCCAGATCGCGCTCGGCAATGCCGAGCTGCACGCGGGTCAACGCGACGCGGCGCTGCAGCGATATACGCGCGTCGAGAAGGCGTTTCCGAACAATCGCGCGCTCGCGCTGGCACATGCCGATGCGCTGCTGCAGTATGGCGACAAGACCGCCGGCAAGCAGGCGCAGGAACTGCTGCGCGCGCAGCTTGCGCGCGACGATGAAGACCCCGATCTGCAGACCACGTTCGCGCGCGCATGCGAGCTGGCGGGCGACAGTGTGCGCGCGGGCGAGGCGCACGCAACGGCGGCTTATCTCAACGGCCGCGCCGAAGACGCGCTCAATCAGCTGAAGCTGATCGCCAAGCGCAGCGACCTCGACTACTACCAGCGCACGCGCGTTGAGGCGCTGATTGCGCAAATGACGCCGATCGTGCTCGATCTGCGTCGCCACCACATCAAGCCCGAGGATCAAGGCAAGCTCGCGGCGACCTATCAGCCGCGGTTCCAGGTCTGCGTCGCGAACGGCTGCAACAAGGCGGAAAACGACGACGCACAGAACGCGGCGCGGGCATCTTTCGCACGCCCCGGTGCAAACTGGCCGTCATCGAAAGTCACAATTCTCGACTCTTCGTCATCGAACGGTAACAATCCGCCGTTGCAATAGTGCGGCTTGCACCCCTCCCCCGGTGCATACGAGCCTGGACCCCGTGCTCAAAAATATACTGATCGTCGAAGACGAACCCGCCATCCGCGACATGGTCGCCTTCGCCCTGCGCAAGGCCGGCATGGAACCCGCGCACGCGGCCGATGCGCGTGCCGCGCAGTCCATGATCGTCGAGCGCGTGCCCGACCTGATCCTGCTCGACTGGATGCTGCCCGGAATGAGCGGCCTCGACCTCGCGCGCCGTCTGCGCAAGGAAGAACTCACGCGCGACGTGCCGATCATCATGCTTACCGCGCGCGGCGAGGAAACCGATCGCGTCGGCGGCCTGGAAGCCGGCGTGGACGATTACGTGGTCAAGCCTTTTTCGCCACGCGAACTGATCGCGCGCATCAAGGCGGTGATGCGCCGTACGCACGGCGTCGACACCGACGGCGTGATCGAGATCGGCGCGCTCAAGATCGACAGCGCCGCGCATCGCGTCTACGCCGGCGCCGAAACGGTGCCGATCGGCCCGACCGAATATCGCCTGCTGCATTTCTTCATGACCCACCCCGAACGCGTGTATTCGCGCAGCCAGCTGCTCGACTACGTCTGGGGCGGCAGCGTCTACGTCGAGGAGCGCACGGTCGACGTGCACATCCGGCGCCTGCGCAAAACGCTCGAACCGCATCGTTGCGACGATCTGGTGCAGACCGTGCGCGGCGCAGGTTACCGCTTTTCGACCGCCCCCGCAGCCTGACCGTGAACGCCCTGGTTTGCTGCGCTTTTATGAAAAGTGCGGCCAGGGATGGCCGCTTTTTGACTCCCGCAATCACGGACGAGCGCACAAGCACCGGCGGCCACGGATGGCCGCTCGTGATTCGCGCGATCAGGGACGATCGCAAATATACTGTGCGCATCTCCGATCGGAATAGCCGCGACGATGCGCCTGGATTTTCTGCAAAGTCACGAATGGCAGGTGTCGCTCGGACGCTTCGTCGTCCTGATCGCCGCCGCACTGCTCATCGGCTGGTGGCTGGGCGTCACGCTGTACGCGCTGCTCGCAGCGGCGT
>VBNZ01000014.1:0-3567 GCA_005877675.1 Gammaproteobacteria bacterium
TTTAGTTTGTCCAATTGGTAAGTTTTTGGCGTCCCACTTTGGTAGTGAAGATGGGGAAACGAGTTTGTGGCCAAGTGAAGAACCTTCGCCTGCACCCGCAAGCCAAGCCATGCGCTCCTAAGGTTATTGGTGAGCCACCACTCCCAATCTGCGCCACTCACCCCTTCTCGGCGCTTACTGAAAGTCTTGGAGTAGATCTCAAATGGATGCCGATCCTTCAACTCAAGGATATTGAGGTCGGTGAACGTTTCCTCTAGCGGCTGGTGGCCTACGCGACGCGACTTCGCCAACTGCGCATGGGTAGAAAAAGCCAACGATCGAAAGGTTTCGCAGAGTGAGATCGACACTAATCTCTCCCTAGGGATGGCTAAGATAGACCTCGAAAACGCACGTCAGGCATCATCGCCCCGCTCCCGCCACAAATCACTCATCGCCTTCCACCGATTGACGATGTCGCAGAACAATAGCGCGGTGCGTTCGGCATCGTAGACGGCCGAATGCGCTTCGCGCTCGTTCCACTCGAAGCCGGCGGCAAGCACGGCGCGGCTCAGCACGGTCTGGCCGTAGGCGAGGCCGGCGAGAGTGGCGGTGTCGAAACAGCTGAACAGATGAAACGGACTCTTCTTGTGCGCAGTGCGGCGGATCGCGGCATTGAGAAAGCCGATGTCGAAAGCAGCATTATGACCGACGAGCACCGCGCGCTGACAATCGTATTTCTTCAGCGCCTTTTTGATTGGGACGAAGATGAAGTCGAGCGCCTCGCGTTCCTCGATCGCGCCTCGGAACGGATGGGTCACGTCGATGCCGGTGATCTCCAGCGATTTCGGCTCGATATTCGCACCCGGAAACGGCACGACATGCGTCGACAATACGGGTTCGGGATGCACGACGCCGCTTTCGTCCATGTGGATGATCACGGCGGCGATCTCGAGCAGCGCATCGCGCTCGCTGTCGAAGCCGCCGGTTTCGATGTCGACGACGACCGGCAGAAAGCCACGAAAGCGTTCGGCGTATTTGCTCGAAGTGGAATTGTTTGCCGGCGGGACGTCAATCTGCGCCGGAGTTTGCACATCACTCATACGCACCAGCATAGCAAGTTCTCCCTCTCCCCTGCGCACTCATGCGGGTAGGAGCTGGGTGAGGCGGTCATGATCGTTACCGCTGGAAGCAAAAAGGCGCCCCCTCACCCAACCCTCTCCCCCGCAAAGAGCCGCGGAGGAGAGAGCTTGCGTTATATTCGCGTCAGTGAAGCGCGAGCAATTCGCTGCGGATCTCGCCGCTGAGTTCATCGATCGCGGTTTCGATCCGTTGCGCCGAATCGCCTTGCCCGCTTTCGAGCTCGCCCGCGTGCGCTTTCCACTCCGCGAGCAGCGCATCGGCGCGTGTCTGCACCGCTGGCGACACCAGCGGCGCCATGTCGCGGATCAGCGTTGCGTGGCCCCAGCCGGCGATCCAGTTCATCTGGGTGTGATCGCCGCCGTAATAGCGATGTTGCATCAGTTGCTGCAGTTCACCGGCTTGTTCGAGCAGCTTGAACGACGCCTCGCGCACATTCCGATGCGCTTCGGTGGCCTGATTGCGCCAGGTGTTGTAGCTGGTCGAAAACAATGCAACGGAAAGGCTGATCAGCGCGACCGCATTGCGGCGCACGCTTGCGCGCATCGATTCGGTGGCGGAGGATGCCGGAGCAGGCGCAGGGACGGGCGCGGACTCTGGCATGGCGATCACGCGCGCGCGAAGCGCCCGATGCCGGCGAGGACCAGCGCCGCCACGAGCAGCGCTGCGCCGGCCGCGGGTATCAGCATCAGCAACGGAATGCTCAGCGCGAGCGCCGCGAGCGCCCACGCGTACGCGTCCGCGCGCGGTGCGGGCATCGGATCGGCCTTGAGTGCGCGCGACAGCAGATAGTCGACGCTGATCTTGCCCGGGCCCTGGAAGATGATCGGCAGCAGCATCACGACGAATAGCAGCGGCAGCTTGAAGTTGCCGTGGCCCGAGTCGGTGATCGCGTAGCCCTTGGCCAGATCGCTCCACATCGCGATCATGTCGGGCCAGTGCACCGCGGCGGTTGCGACGAAGGTGAGCACGAGCAAGCTGTACGCGGCGAGGCGCGTGAACAGACCGACGACCAGCAGGATCGCGCCGGCGAGTTCGAACCAGGTCGCCATGCCCCAGCTGATATTCGGCGGGATCACGCTGAACGGAAACGGGAACTTCGTCTGCACGTCGGCGAACCAGTTCTCGCCGGTATACTTTTCCACGCCAGACTGCCAGAATTCCCAGCCCATGATCAGGCGCAGGATCAGCGGGGGCAGGGTCTGGCCGACGCCGCGCAGGCGGGAAGTGAGTGAAGTCCAGATAGCGATGAGATTGTGCACGGCATCGATGCTCGTTCGTGGGCGATGCGGGTTGGACGCGCCTTCGAACGAAACCTTACACGCGTTTTGTCACTCCCGCATGCATTTGGCGGGAACCTAGCGACTTTCTCCGTCAAATCCAAGGCACTCGATTCCCGCCAACGACACGCGGGAATGACGGGTTAAGGCTCACACGCGCGCGCCGAGTATCGCTTCGCGCTCTTTCAATTCGGTGAGCATGGCCAGCCCCGCGTCGCGCAGATTCGCCGCGGTGGCCGCATCGTATTGCGCGAGCAGGGTTTCGAGGCACGCGCGGCCGCTGTGTTCGGTGTTCGCCTGCAAGCGTTCGAGCAGCAGCGCGCTGAGCGCATTGATCTCATGGAAGCGCACTGTGTCGTCGCGTCCGCGCACGAGCAACAGCAGCGTCGGCTCGGCACCGGGTTCGATCGGACGAAACTCGGGCGAGATGTGATGCACCGGATAGCGATAGCCGAGCACGCAGGCGAGCGGCGACATCACCGGCACGCCGTCGACTGGATCGCCGGCAGGATCGTGCGCGATCGCTGCGATGTCGGCTTCATCAAGTGCGAGTGCCAGCTCCGCCCACTCGTAGTGCGCGAGTTCGAGCAGGAAGGGCGCGTCGCCGCGCCCGGCTTCCGTGCGCGCTTCGAGAAAACGCAGGAACTCGCGTCCGAACTCGGGGAACAGCGGCGTGTGGCATTGATGCTCGCGCAGAAAGTCGTGCGCGAGCACATCCCACGCGTCATCTTCGTACAAGCTGCGGATCACCGGGAAATTCGAGGAGATGTAGCTCTCCATGTTTGCGAACACGAGCTCGCGATACACCTGCATGCGCCGCGGCTCGACATCGGCCGGCGCGGGCGCATGTGCAGGATCGCGCAAATGCGCGGTGAACGCGTATTGCAGCGCGTGCGTGTGGCTAGGCGCTGCGGACATGGCGTTCCCTTTGCGATCGTCCCTGCTCGCGAGGATCAAGACCCGGCCATTCGTGGCCCGACTTTTCAAATTTAATCTGGATACTGCGAATATGATCGAGCTCGCCGACCAGTTCGGCCAGCGGCGGAATGCGGAAATCGCGCTCGAGCAGGGTCGGCTTCACGCCGCAATGCCGATAAGCATGATCGAGCAGATCGAACACCGGATCGATGATCGGGGCGGCATGACTGTCGACGATCAGCCCGGGTGCTTC
>VBNZ01000014.1:3628-4185 GCA_005877675.1 Gammaproteobacteria bacterium
CGATGATTGACGCTGTTGACGTAGACGTTGTTGACATCGAGCAGCAGATCGCAATCGGCTGCCGCGAGTACAGCGTTGACGAAATCGATTTCGCGCATGCAAGCGCCGGGCACGCCGTAGTAGGAGACGTTCTCGATCGCGATGCGCTGTTTCAAAATGTCCTGCGCACGGCGGATACGCGCAGCGACGTAGTCGACCGCTTCCTCGGTAAAAGGAATCGGCAGCAGATCGTAGAGATGACCGTCGTCCGAGCAATACGACAGATGCTCGCTGTAGATGCGGATCTGATGCGCGTCGAGCAGATGACGGATCTTGCGCAGCAGGGTTTCGTCGAGCGGCGCCGGGCCGCCGAGCGATAGCGACAGGCCGTGGCAGACGAACGGATGCGCTTCGGTAAACGCACGGAACTGCTTGCCGGGCTTGCCGCCGACATTGATCCAATTTTCCGGCGCGACTTCGAAGAAATCGATCGGCGCAGGCCCACGATCGCCTGCGCCGAGGAGTTCCTGCAGCGGGCCGATCAGGGCCCGCCGCAGTCCAAGTCCCGCGCCGTGAAC
>VBNZ01000014.1:4200-4872 GCA_005877675.1 Gammaproteobacteria bacterium
TCTTCTCACCCGAGCAGGAACCTTCCTTGCCTTTCTTCTCGGCCGAGCAGGAGCCTTCCTTGCCTTTCTTCTCGGCCGAGCAAGAACCTTCCTTGCCCTTGTGATCCATCGATGCGTGCATGGCCTTCAGTTCGCCGTC
The DNA here is from genome assembly GCA_005877675.1 of Gammaproteobacteria bacterium. Classification (GTDB taxonomy): domain Bacteria; phylum Pseudomonadota; class Gammaproteobacteria; order Xanthomonadales; family Rhodanobacteraceae; genus Rudaea. The sequence continues at coordinate 4,340 of VBNZ01000014.1, forward strand.
ATCGAGCTTGCCATCGCTGTTCTTGTCCCAGGCCTTGATCTGGCTGTCCGAGAAACCGTGAGCCTTGGCGTCGGCTGCCGACACGGCGGTGTCACCGGGTTTGCCCATCTTGGCGACCGAGCACTTGCCTTCGCCGCACTTGCCTTCGCCCGCAACCGCGAGCGAGTAGCCGGCGACCAGGCTATTCATATGAAACGAAGGGTTCGCCTGCGCGACCTGCGCGAGCGAGAGCGAGCCGACGAGGCCGGTACCGATGGCGAGCACGAGCGGTTTGACGATCTTGTGCGACATGATTTCTTCTCCGTGGTTGGCGGGTTTGATCCCGCGAATGTAATTGCCGTCGAGCGGCGGCGGTGCAATTTAGCCATATCGATGTGACGCTGAGGCATATGCCGGACGTAACACCCCTCAAGGCTGGAGGACCTTGCCTGCCAGCTTTAGCCGCTCAGCAGTCAATGCACGCTGTTATACGTGCTGCAAACACAGACGGATGCAGCGCGCAAAACCTTACAACGAAATGACCGCCCGGAATT
>VBNZ01000014.1:4917-5809 GCA_005877675.1 Gammaproteobacteria bacterium
AATCGTGAATACGCGTTACATCACTTTGTAACAATCGGACGGCAAAGTGCGCGCCTCGGTGCGTTAACGAATTCTTAAAGCGGCGGCCCCCCGTGCCGACGCACTCGAAAACCCCATCTTTTCCCCTTGTTAAGGAGCTAACCATGCGCCAGAACCTGATCGCGCTCGCCCTCGCTGCCGCCCTGGGCGGTGTGTCGATGACCGCCCACGCGGACGTCAATACCGTAGCCGGCGGCGTGCTGTTCATCGATTTCACCAATATCGACCAGACCGCCCTCGGCAAGGACACCGCCGCAGCCGGCACCGGCCTCGACGTGAAGCGCGGCTACATCACGATCGACCACAAGTTCGACGATTTCTGGTCGGCCAACCTGACCACCGATTTCAACTATCAGTCGACGCTGGGCCAGACTTCGCTGTTCGTGAAGAAGGCGTACCTGCAGGCCAAGTGGTCGAGCGAGTTCGCAGTGCGCGTCGGTTCCGACGACAATCCCTGGATCGGCTTCGTCGATGGCCTGTCGGGTCTGCGCTATGTGGAGAACTCGGCGGTCGACAAGTATGGTTTCGGCAACTCGGCCGACTGGGGTATTCACGTCCTCGGCAACGCCGGCGACAACTTCTGGACCTATAACGTCGCGGTCGTCAACGGCGGCGGCTTCAAGAATCCGACGCGCACCGATTCGATGGACGTCGAAGGCCGCGTCAGCATTTCGCCGATCAAGGGCCTGACCATCGCGGCCGGCGGCTATAGCGGCAAGTTCGGCCAGGACCCGGCCAACCTCGATCCGCTCAAGAGCACGCGCTCGTTCTCGCGCCTGGACCTGCTTGCGGCATACAACACAGCCGACCTGCGCCTCGGCGTCGAATACTTCAGTGCCGACAACAACAAGAG
>VBNZ01000014.1:5884-16944 GCA_005877675.1 Gammaproteobacteria bacterium
ATTGGGCTGTATTCGGCCGCTACGATCACGTCGAGCCGAAGCAGGACACCGTGTCGACGCAGAAGGACGAGTACGAATACCTCGGTCTCGAATACGTGCCGCGCAAGGGCATCAAGATCGCCGGCGTGTACAAGCACGAGCGTCTGAAGGATGGCCTCGTGCCGACCAAGCTCGACACCAAGACCAACGAAATCGGTGTCTGGGCGGAAGTGAAGTTCTAAGCGAGCTCTGAACAAAGTCAGAGTCCCCGAGGCAAGATGCCTCGGCCGCGAATCGAGCGCAGACGTAGAATTACGGCTGTGTTCGATTGGCGAAATCGAGTACGGGCGCGCACCGGGCTCGACGTGTCTGAAAAGTCTAGGACGGACTTGTTCAGATCCAGCCTAAACGCGTCGCAGCTCTGCGAAAACAAAAACGGCGGACCACAAAGTCCGCCGTTTTTTTGCGCACCGTCAACGCGCCGCAATTCCCGCGCGCGATGCCGCGCGCGCGGGAAGCGGTATGTTATTTCTTCACCGGCAGCACATGCGCAATATCGCTATAGCCCTCGACGGTCAGCACCCAGCCGCCGACGATGCTGCGCTGCTCGATCGTGACCTCCGGGCTGTGATCGCCATGGCCATAGACCGTTTCGTCGTCACGCACTTCCCAGCGCGTGCCGTTGGCAAGCGCGAGCACGGTGCCTTGATGCCAGCCGCTGAAATCCCCTGCCAGACGGCTGACGATGCGGCCATCGGCATCGGCTGCCGCCGCGGCACTCGCGCTCGCGGTCGGCGCAAGCGACCTGGCGGCGCCCACGCCCGCGACGCCGCTCGCGCCGTGCGCATGCAGCCATTCGTTGAGACCGCGCAGCTGCTCGGGTGAGAGCTTGTCGAGGCCGTAATCCTTGAATTCCTTATACGACATGCGTTCTTCAAGCGAGGAGAAGTTGGCTTGGGCGTAGGCTGCGCCGGCCAGGCTCAACGCCGCCAGCATCACGGCCAGACGGCGCTGGCGCAGGGGTTTGCGGATCATGATCGTCACTCCGGTGGGATTGTCACAAAGCCGCAAGATTAATCGCCGGGAATGACGTTTTGGTTACACGGCGCCGGGGGACTCCTGCGCTCTGAGCATCGCCTGCGCCTCGTCTGCGCTCGCGAAGATATAGGGCGCAACGCCGCGATGCTCGAGCGCCTCGCCGAGTTTGATGCGCAGAAAGCCGCTGGTCGTATAGCGTGTGACGCCGGAATAGTGGTGATCCATCAAGTCGCGCACCATTGCCGAGTACTCGTCGAGCAGCTCGGGCAGGATCGCGAAATTGTCGTAGTTCACGATCGCGTAGACTTTGTGTCCGACCGGCGCGAGACGTTGCTTGACCAGGCGCGAAATCGCCGCGATGTCCGACTTGCTGCGCAGGTTGTAGCGCTCGAGGTTGACGAAGAACAGATCCTGCTGGGCGTCGTAGGAGAAACGCTGTTCCAGCGGCAGCGCTAGCAGGTCGTCGCGCAGACCCATCGGCGCGTCGGCGAAAATGCGTGCGTCCATGAGCGCCGGCTCGTTCGGGATCGCCGGCTTGAAATCCATCTGCGCAAGGATGTCGCGCTCGATGTCGATGCCCGGCGCGACTTCGGTCAGCACGAGACCGTCCGCGCCGAGCGCAAACACGCAGCGCTCGGTCACGTATAACACCGGCTGACCCTGTTCGCGCGCATAGCGCCCGCTGAACGTCACCTGCTCGACCTCGTGCACGAATTTGCGCGCTGTGCCCTCATGCAGGATTTGCAGCCGGCCGTTTTCGATCGCGAGCTTGAGTTTGCCCGCATTGAAGCTGCCGACGAAGACGACTTTTTTCGCTTTCTGGCTGATGTTGATGAAGCCGCCGGCGCCGGCGAGTTTGGGACCGAACTTGCTGACATTGAGATTGCCCTGCGCGTCGGCTTGGGCGAGACCGAGGAACGCGGTGTCGAGTCCGCCGCCGTCGTAGAAGTCGAACTGGTACGGCTGATCGATCACCGCTTGCGTGTTCGTGGCCGCGCCGAAGTTGAGTCCGCTCGCGGGAATGCCGCCGATCACGCCGGGCTCTGCGGTCAGCGTGATCAGGTCGATGATCTTTTCCTCGTTGGCGACGCTGGCGACGCCCTCGGGCATGCCGATGCCGAGATTGACGATGGAATTGGGTTGCAATTCGAGCGCGGCGCGGCGCGCGATGATCTTGCGCTCGCTCATCGGCATCGGCGGCAGCGATCCCGCACGCACGCGCAGCTCGCCGCTGAAGGCCGGGTTGTACTGCGTGGCGAAAGTCTGCCAGTGATTTTCCGGTTCGGCGACGACGACGCAGTCCACAAGTATACCCGGCACCTTGACCTGGCGCGGATTGAGGCTGCCGTTCTCGGCGACGCGCTCGACCTGTGCGATCACGATGCCGCCGGAGTTGTGCACCGCCATCGCGAGCGCGAGCGCTTCGAGCGTGAGCGCTTCTTTCTCCATCGTGAGATTGCCGTCGGCGTCGCCGGTGGTGGCGCGGATGATGCCGATGTTGATCGGGAACGCGCGATAGAACAGGCACTCCTTGCCGCCGAGCAGCGTCAGTTCGACGATGTCCTCGGTCGTGCATGGGTTGAGCTTGCCGCCGCCGTTGCGTGGATCAACGAACGTGCCCAGACCCACGGTGGTGAGGTGCCCGGGCCGGTGCGCGGCGATGTCGCGGAACAGGTGTGTGATCACGCCCTGCGGCAGGTTGTAGGCTTCGATGCGGTTGCTGATCGCGAGCTGCTGCAGCTTGGGCACGAGTCCCCAGTGGCCGCCGATCACGCGCTTGACCAGGCCTTCATGGGCGAAATGGTTGAGGCCGCGCTCCTTGCCGTCGCCTTGTCCTGCAGCATAGACCAGCGTGAGATTTTTCGGCTTTCCGGTCGCGAATGGCGCGTCGGCCTCGTTGGAGAGATATAACTCCTCGAGCGCGAGCGCGATCTGCTCGGCGAAGCCGATGCCGACGAAACCGCCGGTCGCGACCGTATCGCCGTCGCGAATCAGCCGCACCGCTTCGGCCGCGCTGACAACCTTGCCCTTTTCGGGCGATCGCAGGTATGCCAGCGCGGGGTGCGTCGACACGACGCTTACTTGAGTCCGGTGATGTAGTACACCGCAATCACGAAGAACACCGCGGTAGTCTTCAGGCAGGTGACGGCAAAAATGTCCTTGTACGACTGCCGATGCGTAAGACCGCACACCGCAAGCAGCGTGATCACGGCGCCGTTGTGCGGCAGCGTGTCCATGCCGCCCGAGGCCATCGCGGCGACACGATGCAGCACTTCGGGCGAGATGCCGGCCGCGTTCGCTGCGGCGATGAAATCGTTCGCCATTGCCGCGAGCGCGATCGACATGCCACCGGAGGCCGAGCCGGTGATGCCGGCGAGAGTAGTGACCGTGAGAGCTTCGTTGACCAGCGGATTCGGAATCGCCTTCAACGCATCGCGGATCACGATAAATCCAGGCAGCGCCGCGATCACCGCACCGAAACCGTATTCCGAGGCGGTGTTCATCGAGGCTAGCAGGGCACCGGCGATCGCCGCCTTGCTGCCCTCGGCGAATTTCGCCATCACCTGGCGATAGGCGAAAGCGAGTACCAGAAGGATACCGACGAGCAGCGCGCCTTCGACCGCCCAGATCGCCACGACCGGTGTCACGTCGACCGCGAGTGGCTTGGCCAGGCCAGGCATTGCGACTTCATAAGTCTTGCCGTAGTTGGCCTTGATCAGCGTAGTGAAAATGTAGTTGACCACCCCGACCGCAACGAGCGGCAGGATCGCGATCCACGGATTGACGAGCTTGTCATTCGCGATCGGCTCGGGCTCGTTGGTATGGCCGGTGCCATAACCTTCGCCCGCGGCGACGGCTTTGCGCAGCTGCCATTCGAGATAGAGGATGCCGCAGATGAAAATGAAGAGCCCGCCGATGATGCCGAGCCACGGCGCGGCGTAGACGTCGGTCTTGAAGAACGTAGTCGGGATGATGTTCTGGATCTGCGGCGTACCGGGCAGCGAATCCATCGTGAAGGTGAATGCGCCGAGCGCGATGGTGCCGGGGATCAGGCGCTTCGGAATGTTGCTCTGCTTGAACATCTCCACTGCGAATGGGTACACCGCAAACACTGCGACGAACAGCGATACGCCGCCGTAGGTGAGTACGCCGCATACGAGCACGATTGCGATAATCGCGCGCCCGTGTCCGACCACGCCGATCACCGCCGACACGATCGACTTGGAAAATCCCGACAGCTCAATCACCTTGCCGAACACGGCGCCGAGCAGGAACACCGGGAAGTAGTTCTTCACGAAGCCGACCATCTTGTCCATGAACAGGCCGCTGAAGATCGGCGCAACGGCTGAAGGGTCGGTCAGCAATACCGCGCCGAGCGCCGCGACCGGCGCGAACAGGATCACGCTGTAGCCGCGGTAGGCCACGAACATGAGAAATGCGAGTGCAGCAAGGCAAATCAGAAAGGACACGGTCCACCCCCGCTTGTTGATGTTGGTATGACGGACGAACGCGACAGCCGATCGCCGATCCGTTGTCGTCGAATCCTAGGCGGTTATCGGCCTGCATAGGCTTGTACCAAAGTCCAATCGGTGCCGCACCGATTGCCTATCGCGTCGCGTGCTTTCTCCTGCGCCGCACTGCGCCGGTTTGCACCGATGCTCCGTGCGGCGTACTGGACAAACGTACAAGTGCTGCGCGCGCATTCGCGGCCTAGTCTTCGCGTATCCCGCAGGGGAAATGAAGCCGACTCAACTAAGTCTCGCGATCGCGGGACTGCTGGCGTTGTCCATCGTCCATGCGCAGCCCGATGCTGCGGCGGATCCCGCTGAAGGCGCCGCGGCGGGGCAGGACGCGACTGCCAAGGCAGAGTCGCTCGAAACGATCGTTGTCAGCGCGCGTCGCCGCGAGGAAACGCTGCAGGACGTGCCGATCGCCGTCACCGCGCTGTCCGCCGCGACGCTCGAAAGCCGCAATGTGCAGAATCTCGGCGATCTCGCGGGCAACGTGCCCAATCTCGTGATCCACGATGCGCGCGGCAGCAACAGCACGATCACGACCTATATCCGCGGCATCGGCCAGTCCGATCCGACCTGGGGTTCGGATCCGGGCGTAGGCCTGTATCTCGACGATGTCTATATCGCGCGGCCGCAGGGCGGCCTGCTCGATGTGTTCGACATTCAGCGTATCGAAGTGCTGCGCGGACCGCAGGGCACGCTATACGGCAAGAACACGATCGGCGGCGCGATCAAATACGTATCCAAGCCGCTGCCGACGCAGACCGAAGGCTATGCGCAAATCGAGGCGGGCAACGAGGGACGCGAGAATCTGAAGCTCGGGCTCGGCGGCGCGACGGATGACGGCGTCTGGCGCGGCCGCGTGGCATACGCGTCGCTGCATCACGACGGCTATGGCACGAATTTCACCAGCGGCGATTCCGTCAGCAACCAGAACACCAATGCCGGACGCATCTCGGCCGGATTCTTTCCGAAGGGCGTGCCGCTCGACGTGCAGTTCAGCGCCGACACCGTGCACGACAATTCCAATCCGCGCGGCGCCAAGCTGCTCGCGACAAACAAGTTCGCACCGACCTACAAGCCGCTGGAAAGCGATTACGACGTACGCAGCGGCATGCCGAGCGTCAATCCGACGCATATGGTCGGCGAATCGCTGCGCGTGAATTTCTTCCCATGGGACAAGTGGACGTTCAAGTCGATCACCGCGCATCGCCAGTCGAACACACTAACCAACATAGATTTCGACACGACGCCGGCAACCATCGCGGATGTGAAGGCGTACTACCATGACAATCAGACCTCGCAGGAATTCCAGGCCACTTACGACGGCGGCAACGGCACTAGCGGTGTAGCCGGCATCTATTATTTTGACGGTACCGCAGCCGGCTGGATTCACAACAACTTTTTCGGCCTGTCGTTCGGCGTAACCAGCGGCACGGTGGATACGAAGAGCTATGCGGTATACACCGACTGGACCTGGGCGTTGAACGAGCGCTGGGATCTGTCCGCAGGCCTGCGCTATACCGATGAAACCAAACACGCCGTGGTGAACAACTACACTACGAAGGACGCGACTTTCGGCGCGCCGGTGGTGACCACTGCCAACTTCGACCGCTCGCGCAGTCCGTCCAATCTCTCTCCGCGTTTGTCGTTGCTGTACAAGCTCAACGACGAAACCAATCTCTATGCATCGCTTGGTCGCGGTTTCAAATCGGGCAGCTACAACATCCGTGCAAATACGCTGGCTGCGCCGGTGGCAGATCATCCAGTCTCCGACGAAGTGGTCGACACGTTCGAATTCGGCAGCAAGTCGAATTTCGACGACGGCCGTTTCTCGCTCAACGCCGACGTGTTCTATACGCGTTACCGCGACATCCAGTTGTCGGTATTCACCTCCTATACCCAGGCCAACGGCCAGCCAGGGTTCTTTGGCGACTTCACCAATGCCGGCAAGGCGCACGCCTACGGCATCGAGGCGGAATTCGCCTGGCATCCGGTCGAGCACTGGGCGCTGATCGGCAATGCCGCAGGACTGCGTACGAAATACGACGAATACTTCACCAATAACATCAACGTCGCGGGTCAAAAACGCTTCAACGCCGCACCGAACGGGCAGGCCGGCGTCAACCTCGAATACAGTGCGCCGGTGAGCTTCGGAGGCAATATCCGCGCCCGCGTCGGCTACACGTGGCAGTCCAAGGTCTATCCGACGACGGATCTCAGCCCGATCATCGCGCAGGGCGCCTACGGGCTGCTCGGCGGCAGCCTGATCTGGAACCGCGATGCGCATTGGACCTTCGCACTGCAGGGCAGCAATCTGACCGACAAGTCGTACCGCACCGACGGCTACAACATTCCGGCACTTGGCGTGTTGACCGGGTTCTACGGCGCACCGCGGCTGGTATTCGCGAGCGCGCGATACTCGTATTGAGTGGCCCCACCTTGCGCGCGAGCGGTTCGCGTCGAGCGCGCGCAAGGTGTTTTTTTCGCACAGATCTGGAAGTGCCATGCCATCCAACGTTCCGGTGAGTCACGCGACCGATGTGCAGTCCGAGCCATATCGCAACCGCCGCTTCGTTCTGTTTCTGCTGATCGTCGTCTACACGCTCAACTTTCTTGATCGGCAGATACTCAGCATATTGAAAGAGCCGATCGCCGCCGAGTTGCATCTGTCCGACAGCGATCTGGGATTGCTCGGCGGTTTTGCCTTCGCGTTGTTCTATTCGGTGCTGGCGCTGCCTGCGGCATGGGTCGCCGATCGTTTTTCGCGCGTGTGGATGATGACAGGCGCGCTTGCGCTGTGGTCGGGCTTCACCGCGCTGTGCGGCACGGCGGCGAATTTTTCGACGCTGTTTCTCGCACGCATGGGCGTCGGCGTCGGCGAAGCGGGCGGCGTAGCGCCGGCCTATAGTCTGATCGCGGATTATTTCCCGCCGCGCGCGCATGCGCGTGCGCTGGCCGTGTATTCGTTCGGCATACCGATCGGTGCCGCCGCGGGCATTCTGTTCGGCGGGCTGATGGCGAAAGCGGTCAATTGGCGCTTCGCATTTGTCGCAATCGGCTTGGTCGGCATCGTGCTGGCACCGGTGCTGCGCGCGCTCGTGGCCGATCCGGTGCGCAGCAAGGCGGTCGCGACCACAGCGCCGGGCTTGCTCGAGGTGGCGAAACTCGCGGCGTCTAAACCGACATTCTGGCTGCTTGCGTTCGGCGCCGGCTGCTCCTCACTGGTTGGCTACGGTTTTCTGTATTGGCTGCCGACGTTTCTCGCGCGTTCGCTCGGCATGGATATCGTCGCGCGTTCGGAATTTCTCGCCACCATCGTGCTGGTCGCCGGCGTTGCCGGCATGGCGCTCGGCGGCTGGCTTGGCGACAAGCTCGGCCAGCGCTCGCGACGTGCGTATGCGCTGATTCCCGCCGCGGCGTTCCTGGTATCGGCGCCGCTGTATGCGCTCGGCATCCTGGCGCAGACGCCGCAGGAAACGTTCTGGCTGTTTCTGCTGCCGCAGGCGCTGGGCTTGATGTGGCTTGGTCCGGTGCTCAACGCGGTGCAGCACCTGTCGCCGGCAGCGTCGCGCAGCACGATGTCGGCTCTGTTTCTGCTGATCAACAATTTGATCGGGCTCGGTATAGGTCCGTATTTTTTCGGCAGAATGTCGGATGTGTTGCGGCCGCTGCACGGCGCTGAGTCGATCAAATACGCATTCATCTACGGCCTCGTATTTTACCTGCTGGCGACGCTGCTGCTGTCGCTCGCGTCTTTGCGCATCGAACGCGATTGGGTAGAGGAAACGCCATGATTCTTCGGGAGCTGAAGTTCGCCATGAAATCCGTCATCGTCAACCGTCTACTTGCCGTCGGCATCTTGACGCTGTCCGCTTGCGCTGCGCAGAAGGCGCCCGAAAACGCCATGCCGGCACTGCACATCGACGCCGCGCGCGTCAGCGTCGCTGGAATATCTTCTGGCGCGTACATGGCGACGCAGGCGCAGCTCGCCTACCCGGAAATTTTCCACAATGCCGCATTGATCGCCGGCGGGCCGTTCGGCTGCGCCCAGGACAAAATCGAGACGGCGCTCAGCACGTGCATGAAGGGCGTGCCCGCGCCGGACGCGACAGCGCTCGCGCAACGCGCGCGCGAACGTGCAGACAAGGGCGAGATCGGCGCGCTGAAAAATCTGGCCGGTGCAAAAGTATATATTTTGCATGGCAAGCAGGATCCGGTCGTTGCCGAGAACGTGGCGCAGTCCGCCGCGGACTTCTACGGCGCGCTCAAGAAAGTCGAGCCGGCGCTGGCGACGCTCGATGTCGTGTTCGATGGCGCGCACGATTTCAGCCATACGTTTCCGACCGAGGCCGTCGGATCCGATTGCGGCAAGGTGGAAAAACCGTTCCTGGGCAAGTGCGGCTTCGATGCGGCCGGGGCGATCTTCGCCGCACTCTACGGCGCGCCACCGCGCGCTGCCGCCGCGTCGGCCGGCGAATTGCACCGCTTCGATCAAAATACTTTCAAACCCGGCGGCGCCGATGCGTTCCTTGCCGACAACGGTTATGTCTACGTGCCGCCGAACTGCGCCCAGGGCAAGCCTTGCGGCGTGCTGGTCGCGCTGCACGGCTGCCTGCAGAACGCGGACAGCGTCGGCGAAACCTTTGTGCGCGACGCCGGATTCAACCGCTGGGCCGACGTATACGACGTCGCCGTGCTGTATCCTCAGACGCGCGTGAACTACACGCCCCTGAATCCGAAGGCATGCTGGGACTGGTTCGGCTATTCCGGCGCGAATTACGACAGCCGCGACGGCGTGCAACTGCGCTGGCTGACGAACGCGCTCGCTGCGCTCGGCGTGCCGCGCCGCTGAGCCTTCCGCGCGAGCGCGCGCGATGAATGCCGCCACGGTACTTGCGGCAGGCGTACTCTGGCTTGGGCTGCTGTTCGGCGTAGCGCTTTACGGCGAGCGCCATCCCGGTTTTTTGCGTAGGCGCTGGGCCATCGTCTATGCGCTCTCGCTCGCCGTGCACTGCACTTCGTGGACGTTCTACGGCACGGTTACGCAGGCGAGCCGCTCCGGCTGGTGGCTGCCGCCGACCTTCGTCGGCGTGATCCTGCTCTATGTATTCGGCTTCGGCGTGCTTATGCGTCTGGTCGAATTGGCGCGCGAATACAACGCCAGCTCGCTGGCCGATCTTGTCGCAGCGCGGCTGGAGCGCAGCTCGAGTCTTGCCGCATTGGTGACCGCGGTGACGCTGCTCGGCATCGTGCCGTACATCGCGCTGCAGTTGAAGGCAGTCGCGATGAGTTACGGTATCCTCGTGTATCGCGAACGCGCATCGCCGGCGTGGCAGGACAGTGCACTGTACGTGGCCATGCTGATGGCGTTGTTCGCGATGCTGTTCGGCACGCGCCGCGCCTCGGCGGTCGCACACAATCGCGGGCTCGTGCTCGCGATCGCGTTCGAATCGGTGTTCAAGCTCGTGGCGATGCTCGCGCTCGGACTGCTCGTGTTCGACACGCACTATGCGACGGCGATCGCGAAGACGCCGCCGCACGACACGCGCGGCTTCCCCGCGTTGATCCTGCTCGGTGCGCTGGCGATGTTCACCATGCCGCATCAGTTCCACGCCGGCGTGGTCGAATGCCGCAGCGCCAGTCACGTACGCACCGCGCGCTGGCTGTTTCCGCTCTACGTCCTGCTGATCTCGATTCCGATCCTGCCGCTCGCGCGGCTTGGCGATGCACACCTCGCGGCGGCCGGTGTGCCGTCCGATCTGTACGTACTGGCCTTGCCGCTGACGCAAGGTCATGGCGGACTGGCGCTGCTCGCATTCCTCGGTGGCCTGTCGGCGGCAACGAGCATGGTGATCGTCGCGACGTACGCGCTGAGCCTGATGGTGGCGAATCATTTCATCGCGCCGTTGCGCGTGCGCGGCGGCTGGGGGCGTAGTCGCGGCGATCTGCGCGGCGAAGTTCTGAACCAACGTCGTATCGCGATCCTGCTGGTGCTGCTGCTGGCCTGGGCCTATAGCCGGCTGCTGGTTGGCAACGATGCGCTTGCGGATATCGGCGCGCTGTCGTTTTCCGCACTGGCCGGACTTGCGCCGGGGGCGCTCGTCGCGGTGTACCGGCCGCAGCTCGGCGCGCGTGCAGTATTCGCGGGACTCGCGCTCGGCACCGCGGTGTGGCTGTATGCGTTGTTGCCGGGCCTGTTTGCACGCGACGCCGCCTGGCCCGGAGCAGGACCTTTTGGTTTGACCCTGCTGGCGCCTGACAATCTGTTCGGGCTCGGCAACTGGAGCGCATTGGCGCGCGCGGTCGTGCTGAGCCTGACAGCAAACGTGGCCTGCATCGTACTGGTCGCGCGCTTCGGCCGCGGCGACCAGGCGCGCAGCGCGCCGAATGCATTGAGTTGGACGCAGCTACGCTCGCTCGCCGCGCGTTTTCTCGCGCCAGAGCGCGTCGTCGCCTTGTTTCCGCCTGCGTCGCCGCATGCGCTCGTCGACGAGACGACACTTGCCGCGGTGTCGCACGAGCTTG
>VBNZ01000014.1:16965-21734 GCA_005877675.1 Gammaproteobacteria bacterium
ATCGCGTCGACAGGCTCGATACGGTCGCCACCATAGTGGGTGAGGCGTCGGCCGATCTGCGCTTCAACCAGCGCGTACTCGAGGCGGCACTTGAAAACATGAGCCAGGGCATCTGTGTCGTCGATGCGCAGCTGCGCGTGGTGGCCTGGAACCGGCGTTACGCCGAACTGTTCGCGTATCCGCCAGCCTTGCTCGCGGTCGGCCGACCGGTGGCCGAGCTGATGGCACACAACATTGGTGCTGGCGTGATCGGTCGATGCGCCGATATCGCCGCGCGTGTCGAAGCGCGCCTCGCGCACATGCGCGCGGGCACGCCGCATTTGTCTGAACGCCACTTTCCCGATGGCAGCGTGATCGAAATTCGCGGCAACCCGATTCCGGGCGGCGGCTACGTGGCGACCTTTAGCGACGTCACTGCGTTCCGCCAGACCGAGCAGGCGCTCACCAGCGCCAACGCCACGTTGGAACAGCGTGTGGTCGAACGCACTGCGGCGCTGGCGCAGGCGATGCAGCAGGCCGAGCGCGCGAACGAAACCAAGAGCCGTTTTCTCGCCGCGGTCAGCCATGACCTGATGCAGCCGCTGCACGCGTGCGCGTGAGGACACACGCGATCGCACGACGACGCAGCATCTCGAAGGTGCATTGAATGCCACCGAATCGCTGCTTGGTGGTCTGCTCGATATCGCGCGTCTTGACGGCGGGCAGCTCGATCCGCAGCCGCGCGCGCTCGCGCTAGACGAGGTGCTTGCGCCGCTCGCTGCCGAATTTGCCGCGCTCGCGAATGAGCGTGGTTTGCGCTTCGAAGCCGTGACCTCGCGCGTATGGGTGCAGACCGATCCGCATCTGCTGCGCCGCATCCTGCAGAATTTTCTCGGCAACGCGCTGAGCCATACCGAACGCGGGCGCGTGCTGTTCGGATGCCGGCGACATGGCGGCGATCTGCGCATCGAAGTCTGGGACACCGGGCCCGGCATCGATCCGGACGAGGAGCGGCTGATATTCGAGGAGTTTCGTCGCGGCGGAAACGCGGCGGGACAGGGGTTGGGACTCGGCCTCGCGATCGCCGAGCGTATGGCCCATCTGCTGGGACACCGCCTGAGCCTGCGTTCATGGCCGGGACGCGGCAGCGTGTTCGCGGTGCACGTTCCGCTCGCCGCAGTGCCGCGTCCGGCGCCCGCGCAACCGGCGGCGAATGAACTCGATCGCATCGAAGGGGGCAGTGCGCTGATCGTCGACAACGAGGCGCAAGCGCTGGCCGCGCTGCAACAGCTGCTCGAAAGCTGGGGCTGGCAGGTCGTCGCATTGCGCACGCCTGAGCATGCCGCCGCGCACGCGCGCGCGGCCGATCTGGCGATCTTCGACTATCACCTCGATGCGGGCCGCACCGGGCTGGACCTGCATGCAGCAGTGCGCGCGGCCGGCGCGCACCTGCCGGTGATTATCCTTACTGCCGATCGCGACCGCGCGCTGCGACAGCGCATCCAGGATGCCGGCCTGACCGTGCTGTACAAACCGCTCAAACCGCTTGCACTGCATCAGGCGCTGCTGCGCGTGCGGCAGATCGCGGCGGCGCAGGCCTGATGTCGCTTACTCCAACGGTGCGTCCTCGCGCCAGGGCGAAGCGAGATCCAGCTGCCGCAACAACACGCCTGCCTGTGTGCGGTTGCGCACGCCGAGCTTCTCGAAGATCGCGCTGACATGCGCCTTGACCGTGCGCTCGGTGATGCCGAAGCTGCTCGCGATCTGCTTGTTCAGGCGGCCCTCGGCGACGAGGCCGAGCACGCGGAACTGCTGCCCGGTGAGGCTGGCGAGGCGTGCCGCGAGATCGGCGTCGCGCGGATCGCTGCGCAACGACGACACCGCTGCCGACACGTGTGGCGGGATCCAGCGGCCGCGCGCGAGCACGCAGCGGATTGCCGCGCCGATCTCCTCGGGTGCGGCGCTCTTGGAAATGAACCCCGCCGCGCCGTGATCGAGCACGCGGCGCACGACACCCGGGTCGTCGTGCGCGGAGACGACGAGCACGGTCAGTCCCGGAAACTGTGTGCGCAGCGCGGCGAGCCCAGTGAGACCGCGGCTGCCGGGCATGTGCAGGTCGAGCAGGGCAAGCTCGGTATCGGGCTCCGCATCCAGAAAGTGCAGCGCTGCGGCGAGATCGGCGACTTCGGCGATGCGCGCATCCGGCACCGCGACCGTTGCGGCGATGCGCAGCGCAACGCGAAACATGGGGTGATCGTCGACGATCAGGATCGAAGGCATGCGCGGGCGATGGGTAGGCGACAATCCAAAAACTCTAGCCGAATCGGCGGGCCGCCGCTTGCTGCGGACAGGCACAAAGTGGCGCATAGTATAGATTGGTGCGGTGCATAAGGCGTTTCGGTTGTACAAAAGTACAATACTGGGGAAAGGGTCGATCTGTCAGCGTTACTGAGGTAGGTTCCATTGCGCGCGACGCGGCCGTGGAGACACGGCGGCGCTCGTCTTCGGGCAGTGAGCGGAGCACTGTCGATAACAGCACTGTCGATAACCGATAACAATGAGGTGAGACTTTATGCGTCATCATCTGCAAATTCCGGCTCGCTCGAGCCGGGGCACGACAAACGGGTTCCGGCGGATCAAGTTGGGCGCGCTCGCAGCTGCGGTTGCGTTCGCAATTGCCTGCGCGCCGGGAGCGCAAGCTGCTGGCAAAACAGACACAGTCGCCGCGAAGATGGCGCAGATGCAGGCGCAGATCGATGCGTTGCAAAGGGAACTGGCGGACATGAAGGCCGCGCAGACGCAGCAGGCGCAGGATACCGCGCAGGCGCAGCGCACCGCGCAGGTGGCGCAGGAGACCGCAACCAAGGCGGCAGAGAAGAAAGTTGTCGACAACAAGAAGGCGGTCGTGTGGGACGGCCCGATAGCGCTCACGCTAGGTGGCTTCATCGACATGACCATGGCCTACCGCAGCCGCAATATGGTTGGCGACATCGCGACCAGCTTCAATGCGATTCCGTTTCCGAGTTCAGTCAACCATCGCATTACCGAGTTTCGCCCCTCGGCGCGACAGAGTCGCGCTTCGCTGTTGATACAGGGTCCGAGCAATGGCAACGAGGCGGTCGAGGCGTATTTCGAAGGTGACTTCTTCGGTGCCGCACCGACTGCGAATTCGGGCGAGAGCAACAGCTACACGCCACGCGTCCGCCAGGCTTATGCTGCGTACACGAACAAGAACAACGGCCTGTACCTGCTTGCCGGCCAGGCCTGGAGTCTTGCCACATTGAGCAAGAGCGCGAATATGGTCGCGCGCAACGAAGTGATTCCGGTCGGCATGGATGCGCAGTACGTCGTGGGTTTCAACTGGATCCGCGCGCCGCAGATTCGCCTGGTCGAAAAATTCAACGACCAGGTGTCGGGCGCGATCTCGCTCGAAGGCCCGCAGACCTCGTTCTTCGCCGGTCCCAATGCGCCGCTCGTTCCGACGCTGACGACCAACCCTGGCGGCACGCTGTTTGCGCCTACGAGCAACTACTCGCTCGATGTCGCGCCTGATGTGATCGGCAAGCTGTCGTTCGATCCGGCGTTCGGGCATCTCGAGGCGTTCGGACTCGGGCGCTGGTTCCGTTCGCGCGTCGCGCTGGATGATCACACGACGTTTGGCGGCGGCGTCGGTCTGGGCTTCTTCGCACCGATCGTGCCGAAGGTGCTTGATCTGTCGGCCACGTTCATGTCCGGCAAGGGCATCGGCCGCTACGGTTCCGGCCAGCTGCCCGACGTGACGATCAAACCCGATGGCACACTCGAGCCGATCAAGGAAACGACCGCCATGCTCGGTCTGGTCGGGCACGTGACGCCGACGGTCGACCTGTTCGGCTACGCCGGCATGGAGCGCGAGAGCCGCACGGACTTCACCGCGATCGCCAGCGGCAAGACACTCGCCTACGGTTACGGCAATCCGCTCTACAGCAACGCCGGATGCAAGACCGACGCATTGCCGGGACAGTCTCTCACTTGCACGGCCAACACCAAGCAATTGTCGGAAATCGCGCTTGGCGGCTACTGGAAGTTCTTCAAGGGCGATATCGGCACGATGCAGGCGGGCCTGCAGCTCGAGCACATCAAACGCGAGACCTTCGACGGTGTCGGCGGAGCGCCGAGCACCGACCTCAACGTGCTGTTCTTCTCGCTCAAGTTCTTCCCGTTCCAGTAATTCAAGCCCTGCGACAACAAGAAAGGCGACGGCCGGCGCGCGCAAGCTCGCCGGCCGTTTCGCTTCTGCGGATTGCGCGAAGCGTCACGCTGTGTGCTTGTAGGGTTTTTCCGCGCGCTCTATAGTCGTCGCGGCATTGGAGCCTAAAGGAAGGGCGTCCCATGGGGAATGCGAGAGCGGGTTCGGTCTCGACGTCGACCGTGCAGACGCGCTGTGCGCGCGACTATGCATGTCTCCGCGCGCGTAACACGCGTCGCGCGCCCACGCGTATCGCTATCGAAGATTCCGGCCGCTGACGATGGACACCGAGCGCTGGCACCGCGTAGGCGATATTTTCGAGCGCGTGTTGAGCACGCCGCACGAGCGGCGCCAGGTCGTGTTGCAAGAGCTGTGCGGCGGCGACGCCGAACTCGAGAAGCTCGTCGTTTCCATGCTCGATTCGCAAGAGGCGCCGCGGCACGCGGACGCGTTTCGCTCCATGCCGGGCGGATCGAAAGAGACCAGCACGCCCGATCCGCTCGTCGTCACCGATGCGTACGAAGCCGGTGCTCGCATTGGCCCGTGGCGGCTTGTGTCGAAG
>VBNZ01000014.1:21898-22365 GCA_005877675.1 Gammaproteobacteria bacterium
TACTTCGCGATGGAATATGTCGAAGGCTTGCCGCTCTTGACCTATTGCGCCGAACACCAGCTCAAGCTCGAGGAGCGCCTGAGCCTGTTTCTCGGCATCTGCGCGGCGCTGAAGTTTGCGCATGCACAGCATGTCGTACATCGCGACATCAAACCCTCGAACATCCTCGTCACCGCGAATGGCGGCATCAAGCTGCTCGATTTCGGCATCGCCAAGTTGCTGCAGGCCGCTGCGGACGACGACACCGGCGGCACGCTCACGCGCACGCAGCGCGAGCAGCCGATGACGCCCGCGTACGCCGCGCCCGAACAGATCGGTGGCGGTGAGGTCACCCAGGCCACCGATGTCTACGCGCTTGGCGGGGTGTTCTACGAATTGCTCACCGGCCGGCGGCCGCACGATTTCAGCGGCGCTGCCGATGCCGGCGACGTGCTCAAGATGATCCTCGCCACGGATCCGGTCGCACC
>VBNZ01000014.1:22514-22968 GCA_005877675.1 Gammaproteobacteria bacterium
AAGCCGATCGCGGCGAAGCGCGATCATTTCGCTTATCGCAGTTACAAATTTTTGCGACGGCATCGCAGCAGCGCGATGGCGATCGGCGCAATCGTTGTGATTACCCTCATCGCGGCAATTCTGGTGTTCAACGAACGCCAAACGCGCGGATTCTTGGGTGCGAATCCCGCTCTCGCCATTGTCGATTTCACCAACCTGTCGCAGGATCGCCAACACGACTGGATCGCTCCCGTGCTTGGGGAGGAGCTGGCAGCTGAACTTGCGATGGGTGGCAGTGTGCATACGCTGCCCGGCGAACTCGTGCATCCTGCGCAAGCCGGCCTGCCTGCGCCCACAACCGGCGGCTATGCGCGCGACAGCCTGGCGATGCTACGCAAACGTCTGGATGCGGATTATGTGCTGAGCGGAAGCTATCTGGTTTCCGGAACTGGCGCCGATTCCAGCCTGCGTTTGG
>VBNZ01000042.1:0-2238 GCA_005877675.1 Gammaproteobacteria bacterium
CGGGGCGGCGTTGTCCGGCGAGCGGCGAAAGCTGATGGCGATTCGGTTGTAGACACCGATCAGCCCGATCGCGAGCGTGAGGTCGGCGAGTTCCTGTTGATCAAACTGTAACGCTGCTGCGCGATAGTCGGAATCCGGTGCGCGGGTCCGATCAATGCGTGTAACAGCCTCGGTCCAGCACAGCGCCGCGCGCTCTTTCTCGGTGAACAATTCTTCGGTCTCGCGCCAGGCAGAAACCAGCATCAGCTTTGCCACCGGCACCCCTGCTTTCAATGCATCGCTAGAATGCATGTCGATACAGTAAGCGCACCGCCTAGCGCACGCATGCCTGCAGCCAGCGTCGTCTGATAATCAATCCGCTGTGTCATCGGAAGCTCCTCAGTGCGGGTCGGGAATCGTGAGGGCCTCGCCCGACTCGACGACGAACAGGGCGAGCAGTTTTGCCGGTTCGGCGGAGCTGGCGTTCTCGCTGACCTTGTGGTGAGCACCTGGCATTTCGAACCAACTCTCACCCGCCCGATAGACTTTTGCCGGCTCGTCATCGACCTGGCTGCGTATTGATCCCGCCAGCACGTAGACATAGATGAACGCTGACTTCGCGTGTCGGTGCGCCGCGGAGCGAGCGCCGGCTGGGTAGTCCACAATCACGGAGACGAGTTTCTTGCCGGCAGCGTTGGGGAGTGCGTGCTGGAACTGCACTGAAACGCTCTCATGGGTGGCTTCGGCAGCCACTACGGCTGGGCTGATGAAAGCCAGCATTGCACCCATTACCGCGGCAGAATACGTGCGAAGAATCATGGCCTGTGCTCCTTCCGTTCTCTGTCTATCGCCTATTTCGAAACTCGCGTGGACGTCCCCATCATTGGCGTTCGCCGAATGAAATAGGATAGGCGGCGTTGCGCATGGCGATCATTGGATCGGCCGCCTCGATGCCGGCCACGAGGTTTCCCGGCATGAAGAGCATCGTCTTGTCGGCAGTCGATTGATCAACCAACAACTTGGCAATGGTGATCGTGCCGAGCTTCACCAGCTTTCTACTTTCAGGCCAGGCGACCGACGGATCATCGATGACATCACCTTTCTCTGAGATTTGGGCGAACCATGCATACTCGACCGGCGTTGCCGCTATGCGCGTTGCAATCTCGTCGAGCAGATAGCCCGGTCCTTTTGAATTGAGACTGGCTGCATCGAGGAACTGTTCGCCGGCCTTGGGGACAAATCGATAGCGCACATATGTTCGCTGGCCGCGTGCGTTGATGAAGCAAAAAGAATTCACACCAAAGTAACTCAGCGTTGCGTAGCTGACCGGAGCGGGCTTCTGACTTGTCAGGAACGTTTTCGCGATCGGGTGATTGGTTAGGAACTGATCCAGGGCAGTCGGCTTGGCTACACCTTCGCCACTGGCGCCGATCGCGCGCAGCAGCTGACCGAACTCATCTGCAGTCGCAGTTGGAAATCCGTTGAAGCTATGCGTGACGATGTCGGTTTCCGCGCCGCCGGACAAATGAAATTTCACGGCGAACCCGCGCGGGTTCGCTCCGTCGGCGGTGTCCGGAATGTCGGGAATGCCGGTGAAATCGGAGAACCTGACCGTCACCGGAATCGAAGCGCCGCTAAACACTGCCGCACGACTCAACTTTTTTGCTTGTGCCGTCGGGCTGAAAGTTCCTTTAAGCAGGACACCCTTCGCATGCACCGCTCGGGCGTGATGCACACCAAAAGCGCTATGCAGCGCATCGACCAATTGTTTTGGACTTTCGTGTGCGTCGCCGGCACCGTTGCCTGCAATCGCACTCGATATTCCCACTGTCATGCAGGTCAGCGCGACCACCATGCGACCGCCATGCCTATTCACTCGCTTCGTCTGTATGCTCACCGCGATCGACCTCCTGGCTCGGACTCATGATCTGTCCATGGGCGCGCCTGCGTATTTCACGAAACGATCGCGTTTTTTACGAATACGCCGCACCGAGTCCTTCCGCACGTTATCGGGTTGCGCTGCCTGCAATGCAGTAGTAGAAAGAAACAGTACTTCGCATCCTGCGGAGCCAGAGAGACTGATGAACGAGCAAGGCGCCTATGGCAGTCGGCTTGGCGAAGCCTTCCGCATGCGTAACCCGCCGGTGCTCAAGACGCGTTCGCTGCGCAAGGCCCAGCTCGCCGTAACTGCTCTCCGCTGCGATTCTCCCGGCTTCGGAATGACGACCCCCATTCCACGCGAGGACGCGTTTCTCGTCG
>VBNZ01000042.1:2300-4634 GCA_005877675.1 Gammaproteobacteria bacterium
GAAACGATGTTATACGATTTGAAGCACGATCCGATCGCTTACCTCGGAAGTCCTTTCCAACCGCTTTTCTTCTATCTTCCCCGCGCTGCGTTGGACGCGGTAGCTGATGACTGTGGCGCTCCGCGCATCGAAGATCTTCACTATCAGCCGGGGATGCCGATAGACGACCCGACCATCAAGGCTTTGGGTGCGCTTCTCCGGCCCGCGCTCGACCAGCCTGAACGGGTCAACGCCGTTTTTGCCGATCATGTGATGCTCGCACTTTGTGCCCATGTCGCGCAGACGTATGGCCGTATGCTTCCTCGTGCACGCACAACTCGCGGTAGCCTTGCGCCGTGGCAGGAGCGAAGAGCGAAGGAAATATTGAGCGCCAACCTCGATGGAAACGTCTCCCTAGCGGCTTTGGCACGAGAATGCGGCTTGTCGTTGAGTTATTTCACACGTGCGTTCCGTCAATCGACGGGTGTCCCGCCTCATCGTTGGCTTCTTCGGCATCGCGTCAAGAAGGCAAACGACCTCCTGCAGAACTCCACGATGTCGCTGACGGATATCGCTATGGCATGTGGCTTCGCAGACCAGAGCCATTTCACGCGCGTCTTTACCGCAGCCTCAGGACGCAGCCCAGGTGCGACGCGGCGGATGCAGAGAACATGATTCTTACGTCGGCGCTTGCTTCAAGGAGGCGAGCGGACGATTTCTGGAGAGGCGACCCGTCGGAGTTTACCCAACTGGATACCGAAATGAACGAATGCGGTGTCTACGGCCGACGCCTCGGCAGGACCAGATTGATCGAACGTCTGCTTTGCGGCGTTGAATTTTGACTACCATGCGGCGGCTTGTGGCCGGGAGCAGAAGTTCGGTGGCGCACTTCACCTGCCCAAAAGTGGAGCACTTTCAGGTGACCGTCAGGGTTCGGTGCGCGATTAGAATTTCTTTAGCTCTGCGGAGAATTCAAAAGAGCTCTTGGCCTGTCGGTCACGGGCTCGGATCTGGCCGGAGAAGCACACGGCATTGCTTCCGGGCTGCAGTCGATCGACGTTACTGGGCTGCAGCTTTGAATGATGCCAACCAGCCCGCCACAGCCTCTTGATGAGCATTTATCGTCTGCATCCACCTACGCGTCGCATGAGTTGCGAACGAACTTGTCTTCGTTGCCAGGAGGCCGGCGCTCAAATACCAACCGAGCATAGTGCCGGTGACGCTCGAGTGCCTGTCCCTTATCGCATCTCACAAGCTTGAAAATGCCTGGATCGTCCAAATAAACGTGATAGAAGTATTCCGGCTGCGTATGTTCACGACGGGAAAAATCGTGATTGGGTAAAGACATCCATGCATCGTTGACACCGTAGCGCAAGGTGTGCAGGAGCTCATTAGTAAGCTCCTGACCATGGTGCACAAAAGCCTGAAGTAAACCAATCGAAGTGATGCAATTGTAAAACGCGCTGAATAGATCGCGATGTAGTCGCGCAAGGGCACCGGTGCAATATGCCTGTACCCAAGATGTGTCGAGGCTCTCTTCGATATCGCGCTGAAATGCCGCAGCTCGACAGCGCCAGAGGTAAAACCCTTGGCCAATCGGACACAAGGCGGGGTCTTGGCACAACTCTGGGTCCGCGATTTCACGGTGAATGTCGAGGATCTCAGTCGCTGCGTGAATGCAGCTCTCGTGACCTGCGACCAGGTCCAGTGCTTCGCGCTGCACCTGGTGAATCGTGCGTGCGACCTGCGCGCATAGGTCGCTTAGCAGGGCCTCATCGCGAGTGAACTCCGTCACCTTTGGAGCTACAGGATCGGCAGCAACGCGCTCGACGGCGATGCCTGCTGGCGGACGAACGATGAGTGTCTGCGCGAGCGGAAATGGCTGGATCATGCATAAGCAGCTCAGGTAGGCCTGTGCGTTGCGTTGCGCGCTGTGAAGCGGCGCATGTTGTGCGCGTACGAACGGCAGTCGCCACGATTGCGGCCATACAACGGTTTCATGGTCTAGCGCCCGTAGCCAAGCCACGATGGATCCGACGCACGTTTCCTCCCGCTGCCGCCATGCGCCGTCCAAGCGTTTCAAGGCCAGCGATCGTTCGAGCCATGATGCCCCGCAGGTGCTGCAGCGAAACCCATCTTCGGCACGGCGTAGACCGAACGTCGGCAGTTCTCGACGGCACGCCGGACACCTGTCTGTGAGCGCACCGCCGTGGAGCGGACAACGCGCCAACCCTTCGATCTGATGAACGATGCTGTGATAGCCATCGCGGATACAGTCAGGGCAGATCCGTAGGCTTTCGGAAAGCAGATCCGTTGCGCGCATACCGAGCATGACCACCCCGCTGCGCCGATGCA
>VBNZ01000042.1:4727-5266 GCA_005877675.1 Gammaproteobacteria bacterium
TGCGGATCAACCAAGGGCGTCTTGAAGCCAAGTGGCTCCTGCAGAAGAAGACTAGGACTCACCCTATTCAGCCATGCGAGTTTTTGCACAAGGCCCCAAGCCGAGTCATACGCTCCCACAAACGCGTTGTTCCACGCGATCACGACACCCTACTTGGAATTGCCCTTGCGTTTGCGGCGCATGGGCGGGCGATCGATATAGCCGGAGATTTTGATGGCCTGTTCCCAGTCCGCCACAGTGGGACAAAAAGATGAGCGGTCGGCATCCTTTGAATCTTCCGCGAGTTCGCCGACCACACGAGCGATCCAATGCATGCTTACTCCGTACGCGCATTTCGTTGTAGGCGACGCGCTAAGAAACGCCGTCCACGCTGCCTCGGCTTGCGCTGCCAACCTGAACCCATGATCGAACGCCATAGGCCACAAGAAGCGTGTGAAGGACCAGCCCGTGTTGACAGGAAATTCTGATCCTGCGTCGCACGCTGCAAATGTCACGTTGAGGTCGGCGGCGCTCCGAATATTTTCGAATTCATAAAGCTC
>VBNZ01000042.1:5318-11616 GCA_005877675.1 Gammaproteobacteria bacterium
CGACACTCTTGGCGCGCGAGCCAATTGATAATGGCCTTGAGCCAGCACAGTTCCTGTTCACACATCTCCTGCGCTTCGTCGATCACGAGGAAGAGGTGTCCGCGGGGAGCCGCATAGGCGTACAACGCGCGCATGGCCTGGTCCCGTTTGCCCGAGAGCGAGCGTTGCAATTTCACCGAAAAATTGAGCGTGGCAAGCACATCTTCCAGGAAGGCGCCTTCAGCACAGACTGCTTTCTTTTTGGCTTCGTACACGAGCACACCACAGCCCGGAAAATCGCGGGCAAGCACCTGCTCTAGCACACGGATGCATGATGACTTGCCGCTCATCGGATGCCCCCAGAAAGCAATCGCACTTCGCTGACGTCGCGCAGCCTTTGATACCAGGGCAACGGTTGCAGTCACAGAGGGGGTTGGCAACACAGCGCGTGCGGTCACGATGGGATGTTCGAACCAAAATCCTTCACGTAGCTTCAATAGGTAGTCCAACGTTTCGGTTTCATTGAGCATGGGGTCCTCCTAATTGAGGGCTGTGAGAGTGGAAGCTGGCGCAGGAATGCGGGAACGAGCTGCGGCGGTCGCCGGCAGCACCTCACCAAGAACTGATGTCGGCGCATCAGCGTCGATGACTGGCATCTCAACCGCGCCGTGTCGCAATTCTTCTGCCAGTTGGGTGGCCTCCGTCGTTACCGTGGGAGCACGGGTCTCCGGGTTTTTTTCTACGGATGCCTGTGCAAGCGCGCGAAGCCACGCGATGACAGGGTCTTGCGCACGCTCCAAGACGAGCTCACCTGAGCGCAGTTTGGCGTTGATTTGTCGCCGCGCTTCACGGGAGTGCGGTGTCATCGACCAACGTCCTAGTGCTGCCATCGTTCCCAAAGAAGTGCCGTCTTCGAAATACGCTTCGAAGGTCTGGATGTTGGTTTCGTCAACGTGTTTGGTAACCTTCTTTCCAATCAAGTCCCAGCGGTTGGAGAGTTCGGTGCTGGTGTAAGGCACGTCATCCAAGTAGATGTGCGGGCGGACACCCTTCTTCCGATTACCACCGACCCGTCCGTATTCAATTGCGATGTCCAGCGAAGCCTCACCGGCAATCGGCGGCGGCAGCGTGGGTGCCAAGAAACCAAGAGAACGATCCACCGCAACCTCGCGCAGATAGTCGAGACCACCAATACCAAAATTGGCTTTGCCCCTCTTCCCGTTGTAGTCGGCAATTACCAATTCAACGAGATCAAGCACCGCGTCCATCGACATTCGATTCCGCGCCGCGTTGCCTTCGGCATCTTGACGAATCGGATCTTGGTTGTGCGACCCGGTAGTCGACGGCACTCGATGAAATCCTGCTCGCGACAGCTCGTGAAAAACGAGCTCGGCGATGGAGCGCCGTTCGAATCTGCGTACCGCGCCAAAGTTCACCACGCAGCCCACTGCCGGGCGCACACGCCCGATGATGTCGTGCGCAAGGTGGACTAGGGCATTGTCAACGAGCAAAACGCTCCAGCCGCACCGTTCCAACCCTTCTATGCAACCAGACGGAAACCCGGCACCGTCCGGGTAGTTGAGTCCCGCTAGCGACAGTTTCCTTAGCGGCCGCGGGCGAACTGCGCAGGCGATCGCAGCCATGACATCGCGCGTCTTCGCCTCACGCCGAAAGATCACGCAATAGCCCAAGACTACTTCAGAGACCCGGTCGACGAGCAAGATCAATGTGACGCGCCCAATCGGACACCACCGGATCCCCTTTGGAGTCGGAATTCCGATGGAGCCTATGAAGTGGGCTTTGTGTTCGTCGAGTTCGACAACGTCGAACGGAAGGGTGGCAATTAAGCGCGACCTGTGCCCGGTTCCGGTTTTTGACTTCGCCTTGGCTCTTTCGCCGTGCGACTTTTCGACGATTTCATCGTAGTGCGTGTCACAAAACCTATGCACGTAGTTGCGAATCGCTCCCGCACCGAGGCGTTCCGTGCAGAACGGCCACTGATTCTTGCGGACCTTGGCGTCGCCGCACAACGTAACGAAGTACTTGTGGGCCACGTGGAGCCGCACGCGGGACTCCCTCACACTGCCAGGCTGTTTACCCTTGCACAGATACTTGTCGAACTTTTCCTTGATGTCGGGGTACGCTTCGAACAAGGAAGATAGTGCCCCCGCGTAACCGCCCCGCGTCACTGCTTCCATCGGCCTGACGGGGCTTAAGCGCTTATATTCGACGGTGCGGCAGTGTGGCAAGAGGGCGCGCCATCCAAAAGGAAGGCCATCTTCAGCGAGCGTCACGCAACGATTGAGGGCTCGCAGGAGTTGCTCGTAACTCACCTTCAGCGTTTCCAACGTCGTTGAGATCGCCTCCCATGCCAAGTAGCGCTGAATGGCCTCCTTTAGTCGCGCATATCGATTGGCGTGCTCAGGCAGCCAGGTTGATACATCAATGTCGCGCCATCTCCCGCAAGCAGCAAGCTCTCGAGGGAGATTCTTTCGCGTGAAGCGACACGTGCTGCTCATGCCGCCTCCTCTCTCCAGACCAGAGTGTGTCGACTCCAGGGTGCATGATCCATGTCGCTCGCCAATACGCGCTTGCGCAAAAGCCGCACTGTCGCCGCCACGAGCAGCGAGGGGTCTTCACTGAACGCTTCGCAAATTTCCCCCAGCGTCACCTTTTCCCCGGGCGCTAGGCGTGCGAGGATCTCAAATTCCACGAGTTCAAGCGGACGATGACTGCAGCGCTGCACAGCACCCAGCGCTCGAGTCCAGTTGGCGATGCGTTGACGACACCCATCCAAGTCTGTATCCGTGACAACGACATATCGCCCTCCTACCCTCTCTGCCGCGGCATGTGCGGCACTAGTGGCAGCTAGCTGCCTGGCATCACCTGATTCGTTCGGCTGTAGCCGACGAATATGGCGGCACTCGCGCTGGCGGCCTCGGAATTCCACGACCGCATCGAACGTCACTTCTCCATCGCCCGGAGCGGCACCTGCAGATATGGGATCTGGTGCGTAGTCGACTTTGGCAACACTAGGATCGCCTTCGCATGCGTAAAAATGCTCCATGCGAAGGTCACCCGTGAGAACAATGTCACGGCCGGTTATCGGCTCGCTTAGAAGCCAGATATTTGCAGTTTTCTTGCCACGGCGCGCGACCGCCTCGATGAGGGAATTCCGCCGCAACTGCGCAAGCGTCTTTCTCCTTTTTTCAGCCATATGACCTCCTGGTAGAAGGAGGCGGATGATTCGCACAACGCGCTACCAAATTTGAGAGCACACGGCTCTCGTTGAGAACACCTGCCCGTCGTCGCAGCGTGTTTTCCGGAAGCTCACGCAGGAGAATCCGGTGTTCGCAGTCGACCTCGCCTGAGCCCGTCTCGGCGCGTTTCTAGTGAGGTACCCGCCTCTTTCCTGGTGGTTCATACCCAGCATTGCGCAGCGCGCAATACGCCGCCCCGCCGCCTTTATCTAGAGCTTGCTCAGCCCAGCAGGCGCTATGCACGCGGTAGGGCTGACCGTTGTACACTTATCGGGCATTCCCGGTGAATTCAGAAATGCGGAGTTTTTGCCGTCGTCAGAAACTACTGGTTGCTTTTGAACTAGGTGCACTGCGGGACACTAGTTGAGTAGCAATGGGCCGCCCAACCACACCAGACGTAGCGCGAGCCGCCTCGCGCATGTGGGTTCTGAGCCTTCTATGCAGATTTAGGACCGAGTTGCGCGTATTAAATGCGCAGTTGACGCAGCCGCCAGAGAAGACGCGCCCGTTCAAAATTAATGTGTGGCCACCCCCCGGCACTTTGAACTGGGCTAGGAAAGAGTTCGAAGGCGCATTGCTTCTGGGCAGAGACCCTGATAACGGGAAATTCATTGAGCCAAATGATCCGTTGAAGGGCCGCTACAATTTGTTCATTCGGGTGGCTA
The DNA here is from genome assembly GCA_005877675.1 of Gammaproteobacteria bacterium. GTDB lineage: Bacteria > Pseudomonadota > Gammaproteobacteria > Xanthomonadales > Rhodanobacteraceae > Rudaea. The sequence goes on from VBNZ01000042.1 coordinate 9,223, forward strand.
AGCATGTGCCCTATTCCGAAGACTGGAAATTTGCGCCGCTGGAACCCTATTTTCGTGACGTGCTTCCACCCGTTGACTATGCCTGTTTGCTAATCGATCGTTGTTTACGTCGATTTTGCTTGTGCCGCATGGGAAATGATGCCGCGCAATTCGCAAATTTGGTGCGAGCCGAACGCATGGCGCAGATTCGCGAAGCTACTCTTTCGGCTCTAGCGGTGGATCCAGATCCAATTCACCTCGTTTTTTTGTTCGCCTTGTTTCATGAACGCCAGTGGCATAAGGCAGATTCCCCCGACGCAATTAGCATTGGTGAAGCATTCAAGCGTGCGTGCGACAACTTCTGCAAGCGCGACGAGTTCAACTGGTCGACAACCGCCCGTCGATGGAGCCAGGGTAACGCGCGTTATTTTTCATATCTCTTTGACATCGTAAAACAGCAGGGGCATCGTTCCCCTCAGCCGCATCACGCCCGATTTCAACGAATGGATGCCGCAAACACGCTCTTTTGCGAGGAGTTTCCGCAATTCTTAGACGCAGAACTGTGCGTAACCATGGGATCTGGGGGAGTTCCACTTTGGTTTGAGGACGGCAATGCCTACTTCGAAGGCCGGTTGCCAACGGCTAATGAGTCAGCAAGCGCGCTCGAGGACATTTTTTCTTCGGCAGCCGTATCCGAACTAAGGTGGCACAGGTACAGTCGCGAAACGCCAGAGACCCAGCGGGAAGCCGTTAACGCATTTCTATCCCAGAGCCGAGACTGGCCAAGCCCTGACGATCTTTTGGACCAATTGCTCCGTGACCAACGGCGACCGTTGGGAGGATTTGGAGCCAAGTTGCGTCAATGAGTTGCTTTCGCTGCACTTGCTTGGCGTTCGCAGTTTTCTAACAACTGCTATCGAACTCTCTTAAGACTAACAACATCATTGGATGGTCACGCGCAGCACAGTTGTGAGTAGTGGTGTCAATTTCTAGCAAAATAAAATACTTGCAACGAAGATCTGCTCACAAAATCAGTAGTCCCAGCTCTTACGCATAACTTCTCGCGTAATTCCTTACCTCAACCTCAATTAAGTGCTCCTCAATCAAGTCACGTCAGGGCGTCACAGGTAAATATTGAAGATGGTCTCATGATGCGTCCATTGCGGACTGGCGGGTCACAACGCTGACGGCGGTGATGTCGGCCGTGACGTTACCCAAGGTCGCAATAGCATCGGGCAGCGTATCCACGGCAAGCATCAGCGCCAGCGGCCCCACGGGCACTCCCATCGCCTGCGCTACCGGCAAATTGGTCGCCATGAAACTCACCTGCCCCGGCAAGCCCACCGAACCCAGACTGATCACGACTGCGAGCGCTGCTCCTGCGATAAGCTGTGGTGGGCTGAGTGGGATGTCAAGAGCCCATGCGATGAAACATGCAGATGCCACATACTGCACCGGGCTCGTAAGACGGAACAGGCTCACCGCCATCGGCAGTACCAGCGCTGCGACAGGCTGAGGATAACCCAGACGTTGTACAGCGCTCTCCAACATAGCCGGCAGCGAGGCCAGCGACGATTGCGTGCTCGCCGCCACGACCTGTGCTGGCACCAATGCCGGCACATAATGTCGCAAGCGCTCGCCGCCCCACGACCATGCCACCAACAACATCAGCAACGTGACCATGAGATACAACGTGCATTCCACGAGCACGTAAACCCCCAGCGCGCCGATCATCTGCATGCCGGCGCGCGCGCAAACCGAAAGGATCAACGCAAACACGCCCAGCGGCGCCGCCCACAATACCCAGCGCACCGTTACGATCATGGTGTCGGCAACGGCCTGAAAAAACGTCAGCACCGACTCACGTCTTGTCGCTTCGATATGCGAGAGCGCAAACCCGAAGAACAGGGCGAACACTACCAGCGGCAGCATCGCGCTCTGTGCCGCCGCCATCAGGGCATTGCTGGGCACGATGCCGTTGAGCCAGTCCGCCCAGCCGACTGCCTGCGCAGCGACCGCTGCGTGCGGCGCCACCGTACCACCGAGGGCCGCAGTCAATGCGGCATGGCGCGTAAACAAGGAGTACAACAAAGGAGCCGCCACTGCCGCTACGGTGACGCCGATCGTCAACAACACTACGAAGACCACGAGCGCGTGACGCGCAATGCGTCCCGAGGCTGCCGCATCGCTCGCCGCATTCACGCCAACGACGACCAGGGCGAACACCAGTGGCACCACGGTCATCTGCAAGGCGTTGAGCCATAGCCGTCCGAACGGCTGAATCCAGTCCGCCACACTCACGGCCAACGCCGGGGAGTAGGCGTCCAAGGCCAGCCCTACCAGCGCGCCCGATACTAGTCCGACCAGCACCCGCGTGGTCGCGCTCATGGCTGCACTTCCGGTGGCGGAAGACCC
>VBNZ01000042.1:11659-12685 GCA_005877675.1 Gammaproteobacteria bacterium
GCAAATGTTTCATTGTGGCATCGCTCATCGCCGTGCAGCCCGTTGTGGTGTCCGTCGGCGATTGCCACAGGTGCGCGAAAATGCAACTGCCTGCGCCGCGCCTGCCGGCCGCGTTGTGCTCGATCACGAAGCCCAGGCGGTAACGCTGGTCGCCGTTCATGTGCAGATCGCGCCTCATCGGTTCGGTCGAGCCGGTCACGTCGGCCTTATTCGCGTCCACGATTCGGTTGTATAGCGACGAGCCATCGACATCGATGCAGTAGTCGGACGCCTGCAACGCGCGGTATGCAAGCCCGGTGTCGGCGCGGCTGCCGTAGCCGAACGCCTCGCCGATATGAAACACGCCCGCGGCGCTGCGGCCGTCGCCCTCGCGTTTGATCGGACCGCCGCCGTGCGTATCGTTCAACCCCAAACCCCAGGCGGCACCGGCATGCCCGATCGTGACCGGTTGTGTCGCATCCACGGCGTGCCAGCGATCGCCTTCGCGCGCGTAAGTACGCAGGCGGCCGTGGTCCGCATTCCAATCCGGGATGAGCACCAGCACGAGTTGGCGCGACTCCCGCCAAGGCAATCCTGGCGGTGTGGTCCGCACCGAGTGCGGGACGCAGCCGGCAAAACACAAGACGGCGGCAAGAAACAGCCAGGAAACACAGAGGATGCGATGGCGATCGTCAAGCATGTGAACTCGCGGGAATGTGGGGCGGGATTTCGGCATCTGCTGGAGTGTTCGACGTTGGTTTCCGCGCAAAAAGCCGACTCGGTTTTTCAATCCTGTCTCGGCGTCAGGATCTTCCAGTCGAAATCGTAATTCCACTTGTCGTAGTACAGGCCACCTTCATTCGATTCGACTTCGCCGCGTTGCGAGTCGACGGTATCGGATCGGAAGAAGTGCATGGGCGGAACAAAGTCCTGCGAAAAGTCGTTGTTGAAGGCGATGCGGAAATTGTCCAGGCCACCCAGATAAAACCACTTCAGCGAAGCGTCGTCCGAGTCGAGACGCCCATAGGTGACGTCCACCGGCATCCA
>VBNZ01000042.1:13037-15971 GCA_005877675.1 Gammaproteobacteria bacterium
GATCTTGGCGGGCACCACTTTGTCTGCATCGATCGCGCGATATTGCGAATGAAGGGTTACCTCATAGGTCGCCGAAAACACGGTGGGCTTGCCGGCCTGCGCCCTGCGTTCGAAATGAATCGTGCGTTGCAATGCCGATTCGGGTGCAATGCGGTGTTTTGAAGGTTCGCTGGTAACGAAACGGATATTTTCCTGCTGACCCGCAATGACGCGCGGATACGGAATCCAGGCCCGGAGGATTTGGCCCGCGGGCACGGCATCGGCATCCACGGTCAACTTTTGCGTCACCCTGACACGCTGCGGCAGCACGCTTGAACGGCCCGCCGCGAGCGCCTGCTGGATCGTCTTCTGATCGTAGTCGATGTAGTGATCGTGGACCTCTTTCGGCAGACCGCCATCGACGAACGACGCGACTGTCGTGCTTCGCGCGCGCGCCTCAGCGCTCAAACGAAATAGATTGGACGGCGAGCGCTTGAAGTACATGCGTTCGCCATCGATAGCCAAATGCTCGAGCAGGCCTTGCGCGTCCCAGCGCGCGAAATCGCTGTCGGCAAGGTCCTGAATCTGTTCGCGCAGCTTCGATTTGACTTGGTCGGCAGTAAGACTGAAGTCGTAGCGCATGCGCGCCATGCGCTCGCGTTGAAACTCGAATGCACGGCGCGTATTCGCGGGCAACTCAGGCTGTTTCAAATCGGCATCGATGCGAGTCTCGGCGGCATGAAACTGCCCGACGGTCACCAGGCCAACGGCCGCATTCAGATCACCGTTGTCGGTGGCGACGGAAGGGAGCCCGGATGCTGCCGCCGGCAGGGGCATCGCCAGCAATACGGCCAGCATCACGGCACGAGGAAGTTTTGCCCTTGTCGGTGACAGGTCTCGGATCCGGAGCATCGTGTGAGCCTCTTCTTTGCTTCGACTTGACTGGAGTACCGTACGAAACATCGTTCCGACAGTTTCACAAACCCTTAGCGACCGGTTTGGGTGCGAGGATTTGTTGCAGGTAATCGATTTTGCCCGGTGCGCGAACCAGATTGGGATATCGCAGGCCGCCGTCGTAATGAACCGCGTGAAGCGTCTTGACGCCGTCGTTCTCGACGCGCAACTGCAACGCCTTCTTAGTCTTCTGCGCGCCGACGATTTCCTCGCGCAGTACGGATGAAGCGAAGGGGCGGCCGTTGATGGAGACGAGTTTCATGCCCGGCGCCAAGCCGCCCTTGAAAGCCGGTCCGTTCCACAGGACGTCGACGACCTTGCCATCGTTCTTGAGGAAAACGCCGATGGTGAACATGGCGTTGATGCCCTTCCCTTCCAATTCTCCCATTCCGATGTTTTCGAGCGCCTTCTGGTATCCGGATGGTTTGTCGGTGTAAACCAGACGCCAGCCGCTGGCCTCGATGCCGGACAGCAGCGGCACTTGTTCGCCTATCTCGTTCACCCAATCATTCAGGAAACCCTGCCAGTCGTAGGGCTGCACCTTGCCGAGCGCGGCAGCGATGTCGTCGAAGGTATAGGTATGCGTGACGAAGCTGCCATCGTCGACGCCGAAGAAATTCTGCGCGAAATCGTCGATTGAGCGTTTGTCGTTGCTCAGGTCGCGGATCTTTGCATCCACCGCCAGCCACAACAGTTCGCCCTCGGGATAGAAGTCGTTTTCCCGGCGCCAATTGATCCATGCGTTGGGTGCGCCATAGTTCACGGCGGTGGTGGTATCGATCAGCGGCCGCCATGCACGACCGGTGCGGTACGCCATGGACGCCGCTCGATATGCGAGCACTTCGCGCCAGGTATCTGGCGACCATAAGCCGCTGCGTGCCGTTAGAACGTCGCCGAGATAAACGGTGAGTCCCTCATAAACCCACAAAAGCTTGGTGTATTGGGGCTGCTCGAAGTCAGGTTGCCACAAGCCAGCGGGACGCATGAATTTGCCGTTCCACGAGTGCGCGTATTCATGCGGCAGCAACGAGCCGTCGAGCATGAAATGACCTGCATCGACGAGCATCTTGGAGCCACCGCGTGCGCGATCATCACTCGACTGATGATGCTCCAGGCCGCCGACCGAGGTGTGGTCGCTCAAGATCAGCAGGAAGTGATAACTGTCGTAGTGATGGGCGTGGAATAGTGCCTGCGCCTGTTCGACCAGGTTGCGATAGCCGACAACCTGGCTGTTGGAGATGACGATTGCCGCGGAGCCATCGCCCGCCATATCGAGATAGCGATGCACCGATGAGCCCGCTGGGGTCAGGTCGATCGTGCGGAAATGTTTGCCGGCAATCACCGGCGAGTCGACCAGTGTGTTGAACGGCACGGGCTTGAACGCAATGCGTCCGCGGTCGTATGTCGCCGTCTCCAGTGCGCTTGCGTATTGCCAATCGGCTGGAATAACGAGCGTGGGCTGAAACATCTGCGTCTTGGTCGGATCGCCAGCGCGATACAGCGCAACCTGATCCCATGTGAGATCCATCAGTTTCGGTGTCACCCGACTGCCTCCCGGAAACTGGAAGCGAATATCGACCTCATGCGCATCTTGAGGCACGGTCAGATGAAAGACGAAACGGTCGAGTTCATCGCGCTGCCAGGCGACGGATCGGCCGGCGGCAGCAAATTGCAGGCCCATGACCTCTTCTACGGTACCGTCCGGCGAGTGATCGCCTGGAATCCATTTCGGATAGTAGAGCGTCAGGGGTCCCGGTTTGGCGGGGATGACTTCGTGTACGTATAGGAGTTTTTGACCGGGGTCTGGCAGACCTACCGTCAATGTAATTGCGTCGGCCGGACCGCCATCATTCGTCCCGGCCTTATTCAACTCGCCTGCATTCGCCGCGATCACGCAAGGCACCGACACCACCAGGGCAGCTGCGCCGAGCAATCGTGTCAGTCGTTTCATTCTGCCCTCCGAATAACCCCAGGTCTGAAATGCCGGTGACCAGTCAGAGT
>VBNZ01000042.1:15997-26541 GCA_005877675.1 Gammaproteobacteria bacterium
CTGCAACCCTGTAGATACAACGCATGTGCCTTGCAGGCCGCTGCCGTTCACGCTCTGACTGACACGCCTGCTTGCGCATCAGGTAGCGGTTCTTCACGAGATAGGACTATGAGTCGGCCTGCAAAAACCATAACCCCCAGCTATGCCGGGTGCTGGTCTTTTCATTGGTGGTTTTCGCCGGGCGCTGAGTATTCTCGAACGCGTGCCGCAACAGGGCTGGTTTATCGCGGTCACAACCGGGGTTGCACGCAGCTGACGCGGTGAAGCGGCAAACAATGGCCGTGTCAAGACGACTCACTTGAATTTCACGATTGGGGAGTACGGATATGAAGGGCACGTCCCGAGGCTCGCTGCTTCGCAGAAATCTCTTCCAGCGCAAAGCGCTGACACTCGCCATCGGATCGGTCACCTTGGGTCTTGCCAACACGGTATGGGCACAGGCGACCAACGGCACCATCTACGGAACCGTTCCGATAGCGGCCGGCGAAACGATCCAAATCGTCGGCGGCGCCGGTTTCAATCGCACCGTCGAGGTCGATGCAAACGGCAAATACTCAGTCACGTTGCCGGTCGGCACTTATACCGTTTCGTTGCTCCAGGATGGCAGTGTCGTGGACTCGCGTAGCGGAGTGAGCCCGGTGGCTGCCGGGGCGGTCGCGGTGGATTTCGCGGCGAAGGGAGCGGCGGCGTCTTCGACTCTCGGCACAATCAAGGTCACGGCGCAGGCGGCAACCATCGACGTGTCCACTACCAACCAGACATCGAAGCAACTGCAGCAATTGCCCATTGCGCGCACGGCGGAGGACATCGCCACGCTGGCACCGGGCGTCAACATGGGTTCGCCCGAGTTGAGCGGTGGTCCGCTGGGCACCCCGGCGCTCGTGTTCGGCGGCGCCTCGACGGCCGAAAACGCATACTACGTCGATGGCATGAACACCACTGAGCTGCTCAACAACCAGGGCGGTATCGCCCTGCCGTATGGTGCCATCGAGCAGCAACAGACCTATATCAGCGGTTACGACGCCCGCTACGGCCGCTCCATCGGCGGCGTGGTCAGCCAGATCGGCAAGAGCGGCTCCGACGAGTGGCATTTCGGTGTGCGGTCCCTGTGGCAGCCGGGTAGTCTGCGCGACGATCCCGTCAACTACTACTACGCCAATCCGCTGGTGACAAAAACGGGCAACCGGGCCGGCGATCTGGCTGCCTTTCGCAAAAACGACGGTAGCAGCCAAACGATCTACGACGCCTACGTGAGCGGCCCGATCATCGAGGACAAACTGTTCTTCTTCCTCGGCGTCGAGCAGGACGACAGTCACTACCGCAAGACCTCGTCGTTCAGGAGCAGCGCCACGAGCGAAGACTTCGCCGTGCACGACCCGAAGGTCTATGCCAAGATCAACTGGAACATCAAAGAACGAGCACAAGACCTGGGGAACGATTTACGACTTCGACTACGGCACCGCGCAACGCGGTGATTTCAACAGTCTCGACCAGACCGCCAAGACCGCTTTCCGGATGTGGGTGGCCAACTACACCTCGTACTTAACCGACAATCTGACTCTGAACGCGATGCTGGGCAAGATGCGCGGCGAGTACTTTACCCAGCAACCCGGTTATCCAGGCTTCAATCCTTCGCTGCCGCACGTTGCCAGCGCATCCAATCAGGATCCGGCATTCTCTCCGCCCGGCGGCATTTCCAATTCACAGGTCAATTCGTCGATCGCCGACCCCAATCATCGCGAAACGGTTACAAACTACCGCTTGAGTCTCGAGTACAAGTGGAGCACGCACGACTTCCAAGTCGGCATCGACAATATCAACTCCTGGGATTTGCGCGACGGCTCTCTGAATCCGGGGACGGGTTATCAATGGATCTACGGCACAAGCGCCAGCGGCCAGCCGGTATTCGGTGTCGATCCCAGCGTCCCACCCTATGTCGCGCCGTCGACGCAATGCCATCCCGACGCCACTGGCGTGACGCGCTGCTATTACGTGCAGAAGCACGTCGACATCTCGGCCGCCTCCATGCGCGTGGCGCAGCGTGCCGCTTACGTGATGGACAACTGGCAGATCACGCCGAACTTGTTGTTGAACCTCGGCGTCCGCGACGACTCGTTCGTCAACTACGATGCTTCGGGCGAGCCTTACATCCGTGAGACCAAGCCACAGTGGGCGCCGCGCCTGGGCTTCAGCTGGGACGTGCACGGCGACTCCAGCTTGAAGGTGTTCGGCAATGCCGGACGCTATTACCTCGCGCTGCCGTCGCAGGTGGCGCTGTCCATCGCCGCGCCGGTAACGAATGCCGGCGTGTACGGCACCTACACAGGCATCAATCCGACTACAGGCGAGCCGATCGGATTCAAGCCGTTGCCGCAAAATCCGGCGACGGGCGTGTCGATTGATAGCGAATACGGCCAGGCCAAGGACCCGCGCGTCTCTGCCGCACAGAACATCAAAGCCGAATTCTCCGACAATTTCGTATTCGGCTTGCAGCAACAGTTCGATATGCTCGGAACGAACTGGGTGTTCGGCACAACCGGCACCTATCAGCGCATGAACCGCATCATTGACGACTACGACGCCATCCAGAATGAGTGCGCGGCCGGTCGTGCGCAGGGCTACGCCTGGATGACGCCCGATACCTGCGATCAGTGGGCGCAGAGTCTTGTCTTGGTCAATCCGGGGGTGACCAACAACCTGCTGATGAAATCTCCGGATGGCAGTCTCGTTCCGGTGACCTTCACCAAGGCGGCCCAAGGTTTCACGCAGGGCCCGAAGCGCCGCTACTATTCGATCGACCTGTCGCTGGAACATGCGTGGGACAGCAAGTGGTTCGCGAAGATCGACTACGTGTTCTCGCGATCCTGGGGCAACGACGAAGGACCGGTGAGTACCTATTCCGCGCAGAGCGGCTCCTACGAATCGCTCACGACTGCTTGGGATTTCCCGGAAAGAATGGAGCACTCCAACGGCGTCCAACCCAACGACCGCCGCCATCAGCTCAAGGCCTACGGCGCGTATGCGCTCACTTCGGAATGGTCGCTCGGCGGCAACCTGTACATTGCATCCGGCACGCCACGCATGTGCCGCGGCGCCTACGGTCCGAAGCAGGTGGCCCTACATGGTTCCAATACGTACTACTGGTGCGGCGGCGTGCCGGTCCCGCCGGGCTCACTTGGGCGCCTGCCGTGGATGCATCAGCTCGGTCTCAATGTGGACTACAGGCCCGATTGGGCCGGTCACAAACTCGACTTCAATCTGGCCGTCTTCAACGTGTTCAACAATCAGACACCGCTGTACTACGGCGACAGCTTCAGATCGACCTCCAGTCCGAGAGTCGACTATGGACGGGTCCTGGACACGCTGCCGCCCCGCTATGTCAGATTTTCCGTGGCGTACGACTTCTAAAGGATGCAACCCATGTCTCCGCGCCGGGCAGGACGCCCGGCGTTTTTTTGTGGACATCGAGCGTCTTATGTAGCCTGCTGTCCCTCTCGAAGAATCTATCCTCAACGCGTAGCGGAGCGAAGGCGTTTCGTAGGCGCACAGAGCGTAGGGACCGGAGTGCATGTGCGGAATACATGAGGATTCCGAGCGGCGTACGTCCGCGAATGCTGAGCGCTGTAGCTTTTAGGACAGGTTCGAAGACGGTGACGATATGACGCTTCAATCCGACCCCCGACTTGTGCAGAACGCATCGCAACCCCCGCTTTCGCGCACGGCCGCACGCATGCTGGCGCGCGCGCGCGAGGAATGGGAGCGCCGCGATTTCGCTGCCGCGGAACACTCGCTGACCAACGTGCTGGCCTTGGCGCCCAACGACCTGGCCGCCATCCGCATGCTCGGCATGGCGGTCCAGCGCCTCGGCGACCACGTCCGCGCCATCGACTGTTTCCGGCGCGTGCTGGCGACGTATCCCGACGATTCCGACTTGCACGTCTGCCTCGGCATTGCGTTGCACGAATGCGGCGAGACCGATGAGGCCGTGAGGCATCTGCGCCATGCCTGTGAGCTTGCGCCTCGCTCCGCGTCGGCTTGGTTCAATCTCGGCGAGGCCCTCGTACAGCAAGTGCATACTGACGAAGCCGTCGCCGCACTACGCCGCGCGCTCGAATTGGATCCCGCACATGGCGCAAGCGAGTCTCGGCGCGGTCGACGACGCGATTGCAGGATTCCGGGAAGTGCTGCGTCGCGACCCCGGCAATGCCGAAGGATGGTTCGGGCTGTCGAATCTCAATACGATTCGCTTCGACGCCGCAGACGCCGCGTCGCTGCAGCGCGCTCTGACGCGCCAGGACTTGTCACCCCGTGAGCGCGAGCTGCTGGGCTTCTCCTACGCCAAAGCCCTGGAAAACCAGGGGGACTATGCGCAAGCGTTCGACGTGTTCGGAATCGCCAATGCATCGCGCCGCCGCCGCGTGAAGTGGGACGCCGCAGGAGAGCGCAAACGGGTGGACAAGATCCAGCGCGTGTTTGCAAAAGGAACGCCACCGCCTCTGGACGACCGGCTCGGCGGCGAAGTCATCCTGATCGTCAGCATTCCGCGTTCCGGCTCGACACTGGTCGAGCAGATCCTCGCTTCGCATCCGCAGGTCGCCGGTGCCAACGAGATAAAAGACATGACGGAGGTCATCGATGCGGAAACCAAGCGCCGCAATTCGGCGTTCCCTCTGTGGGTCCCCGATGCCACGGCAGAGGATTGGCAGCGCCTCGGCCGCGAATACCTCGCACGAACCGCGCGCTGGCGCAAGACCCGGCCGCGCTTCACCGACAAGAGCCTGGTGAGCTGGTATCTCGTCGGCGCGGCATTGGCGATGCTGCCGGCGGCGCGCGTGGTCATCATTCGACGCGACCCGGTGGAGACTTGCTTGGCGTGCTTCCGCCAGCTCTTCAGCGAAAGGAGCAGTTTTGCCTGCGATCTGGACGAGCTGGCCGACTACTGCATCGACTTCCTCCGTCTCACGCGCTTCTGGCACGACCAATTTCCCGATCGCGTGTTCGATCTTCAGTACGAAACCTTGCAGGCCGAACCGGAAGCCGAAATTCGCCGTCTGCTTGATTTCTGCGATCTGCCTTTCGATGCCGCCTGCCTCGAATTTCACAAGACGCCGCGCGCCGTGCTGAGCGCCCCAAGCGCCGCGCAGGTGCGCCAACCTTTGCGCCGCGATACCGCACGCAGCGCGCGTTATGGCGACAAGCTGGATTCGCTGCGCCGGCGCTTGGAAGCTGCCGGGATTTGCGTCGGATAAGGCACGAACTCATCGACTATCGCACACTGCACTGCTGACATGGCCGAGGCACTTCTTCACTGTTTGCTCAATGGCGCCATCGTTGCCACGAGCGATGCTCGCATCTCGCCCCTCGATCGCGGCTTCCTGTTCGGTGATGGCGTCTATGAGGTTGTGCCCGCTTACAACGGCAAGCCTTTTCGCTTGGAAGCGCACTTCGAACGACTGCTATTTGGGTTGGACGCGCTCGAGATCGTAAATCCCTACCCTCGCGCACGTTGGGCCGCACTCGTACACGAACTCATCGCCGCCAACGGCGGCGGCGACATGGGCATCTATCTCCAAGTCGCACGCGGCGCCGGCAAGGGCCGAGACTTTCTGCCCGAGCCGCACATCAAGCCGACGGTGTTCGGCTTCTGTTGGCGACTCGCTACGCCGAAACCCGAGCTACTTCGACGCGGCATCTCGGCCGCTATGCTGGAAGACATCCGTTGGCAGCGTTGCGACATAAAAACCGTGGCTTTGGTCGGCCCGGTAATGCTGAAGATCGAAGCCAAAAGACGTGGCGCGGACGAGGCGATTCTCGTGCGAGGCGACCGCCTTGCCGAAGGCAGTTCGAGCGCCGTGTTTGTCGTGAAGGAAGGGCGCATCGCCACACCTCCCGCCAGCCATGAGCGCCTACCGAGCATCACGCGCCTTGTCGTTGGCGACGTGCTCGATGCATTGGGATTGTTGTTGGATGTGCGCGAAGTCCGCCGCGATGAACTCTTCGCTGCAGACGAAATCTGGATCGCAAGCTCGACGCGCGAGGCCTTGGCGGTCGCGCTGCTCGACGGCAAGGCGGTCGGGAGGGGCAAGCCGGGCCCGGTCTGGCGCCGCGTGTTCGATGAATTCCAGAAGCTGAAGCAACGCGAAGCCAGCTGATCCGTCCGCTTCGATAACTCGACGCATACGCTGCCCTTCACCGATCACGCTGCTCACGCACCTGCTCACCCCAAAGGACGCAAGATCATTTTCCGCGCGCAAACGTTTCTTCCACGCTGCTGAAGGCGGAGAGTCCGCCTGCTCGCTGTTCAGGCATGCCAGTCGCAAACCACACCACGCCTGTGCCGCGTTCGCGGTCCAACCACATGCCTGCCTGCACCCCATAAGCCGTGCCGGAGTGACCGATGCGAGCGACATGGTCGCCGAACGGATCGTCGCGACAACCTTCGGCACGCGTGGCGAGGATCTGCATGCCTATGCCCCAGTGGCAGAAGAAGCCCGGCTGGTGGTCGTCGCTGTCCTCTTCGTAGGTCAGGCCGTTACGGCCGTCGTATTCCCACAGCGGAGTGGCCATTGCCCGCACCGATTCGGGGCGCAACAAGTGCTGGCCGTTGAGAGCGAGCGTGCCGTTGCCGAGCAGCATCATGCCGACGCGCGCGAGACCGGCGCCCGAAATGCGCAGGCCGCCTTGCGGCCCGAACAACGCGCCGTTTTCGCCCGGTCGATAGCGAGACAGATCGCAACTGCCGTCGCGTGCGGGCCTGACGAGGCAGTTCGGTTTGTGCCCGTGATTGTCGTCCACCACCGCTTTGCCGTCGGTGTTGTACTGCACCACTGATTGGGCGGCGGTCGCCTCGTTGCAGGTGGCCCAGCCGAAGCAGCCCTCAACGCCGAGCGGCTTGAGCACCAAACGCTGCATGAGCCGATCGAAACGTTCGCCGGTGACGCGCTCCATTGCCTGCGCCGCCACAGGAAAATTGAGGTTGGTGTAACGAAAATACGTTCCGGGCGCGTGTTCGCCGTCCCAAGCGTGCGGGTTGTCGAGCGTATCGCGCAAGAGACCGTCCAGCGGCGTCTGCCAGTAGCCGGCCGCGTCGGTGAGACTGGAGCGATGCGACGTCAGCATGCGCAACGTGATCGGGACGTTCGGAAATGCAGGATTGCGCAAGTTCCACCCAAGATACCGGGAGACGTCGGCGTCCAGATTGAGTTTGCCGGCTTCGACCAGACGCATCACGCCGACGGTGGTGACCAGTTTGGAAATCGAGGCGACACGCACGGGATCGTTGGCGCTGATCTTGCGGGCGGCGGCCTTGTCGGCAAAACCATTGGTCTGAATGGAGGTGATGCCGTTGCGATCGAAGGCGATGCGCACTTTGGCGACGGGACTGTCCGCCTGGGCCGCACCGGCAAAAAACAGGCCCGATATGCCACAGGCCCATATTCGTTGCCTCCATGCGCGACGAACGGCCGTGTGCATTCGTGCCGGCCCGCGCAACGCTGCACCGAATTGCCTATGCATCATCTCCAACCGTTGATGAATAATGTGATCACGATGGCGTTGGTGAAATCGATCAGGAAGGCGCCAACCAGCGGCGCGACAAGGAACGCTCGCGGCGCCGGGCCGAAGCGTTCGGTCAACGAATCCATTACCGCCATCGCGTTGGCCGTGATGCCGAGCATGAAACCGGCGAAGCCGCCAGCCATCACGGCGGCGTCATAGTCGCGCCCCATCAGCCGCAACAGGGGCCAGCACGAGAACGCCACGACGATGATCGTCTGCACCGCGAGATCGACCAGCAGCGGCGTTGCCACGCCGGCGAGCTCCCACAGATGCAGGTCCATCAGCGCGACAGCGAGAAACAGCGAGAGACAGATGCTGCCGATCGAGTCGATGCTTGGCAGCGACAAGCCGAACCAGCCGAATCCATCGTCGAGATTGCGAATCAATGCGCCGACCAGCATCGCGCCGATGTAGCTCGGCATGGTCAGGTTGAGTGCATGCAGGCCTTCGCTGACCCAAGCGCCGAGGCCCATCGCCACGAGAAGCAGCACCAGGGTTTCGAGGCTGCGCTGGGTTCGCTCGGCTTCGGTGCCGACGGCAATCGTCGTTGCGGGGGCGGCCAGTGCGATCGATGCGACGCTGCCCGTCGTCTCCGATGACGAGCGAGGACGCGCGAGCTTGTAGCGCTCGATCAGCACTGTCGCCAGCGGCGCACCGACGATCGAGCCGATGACGATGCCCGCCATCGCCGAGGCCAGTGCGATGCTTTTCGCGCCGACGACACCGGCCTGCTCGAGCAACGGCGCGAACGCAAGCCCGGTAGCGGGGCCGCCGGCGAGTGTGGCCGATCCGGCGGCGACGCCGAACAGCGGATGCAGACCAAAGGCCTTGGCGATGCCGATGCCGACGACGTTCTGCACCACTGCAAGAAACGTCGCGAGCCCGAGGAATAGCGTGACCTGACGGCTGCTGATCCGAAGCAAACTCACGCTCGCGTTGAAACCGATGCTGGTAAAGAACGCGATCATCAACGGCCTTTCAAGCGCCGTGTCGAATTGCACGGGCGTGAAATCCCAATGCCGGCAGACCAGCAGCACAAGCGCAACGACAAGGCCGCCAATCACCGAGGCAGGAATATTGAATCGCGCGAGCCACGGCAGCCGCTGGCGAATAGCGTAACCGACGAGCAGGCACAGCCCGCCGGCAGCCAAGGTCTGGATCGGATCGAGCGTCAGCACGTGCTGTCGTCAGCGAACGACTTGCACCTTGCCGAGGCCATCCTTGTGGCGAGGATCGCTGGCCGCCGTCTTGGTGTTTGTCGTCTTGTCCCAGACCACCACGTTCATGTTGCCCCACGTTTCCTTGTCGTCGATTTCGTAGCCCATGCTCTTGAGCTTTTCGACTACGCCTGGGGGAAGGCTGCCGGGCTCGATGTCGATGCGGTCGGGCAGATACTGATGGTGAAAGCGCTTCTGCGCGGTGATTTCGGACGCGCTCTTGCCGTCCATGAACGCGAGCATGCCTTCGAGCACTTGGGTCATGATCGTCGAGCCGCCGGGGGAGCCTATGACGGCGAGACGATGCTCGCCGAGAACGAAGCTCGGTGTCATCGACGATAGCATGCGCTTGCCCGCGACAGGTGCGTTGGCGGAGCCGCCGATCAGTCCGAATGCGTTGGGTTTGCCGGGCACGAGCGCGAAGTCATCCATCTCGTTGTTGAGCAGCACGCCGCTCTTGCCGGCGACGAAGGCGGAGCCCAGCGTGGTGTTGACCGTGCAGGTCATCGCCACCATGTTGCCCTCCTTGTCGATGATCGAGAGATGCGTGGTGTGCATGCCCGGTTCCGGCGCGTGCGCGGCTGGCAGCCACTCGGATTTTGTCGCCCGTTCGGGCAGGATGCTTTGACGCAATCCATCCGCATAGTAGGGCGACAGCAGCATGTCCATCGGCATCTTCACGAAATCCGGATCGCCAAGATATTCGTTGTGATCACGATATGCACGGCGCATCGCCTCGACTTCGTAGTGGATGCGGTGCGCCTGATCGAGGCTCTTCAGGTCGATGCCAGCCAGAATGTTCAGTACTTCGCCGACGACGACACCGCCGGACGAGGGTGGCGGCGCCGTGAGGATCTTGAAGCCGTTGTAGGTCAACTCGATCGGCGTGCGTTCCTTGGCCTGATAGCTCGCGAGATCGGCGGTCGCCCACGTACCGCCCGCTGCTTTGACGGCCGCGACCATTTCCTCGGCCACCTCGCCTTTGTAGAAACCGTCGGCGCCCTTTTGCGCGAATATCCTCAACGTGCGCGCCTGAGATTCGTCGCGGAAGATATCGTTTGTCGTCGGCGCCTTGCCGTTTGGGAAGAATTTGCTTGTCGATGCGGGATAGCGATGCAACACGTCGGCGCGGTAGGTGATCGATTTCGCCAACGCCGAGGTCGGATGGAACCCCTTTTCTGCCAGCTGGATGGCAGGTTCGACCGATTTCGTGAGCGGCAACTTGCCGTACTTCGCTGCAATGTAAGCAAGACCCGCGGGTGATCCCGGAATGCCCGCCGCCAACGGGCCGTTGAGCGAGGTGTCGCGATTGGGCGCACCGTCCGCGTTGAGATAGTCGCTTCCTTTCACGGCCGCGGGCGCCATTTCGCGCGCGTCGATGAAGACGTCTTTTCCGCTGGCTGCATCGTGGATCAACGCAAGGAATCCGCCGCCGATACCGGACGCTTCGGGTTGCACCACCGACAACGACGTGGCGACCGCCACCGCTGCATCCATCGCGTTGCCGCCCGCGGCGAGAACCTTGAATCCGGCTTCCGTGGCCAGCGCGTTGGCGCTGGCGATCGCGGCCGTTTTCGACGCGGTCTCGACCTCGCGGGCAAAAGCCGATGCATAGAACGCGAAGACGGTTGCGGCCAAGAGGAATCGATGTGGCCACAGGCTGTGCCGCGGCTTCGTCCGGCAGGCTGGCTTTGTGCCTGATCGCGGTACAGGGCGGTTGCTCATGTTCATGCTCCAATGGCTAAGTGTGGTCGACTTCGCTCGGGCATG
>VBNZ01000042.1:26864-29119 GCA_005877675.1 Gammaproteobacteria bacterium
CGAGATGCGGCTTCAGCGTTCGGATCTGTACGCTGTTCGCACCGCCGCAGCGCGCCGTGAACGGGTCGACCAGTGCGAGACCCTCCCCTTTCGTGACGAGAGAATGCGCCAACTGATATGTCTGCACCGAGACCGCGGTTCGCGGCGCCGGATCGACCTTGGCCAGGTGACTTTGCAGCATGCTGCCCAAGACATCCCGCACGGTGATGCCGATCATGGGCTGATTGGCCAGCGCTTCTATTGGCAACGGTTGCGCCAGTTCCGTTTCGGGCCACCATCCCGGTGGAGCGATCACCATGACCTGTCCGCGACACAGTACTCTCTGACGCAGGTTCTGATGACCGGTGTCCTGTAGCGTGAGTCCAATGTCGGTTTCGCGCAGCGTCAGCGACTCGCACATCATCGCCGAATGCTGCGTGGACAGCTCGGCCACCACGTCGGGGACAGCCTTGCGCAACAGCGCGGTTGCGCCGGCGAGCAGTGTCAAAGCCAGTGTCGGCGTGCTCGTGACACGCAGCGGATCATTTCCCGGCTGACCCATGTTTTTCGTAAGGCGGTCCAGGTCATGTACCTCCTGGATGATCTTCTCGATCCGGTCACGCATCAGCAATGCTTGCGGGGTCGGCTGCAGGCGCCCGCGCACGCGACTGAACAGCGCAAAGCCCAAGCGGTCTTCGGCATGTTGCAATGCCTTGCTGGCAGCCGGCTGCGAGATATTCAACAGCTTCGCAGCTCCGGTGATGCTGCCGGTGGTCAGCACGGCATGAAAGAGTTCGATGTAACGCAAGCGCATGTCGATTACCCACTGTTTTCGTGCGGCGTCGCTCACCCGAGTCCAGCACAAATGACGCTTGCAAGGCAAACAAGTTACGCGTCGATGCGCTCGACGATGCAGGACAAAGACGACCACAACCCTGAGTTATGCCACGTGCCTGTCTTTTCATTGGTGGCTAACGCTTGCCGGTCGTTATGCTCCCCGAACGTTTCGATGCTGGACGGATTCCAGTGGGGAGCCCCGATTTCATGACTAACTACGGCGAAGAAACCGGCCAAACCCGTTGGGCCCCACCTTACCTGTTGTATCTGGGTGGTGCAGGCGATGACTTGGCCATCAAGACAGCCCGGGGACTGGCCTACTGGCGGCCCGAGTGGTGTATCGGGCAGCACCGGAGGNCGACAGCGGGCAGTCGCTGGGATTGCCCGACATGGCGCCGGCGCAGGCCAAGATCGCCGGAGCGGACACGATGGTGATCGGCACCGCTAACGCTGGCGGCGTCATGGCGCGAGAGACGGTGGCCGACATCATCGCCGCGTTGGACGCAGGCCTCAACGTGATTGCTGGCCTCCACCAGAAACTACGCGACAACGCAGACATCGTCGCCGCGGCGCGCCACAACGATCGGGTGTTGTTCGACGCGCGCGAATCCACCCGCCACATCCCTGTCGGCAACGGCCGCAAACGCGCCGGCCGCCGGCTGCTGACGGTGGGCACCGACTGCTCGGTCGGGAAAATGTATACCACGCTCGCTATCGAGCGCGGCATGCGCCGACGCGGTTTTGCGGCGGACTTCCGCGCCACGGGGCAAACCGGCATTTTCATCGCTGGCGACGGCATTCCCGTCGACGCCGTGATTTCCGATTTCATCTCCGGAGCGGCCGAATTGATCTCGCCCGCCCGCGAAGATGGCGGCTGGGACCTCATCGAAGGACAGGGATCTCTGTTCCACCCGTCGTATGCCGGCGTGTCGCTCGGCCTGCTTCATGGCTCCCAGGCTGATGCGCTGGTGCTGTGCCACGAGCCCACGCGTACGCATATGCGTGGGCTTCCCCAATATTCGATTCCCGATCTCGCACTCTGCCTGGAAGCCAATCTCACTGCCGCCCGTCTTACCAACCCCACGGTCAAGGCGGTCGGCGTCGCGCTCAACACCTCCAATCTTTCCGAGCGCCAAGCGCTCGCGGCGTGCCGCGAGATCACCGACCGGCTCGGCCTGCCTTGCGAGGATCCGGTCACCATGGGTGTCGAAGCCATCGTGGACAATTTGCTTTCATGCTGCGCGGACTGAGAATCCGCCATCGCACCTTGCCGTTGCGGTCGCCGTTCCGCATTGCGCGCGGAGTCAAACATGCGGCGGACGTGGTAACGGTCGAGCTCGAGCAGGCAGGTTGCATCGGGCGCGGCGAATCCGTCCCGTACGCCCGCTATGGCGAATCCGTGGCCGCGGTGATCGATGAAATCGAGACGCTGCGGCACG
>VBNZ01000043.1:0-507 GCA_005877675.1 Gammaproteobacteria bacterium
CGCCGACGGCGTGGATGAAGCGGCGACGCTCGACGCGATGGCCGATCTGTTTGCGCGCAAGTTCGATGAGGGCGTGTGATGGATGTCATGTGCGTAAACACTTTACCCCCTCTCCCCAGACGGATTTTAGTCAGGGGAGAGGGTTGCGGTGAGGGGGCGCTTTTAGCCACGCCCACACGACAACGCTCCCGATCAGAGCATAGAGCCCCCCCCCTCACTCTTAGCTCTGTCCCCCAACGAAGATCCGTTGGAGGACAGAGGAACTGGTGCAGTCGCGCGCGGTGCGCGCCACCCATTCATTGGATTGAAGCGGCATGAGCACGCGTCTCGCCCTTCCCGGCAGTACCGCCGCGCGAGGCATGGCGCTCGGACGCGCGCGCCTGGTGCAGCCGAGCCAGATCAGCGTCGACACGCGGCCGCTGCCAGCCGAAGAAGTCGAGGCCGAAGTCGCCCGCCTTGCCGCAGCGCTCGCCGCCGCGCGCAACGAACTGACCGTGCTGCGCAACA
>VBNZ01000043.1:599-3538 GCA_005877675.1 Gammaproteobacteria bacterium
AACGCGACCGCCTCGTCGCGGCGTTCGACGCAATCGACGATCCGTATCTGCGCAGCCGGCGCGAGGACGTCGATCATGTGATCGGCCGCGTGCAGGGCGAACTGACGCGCGACAAGACGCCGGCCGAACGTCAGATCGCGGCGCGCGTCGGCACGATCCTCGTCAGCGACATGGTCGCGCCTGCCGAGCTCGCACATTTCGGCGAGGCCGGCGTGCTCGGTGTCGTGACCACCGGCGGCAGCCCCCTGTCGCACAGCGCGATCCTTGCGCGCTCGATGCGCCTGCCGATGCTGGTCGGTGTGCACGATGCACTGAAGGAAATTTCCGACGACGATCTGATCCTGATCGACACCAAGCGCGGCGAAGTCATCGTGCATCCGACCGCGCAGGATCTCGCCGCGTACCGCACATGGCAGCGTGACCTCGCGCGCAGCGCCGACGAGTTGCAACGCTTTCGCGGCGCGCGCACCGCGACGCGCGACGATGTCGCAATCGAGTTGTACGCAAATGCCGAACTGCCCGCGGATATCGCGCAGGCACGCGCGCTCGGCGTCAGCGGTGTCGGCCTGTATCGCACCGAATTTCTGTTTCTGCAGCGGCGCGACGCGCCCGACGAGGAGGAACAGTTCGAAGCGTATCGCGATCTCGTGCTCGGCATGGGCGGTCTGCCGGTGACGATCCGCACGCTCGACCTCGGTGCGGACAAAGCCGACAACGCGGGCATCGCGATAGCCGACGAAGACAATCCGGCGCTCGGCGTGCGCGGCGTGCGCCTGTCGATGCGCAAGCCCGCGCTGTTCACCACGCAGCTGCGCGCGATTCTGCGCGCGGGCCACTACGGTCCGGTACGCATCCTCGTGCCTATGGTGACCGCGAGCGAGGAGCAATGTGCGCGCGAGCTGCGCACCGAGGGTCACGAGATCGCCGACCACTACGAGTTCGGCGCGATGATCGAAGTGCCGGCCGCTGCGATCGCGCTGTCCACGCTGCTGCGCCATCTCGACTTCGTCTCGATCGGCACCAACGACCTGACCCAGTACACGCTCGCCGCCGACCGCGGCAACGATGCGCTCGGCACGCTGCATGATCCGCTGCATCCGGCAATACTCAAGCTGCTAGCGCACAGCATCAGCACCGCGCGCCGCGCGAAGAAGCCGGTCGCGCTATGCGGCGAAATGGCCGGCGACGTACGCTACACCGCGTTGCTGCTCACGCTCGGCCTGACCGAATTCAGCATGCACCCGTCCTCGCTGCTCGAAGTGCGCCAGGAGATTTCGCGCCACGACTATGCGACTCTGCGCGCGCACAGCCTCGCGCTGCTGCGCGCCACCACGCGCGCGGGCATCGAACGGGTGCTCGAACGTATGCGCGCCGGAACGCGAGGAATTGTCACCGCGTGAACATACTCGTCGTTGGTGGCGCGGGCTATATCGGATCGCATATGGTCAAACGGCTCGCGCACGCGGGACACCGCGTCGTCGTTCTTGACAATCATTTGTCGGGGCATGCACGGATTGAGCGCTATGCGCAGTCCGTCGATGGCGATGTTGCAAATCCCACCTTGGTGCGCGAACTGCTGCGCGCGCACGCATTCGACGCGGTCATGCACTTCGCCTCGCATATCGAAGTCGCGGAGTCGGTCGTGGATCCGGGCAAGTACTATGCAAACAATTTCGCTGCGACATTAAACCTGTTGCAAGCGATGCACGAGACTGGCGTGCGTCGCTTCATTTTTTCTTCGACTGCTGCAATCTATGGCAATCCCCAGCGCACGCCGATTGACGAGACCCATCCCGCAGCGCCGATCAATCCCTATGGCCGCAGCAAATGGATGGTCGAGCAGGTGCTCGCCGATTTCGCGTCGGCTCACGCTTTGCAATACGCCTGCCTGCGTTACTTCAACGCCGCAGGTGCCGATCCGGATGGCGAGTTCGGCGAATGTCACGAACCCGAATCGCATCTCATCCCGCTGGTGCTGCGCGCCGCATCGGGCCGGCGCGATGCGATAACCGTATTCGGCAGAGACTATCCGACCCGCGACGGCACATGCGAGCGCGATTACATCCATGTAAGCGATCTCGCCGATGCGCACCTGGCCGCGCTCGACTATCTCGCTGCCGGCGGCGAGTTGCGCGCATTCAATCTCGGCACCGGCATCGGACACACCGTGCAGGAGATCATCGACAGCGCGCACGCCGTATGCGCGCGACCGATTCAAGTGCGCGATGCCAGCCGTCGCGCCGGCGATCCAGCGAGTCTCGTTGCCGATCCGCGCCTTGCACTGCGTACATTGCAGTGGAAGCCGCGCCTCTCCGATCTACCCACTGTGCTGCAGCACGCATGGCGGTGGGAGCTAAAATGCGTGCAGTCCCCTGCCTGACAAAACCGCGATGACCCAGCTTGCTATCGTAGTGCCGTGCTACAACGAGGAAGCCGTGCTGTTCACGACGGCCGGGCATTTGTTGCAGCTCCTCGATCGCATGACCGAGGAGGGCCGCATCGGCACCGCTAGCACGCTGACGTTTGTCGATGACGGCTCACGCGATCAGACCTGGCGCATCATCGAGGACCTCGCCGCTCGGCACCCCGGCGTGCGCGGCATCAAGCTTGCGCGCAACGTCGGCCATCAAAACGCGCTGATGGCGGGTCTATTGAGCGTCGAAGGCGACGTCGTTGTCAGCGTCGATGCAGACCTGCAGGACGATCTCGGCGCGATCCGCGAAATGTTGAGCGCGCACGAACGCGGCGCGCAGATCGTTTACGGCATCCGTTCGCAACGGGATGCCGACACGCGCTTCAAACGCTGGACCGCCGAGAGCTTCTACCATCTCATGCGCTGGCTTGGCATCGATCTTGTGTTCAACCACGCGGACTACCGGCTGATGGGCCGGCCGGCGATTGAGGCGCTGCGCCAGTACGGCGAAGTTAATCTGTTCTTG
>VBNZ01000043.1:3626-4082 GCA_005877675.1 Gammaproteobacteria bacterium
TACCCACTGCGCAAGATGCTGTCACTGGCTTGGAACGGGCTCACTTCGTTCTCGTCGACACCATTGCGCTGGATCACCGTCTTCGGATTTGTGGTATCGCTGTGCAGTTTTCTCTTCGGCACGTGGATCCTCTTCCGCAGCCTGTATTTCGGCGGTGTCGTACCGGGCTGGGCGTCGACCGTCATTCCGGTCTACTTTCTAGGCGGTATCCAACTGCTCAGCGTTGGCATCATCGGCGAGTACATCGCCAAGATCTATCTCGAAACCAAACGGCGCCCGCGTTACATCATCGAAAAATCCGTCTAGCGCGCTGGGGTTTTGAACACGAGCAGCTTCTGAAGAAAAAAAGACAGCAGCACCGTGCACGGCGTCGACAGGAGGCCGGCGATGTAGGCATCGAAGCCGAAGTGCATCAACCCCCAGATCAGACCGAGATTGAACGCATACAGCAGCGCC
>VBNZ01000043.1:4137-4714 GCA_005877675.1 Gammaproteobacteria bacterium
CACCGGCATGCCAAACCAAAGCATTGCGCAATAGACGAAATAATTGAACGCGGTGTTCGCCGCGCCGACCACGACGAAGCGTACAAGCTGCGCAGAAAAAAGCGATGCGAGACGCGCGCGCGTGCCAGATTGCGATGCGTCAGTCACGCCGATACACCAGCTTCAATTCGTGAAATACGAACCAGTCGCCGACGCGCGCGGCATCGATCGGGAAATAGTTCGCCCGCGCGAGTGTGTAGCCCTCGCAACGCGCCAGTCCGCGCTCGAGAATGTATTGCTCTGTGACGAAGGTCTTGTGTGTCGCATCAGAGGCATAACCCTTAGCTCCCGGCACGATCGCGACTATCGTTTCGACGCCGAGTCGCGCGCAGGCGCGCCACAATTTGCGCATCACCGCGCTCGTATCGTCGAAATGCTCGAGTACGTGGGAAATCACGAAAGACTCGAACCGTCCTCCAGCTAGTAGCAAGAGTGAAAAATCGTCCGCGTAGGCATCGTAATAGCGTGCATCGAGACCACGCTGCTGCAATGCCTCCACCAGATGCGGATTGACTTCGAGCCCGACCGACCCGCTCGG
>VBNZ01000043.1:4738-6149 GCA_005877675.1 Gammaproteobacteria bacterium
ATCGATCGTCGCCCCGGTAGCCTCGCGCAACACCTGATCCAGGTAGAACTTCTTGATCAGCCGCCGCAACGGGTGCCGGCTGCGCCGCAACTGCTCAGCGGCATAGCGTTGATCGAATTCCGGCGCGCGACTCATTGTGCTTCCAAAATAGGTCTAGTGTGAGAGGCAATCGCGGCGCGTCAACGCAGCAACCAACGATAAATCCACTGCCGCGCACGCGCGTTCACCCATGCCATTAAAGCGCCGCGCGCGAGCTCGGCACGGCCGATGCCATATTCCGGCATCGCTGCATATTTGCGTGCGAAGCCGCGAAACTCCTGACTTTGACGCGCGCCGATCGCGACGCTCCACGAACCTTTCGAGATGCGGAACGACGACAGCGTCTGCGGCAGATAGTATGCATCGCCCGTGCGCAGCAGACGAAACCAGTAGTCCAGATCGATCATGTAGCCGTAAGTTGCGTCGAACGCTCCGGCGCGCTCGACCAGTTCGCGCCGCATCAGCACATTGCCGGGTTCGCCGATTACGTTCGTGCCGTTGCGAATTCAGACGTTGCGCGCGCTCACCGAACGTGGCGCGGCGCAGGATTTTTCTGCCGCCAGCGTCGATCACGTCCCGCGCACCGAACGCCATCGCAATGCGGTGCTCCGTGTCCTGTTCGAACACGGCTAGCTGCCGCGCGAGGCAGTCGGGCGCGAGCAGGTCATCCTGCGGCATGAGCTTGAAATACGTGCCGCGCGCTTCGTCGCGGCAACGGTTCCAGTTTCCCTCCGGGCCCAGATTCGTCGCATTGCGCAAGTAACGGATGCGCGAATCGTGATAGCCGCGCACGATCGCCTCGGTATCGTCCGGCGAATTGTCGTCGATCACGACAAGTTCGAAATCCGCGAACGTCTGCGTGAGCACCGAGTCGATCGCTTCGCGCAGATGCGCAGCGCCGCGATAGGTTGGGATGCAAACGGAAATGGCGGGCATGCTATCCTGCGGACCACAACGCAGTTGGCGAATTGTACACGTGGCGTGTGCTCGCCCCACGCAACTCTCCTACGACATGACGTCAGGCTTTTTTGCTAGACCGGGAATTGGGCGGCGGCCAGCGCTATCCATCGCGCATTCCGATTGGCGTGGCCTCGCCACCGACTACGTCTTGCCCCTATGGTATTGGGCGTGGGCCGTGTTCTTCGCCTGGACCAGCCTCTGCGCGATCGTCAATTTCAGCTGGCGCCAGCCGATGTCGGACGAATTCGTCAACTACCAGGATTTCCTGAAGTTGTCGTTTCCGCAAAACGCGCTGCAATCTGGCAATGGCCATCGCCCGATCTTTCCGAACCTGGTTATCGTTGCCGAGCTTGCTTGGTTCCACGGCAATCATTGGCTGCAATTTGTAGTCGGCCTCGCTTGCGCGGCGGCG
>VBNZ01000043.1:6212-8636 GCA_005877675.1 Gammaproteobacteria bacterium
GCTTTGGCTCGCCAACGGGCGCATGCTGTTTCACAGCTATGAGTCGGTACACGTCTACCTGCTGACGCTTTCAGTCGCGATCGCAGGTCTTTGTACATTCGAAGCCGCACGACGCCATTCGATACTCTGGCTCGCATATGCCTGCGTCGCGTGCACGGTCGCGATGTTCTGTTTCGGATCCGGTGTCGCAACATTTCCGGCGGTTATGATCCTTGCGTTCGCACTGCGGCTGCCGTGGCGCTGGTTTGCGTTGCCGCTCTGCACGCTCGCGTTTTGCCTATTCCTGTATCTGTACGCGCTCCCGGGCGACCAAGGCGTGCGCGCCATGCTGGCCCTACGCCCGATCGACAGCGCGTTTGTCGCAGTAGATTGGCTCTCATCGCCGTGGGTGCGAGGCTGGCTCGGTTTCGCCGATCCGCCGCTGGATCCATCGACCATCTCCGGCCTGCCGTACCAGCACTTCGGCGCGCAGCTGCAGGCCAGCGCAAACTGGATGGAGCGTGTGAGCGGCGCGTCGTGGCCCGTGCTCGCACGCGCGCTCGGCTTCATCGGTGTCTGCGCTTTTTTGATTGGGTTTGCGCGACTCGCGTTTCGTCGCCATGCGCAATTGACACGCTTGCAAGCGCTCGCCAGCATGCTCTGTCTGTTTGCTCTGGCGACCGCGACTGTAATCAGCATCGGGCGGCTGGATTATTTCAATACGTATCCGGATCAGGTCTATGCCGATCGCTATCTGGTCTGGCCCTCGCTGTTCTGGACCGGTCTTGTCATGCTCCTTCTGTCACAAACCCATAGTTCGCTCGAGCGTAAGCTCGCTGGCGCATGCCTGTGCGCGTGTATGCTGCTGCCGGTCGCGCTATTGCCGACGCAGGAAGCGTCGGCGGTATGGGGCAGCATCGTGTATCGCAACGCGCAACAAATTTCCGCAGCCTCTCGCACCGGCGTTTTCGATCCGGCGATTTTCCCCGATGGCGATGATGCGCGTCGCGAAGACGTACTGCGTACGCTCGCGCTGTTGAAGCAACAGCGCATGGCGATGTTTGCTAATCCTTCTTTTGAGCAGATCGGCCACGTCTGGGCGGGTTCGCTCGTCAGATCAGATCGATTTACGGTAGACGCGCATTTGCATGACCTTTTCGACGACGCGCAGACGGGCACGCGTGCCGCGCACTTCGAAGGTATCGTCGCCACGGGTGCCGGGCAGATTCAGCACTCGGGCGAACTCGCAGTATTCGACAGCGACAATCGCATAGTCGGGCTCAGTGAGTTCAGCTACATCTCCCCACCGGCGGCATTGATCATGCGCACACCGCGCAAGCGTGGCTTCGACGGCTATATTCGGGATTACAGACCGGATGCTCGTTACCGGCTGGTCCTACTACCGCGTTCCGGCACGCAGGCGATCGAGCTGTGTGACGTCGGCCCGGTACCGCATTGAATTCTGCGGGCGGCTTCATGGACTTCGATCACTACCTAGCGTATTTCGAGGCCTGCGGCGGCACGGACGTCCCCTATCTGCGCCTGCATTTTCCGCGGTTTCTCGCGACACGGCAGCGATTCCTTTCCCAGCGGAACAACGAAGCACGCGGTGCGTTGCTCGACGTCGGCGCGCACTGGCTGCATCAATCGTTGCTGTATGCACTCGATGGCTTTGCAGTTACAGCAGTTGATGTGCCTACCACGTTCGACGATATGCATGTGCGCGCGTTGGCCGAGCGCCACGGCATCCGCTTGCTGTCCGAGCCGGAGCCCGAACGCGCGCATGCGCTGCGGGCACTGCCGGAAAATAGCGTCGACGTCGTGCTATTCACCGAGATCATCGAGCACATCACTTTCAATCCGGTGGCGATGTGGCGCGAAATTTATCGCGTGATGAAACCCGGTGGGCGCATTGTCGTAACCACGCCCAACTTCTATGGCCTGCGCCGCCTGCTGCGTGCGACCGGGCGTTTCGTGCGCGGCGAAGGCGGCAGCGTTGCCGTCGACAGCATTCTGCACCAGCCCAGCTTTGCGCATCACTGGAAGGAATATTCGCTGCGCGAACTGAGACACTACTTCTGCACGCTATCATCCGATTTCGTGCCAGGGCACACAGCCTACGTCACAAAATACGAGGCGAGCGCTGTCCACCCCGCTATCGATACGATCCTACGCTGCATCGAATCGCTGTTCCCCTCACTACGCCCCAACCTTTACGTCGAAATCGTTCTCCTGCAAAAGACGCAAGAAATCGCGATCGATCCCCAATGGTAGCCGGGGATCCATTCTGCGATCGGCGAACGCAAGTTTAGCGCGCGCGTTGTTCATCGAGCGTCAGCGCCACCTTGTCGCGCAGATACACCGGCAGCGCGGCTTCCGGCGCGACGCCACGGCCGTTTTCGAATTGCGCGGCGGCAAGACGCAGCACCGCGCGCGCCTGCGGAT
>VBNZ01000043.1:8669-14183 GCA_005877675.1 Gammaproteobacteria bacterium
CGTAACGCAAGCGCATCGTGGTAGGCGCCCCAGCCGGTGCCGACGATGCTCCAGCGATTGCCTTCCCGATCCGCGGGCAGCCGCAGTTTTTCAGCGGGTCCGACCGTCTCATCGCAGATCGCCTCGATGAGTCCGTCATCGCGACGACGGAATGCGCCCGCGTAGACCTCGCCCATACGCGCATCGATCACGGCAAGGATCGCCGCGTCGCGATGCGCGACGTCGTCCGGCGCATCGATCGCGAGTGCGGCGAGCGATGACACCGGCACGACCGGCAAATCGAGTCCGAGCGCGAGCCCCTGCGCGATCGAAATCGCGAGGCGCACGCCGGTGAATGCGCCGGGTCCGCGCCCGACTGCGATGCCTTGCAGATCGCGCCTGCCGATGCGCGCTTCGTGCAACAGCGATTCGATCATCGGCAGGATCAGCTCGGCGTGCCGCCGTGGCGCAAGTTCGCTGCGTGACAATATCTCGCCGCCGATGGAAAGCGCTGCCGAGCAGGCTTCGGTGGAGGTATCGATGGCGAGCAGATGAGTCATGTGGTTCATGGTATCGATTCCGGTGCGAGCAAGAAACCATCCCTGGCGCATCTTCCGATCGAACGCTTTCAGTAAGCTCTGAGTAAGTTCGTCCCGGACTGATCAGAGCGCGCCGAGTCCGGTACACGCCCGGACTGAGCTATGTCGAATCAAAGGCGTACACGTTTGGTCCGCGTGCGCGGCGTCCTGGCTCGCGAAAACTCTTAACGCTTTCAGAGTTTCCTTCATGCCGCGGGCGCCGCCGCCGCGTTCGACCAATCCACCTTGCGTGTCAGATACATCAGCACGGCGACGACACAGAGCAAGGCGATCGCGCCCATCAGCAGCGAGTACTGCTCGCTTACGACGAGTCCATAAAGCAAAGCGTAGACGAACGACAGGGTCAGTCCGAGCAGAGCACCTGCCCTGCGCGCACGCAGCACGGCCGCCGCATAGCCGCCGACCATCAACACGACGGCAACGGCGGCGGCGAGATAGGCATAAGCAAACCCGACCTGCTCCGATAGCGCCAGCAGCACGACGTAGAACGTCGTCAACGCCAGCCCGACGAGCAAGTACTGCACCGGATGCACGCGCAACTTCTTCAGTACCTCGAACAGGAAAAAAGCAACGAAGGTCAGCGCGATGAACAATACGCCGTACTTGCCTGCGCGCTCGTTGCGTTGATACAGATCGGCGGGCTGATACAGGTTGACGCCGAACGCCGCACCGCCGAGATAAATACGGTGCGCGCTCTCTTCCTGCCAATGCTGGCCATAAATGCGATTGAGATCGAGCACCTGCCAACGCGCATCGAATCCTTGTGTGTCGATCTTGTGCTCGGCAGGGAGGAACGCACCGACGAAGCTCGGGTTGGACCATGCCGCCGCCAGGCTCGCCTCGGTGTGACGCGCGAGCGGCAGGAACTGCAGGCTCGTGGTGCCGGCGAGGGTGAGTTCGAGCTCGAACGCATGTGCCTCGTCCGTCGTCCAATGCGACAGATCGAGCGGTAGCGCGACGCCTTGCAGCGCGCCGCCATCGGTAGGTGCGCCGGGCCCAAATGTGACCTCCTTGTCGTCGATGTGCATTGCCGAGATACGCCGGATGCCGCGCACGTCGGCAAGCGGCAGGCGCAGTTCGGCCGCTTCGAGCATATAGGTCGTCTGTGTCGTGTCGCTGCTGCCCACGCGCGCATGCGCGATGAGCGCGCGTACGTCGCTGGCGACGAAGCGTCCGGAGATCTTCAGTTCCGCCGTGTATACCGGCGTCGAGTAAATGCCGTAATGGCGCATTTCCGGCGATTGCAGTTTACCGGCGTACACCAGCTGATCGGCGAGCAGAATTTCCGTGCCCTCGTTCGTCGTGCTCCAATTGCCATTGACGAGTGTGCGCGTGCGAGTCGGGATCGCCAGCAGCGGCCCGCCCACCTGTTGCGCGGCACCCCAACGTTGCGCGATAGTGCGCATCGCCTGATCGCGCATGCCGTTGCGCTCGGCGATCAGCCCACGCACCTGCGCGAGCGGAATCAGCATAAGCAGCGCGAGAATGCCGATGCCGAAGACCTTGAACGTGATCGATTGTGTGATGCTCGTAAGCATGCCGTGCCCCTTGAAAGGTTTTTGACGACGCGATTGCAGCAGCGCTGGCAGGCGGCGCGCGGCGGCGCACGCGTCCGCGCGCGGGCAATCGCTGGCTTTTATCGGGCGGCATCGGCACAATCCGCGCCATGTTTGCGCGTCTTGCGCCGCTGTTGACCCTCATCGCGGCGGTTCTTCTGGTCCTCGGTTTGATCGACCTCGCCGTGTTTCGCAGCGGGGTCTACGCGCGCCTGATCGAACCTGAATCGACCGCAGGCACGGTCCTGGGCTCGGTCTATGCCGCGCGCCATTTGCGCGACCCCGCGCGCAAAAACATCCTCGTGTTCGGCAATTCACAGATCGGCGAAGGCTTTTCGGCGCGAACCGCCAATGAAGCCAGCGGCCGGCCGGATCTGCATTTCATCAATGCCTCGGTCCCCGGCACATCGCCACGCGTGTGGAATTACCTGCTGCGCGAAGTCGACCCCGATGGCGACCGCTTCGCCGCGGTCGCGCTGATGGTGCCGTACGATACGTTCGGTATTCGTGTCGATCCGGCCAACTATCCGCTCGACACGAGCTACACATTGCCGTTGCTGCGGCTTGCCGACCTCGAAGATTTTCCGGCGTCGTTCCACGTCGCCGATCAGCGTGAGCGCGCCCGGCGCGCAATTCTGTTTCCGCTGCAGGCGATGCGTGAAGATTTCCTCGCGTTCCTCGCCAATCCCCCACACCGTCTGCACAAAACGCGGAAATACTGGCCGGGTTGGCTCGATGCGGTACAACAATGGCACGGACACGACCAATCAATACCGGCGATGGATATCGATCCGACAAGCGGTCAGCCGCGCTCCTGGGATGGCTGCTCCGCCGAGCTGATGCCGCATCTGCGCGACTACCTCGACGCGCTGCACAACGCGAACTATGGCTCGCCAGAATTGCAGACACAGGACAAAGCATATCTGCGCGAATGGATAGGGCGCATTGCACGGCGCTACCGCGCGCACGGCGTGCCGGTGATCGTCTTCGTCGTGCCACGCGGCCCCTGGCATAAGCAGCTGGCGCCAGTACCGGCTGCGAGTGGCGCCATTGCCGAACTGCGCGATGCCGGCGACATCCTCGCTTTACCCTGCGATGCCTTCGTCGAGCTCGAGCAGCCGCAGTATTTCTTCGACCAATTGCACATGAATCACGAGGGTCAGCAGAAGTTCTCGAAGCTGTTCGCCGCACAGGTCGCGCCGTTGGTTCACTGACGCATGCTGTTCGACACTCTTCAGTACTGGTACTTCTTCGGCGCGATATTGCTGCTGCTCGGCGCGCTCAAGCCCACCGCGGGCAAATGGCTGCTCGTGATCGCGAGCTACGTGTTCTATGCGTTCTGGGACGTGCGTTTTCTCGCGCTGCTCGGCTTATCGACGCTGGCGAACTGGGCCTTCGGCCTGTGGATCGATCGCGACGAAGACACAGCGCGGCGCCGCGCGCTGACTTGCGCGATCGTGTTCAACCTCGGCGTACTCGGCTTCTTCAAATACTTCAACTTCTTCGCCGACACCTTCGCGAGTCTGCTGCATCTCGACCCGAACGCGCTGACCTTGCGCATCGTGCTGCCGGTCGGCATCAGCTTCTTCACCTTCGAAGGCATCGCCTACGCCGTTGATGTTTATCGCCGCGATCTGCGTGCACAGCGCAGCGTGCTTGATTTCGCGCTGTTCGTCTCGTTCTTCCCGCACCTGATCGCCGGCCCGATCATCCGCCCGGTGCATTTCTTTCCACAGGTCGGCAAGGCGCTCGCGCTGAGCGATGAGGATGCGCGCTGGGGTCTGCGTGAAATCCTCAAAGGCCTGTTCAAGAAAATCGCGCTGTCGAACTTCTATGCACCGATAGCCGATGCATATTTTCACCACACGCAATGGAGCGGCACGGATGTGCCGGCGTGGGTGGGCGTGCTCGCGTTCTCGCTGCAGATCTATTTCGACTTCTCCGGCTACACCGACATCGCGCGTGGCTGCGCGCGCCTGCTCGGCTATCGCTTTCCGTCGAACTTCGAGCGGCCGTATCTGTCGGCGGACATCGCCGAATTCTGGCGCCGCTGGCATATCTCGCTGTCGTCGTGGCTACGCGATTACCTGTACATCCCGCTCGGCGGCAATCGCCGTGGCGAGGCGCGCACCAACCTCAATTTCCTGATCGTGATGGGACTCGGCGGCCTGTGGCACGGTGCGAGCTGGAATTTCGCCGTGTGGGGCCTGTATCACGGCGTGCTGCTGGTGCTGCATCGGCAGTGGCGGCGCGCGATCGAGCGTGCGGGACTCACGCCATCGATCGATCACGCTGCGCTGCGGCCGTTGTGGGTGGCGCTCACCTTCGTGCTCGTGACGCTCGGATGGATTCCGTTTCGCGCACCGGACTTCGCCACGACCTGGACGACACTGCACGCGATCCTTGCGGTGCCCGATCTGCAACTCGTCGCCGCGCACCCGGCCATCATCGGCGTACCGCTCGCGGGCCTCGCGTTCTGTCTCTACGACCGCGACCGGCGCTGGCAGGGCTGGCTCACGCTGCGCGCGGGATTTGCCAGCGCAACCTGCGCCGGTGTCGTCGCGATCCTCGCGCTGGAAATCTTCGGCAATATCGACGCACAGATACCGTTTGTCTATTTCCAGTTCTAGCAACGAGCCGTACGGGCGCGATTCATCGCGCCGCTTTGCTTATCCGGGGCCAGACCGGGCTCGATGAATCGAGCCTACGGGTTCTGCAACGGATTGGATTCGTAGCAGCGCGTGAGCATCGCAAAAACTTGGTCGTCGACTTCAAAGCTGCGCTCATCGACGCTCGCAATAGGTCGCACCGGCACGGCCGCGTTGGAAAAAAAAGCAGCGCGATAATTGCCGAGTTCGTGAAGATGGATCGCGCGCGTTACGCTCGCAACGCCCGCACGCGCGAGGCCGGCCTGCAACAGCTGCATGCCCGTGCCGGCGAGCTGCGGTGCGTTCGGCCATATCACGCCCTGTGCCTCGACAAAGCCGATGTTCCAGATCGAACCTTCGCTGATGCGCCCCGTCGCATCGGCGAACAGCGCATCGTCGTAGCCCGCCTGCTGTGCGAGACGGCGATAGTGGAAAAGTGGAAATGTGCCGATGTGCTTGATCGCGGCCGCGTCGCGCGCATACGCGAACGACTTCACGCGCAACGGTGCGAGCGAGACACGGCGTGGTTCACTCGCCGTGATCAGCACGTCGGGCTCGACGGCGTTTGCCGGATGCTCACGATCGAATGCGCGAGAAAACACGCTGACGCGCAGCGACAGATCGCGTGCATCGGCGATCGCGTGGCGTAGATAGCCGCGCACCCGTTCGCGATCGAGCGTCGTGCCGAACAGCTCGCGCGTCGCCGCGTCGAGGCGGTCGAGATGCAGGTCG
>VBNZ01000043.1:14222-14704 GCA_005877675.1 Gammaproteobacteria bacterium
GAGATGGCGCAGATCGTCCGCGCTCGCGGGCTTGCCATTTATCTCGATGCGAGGACGTGAACTCATCGCCATCTCCTCGTCATCCCGGCGCAAGCTGGGCTCCAGTTTGATCCACAGCACGATCGGGAGGGATTCCGGCTTGCGCCGGAACGACGGCAAAAAATTTCTGCACGTCGCTGAGTTCGCGCGTGACAGGCATCGGCGGCAAACTCTTCAGAAACAGCTTGCCGTATGCGCGCGAGGTCAGGCGCGGATCGCACAGCATCAGCACGCCGCGATCGGCGACGTCGCGAATCAGGCGTCCGGCGCCCTGCTTGAGCGCGATCACCGCCGCGGGCACCTGCCAGTCGAAGAACGGATTGCCACCGGCGTCGCGCAGCGCGTCGAGGCGCGCGACCAGCACCGGATCGTCAGGCGCGGCGAACGGCAGTTTGTTGATAATCACGCAGCTCAAGGCCTCGCCGGCGACATCCACACCTTCC
>VBNZ01000043.1:14728-26279 GCA_005877675.1 Gammaproteobacteria bacterium
AGCAACTGATGCCGCGGCGCCGTGCCCTGCACAAAAAGTGGATAAGGGGAATTTTGCAGAAGTTCCGCCGCGCGCCGCAGCGCGCGATGCGAAGTGAACAAAAGAAACGTGCGTCCGCGCGCCGCGTCGAGCACCGGCCGCGCCGCCGCGATCACGCGATCGGTGTAGTCGGACGCGTTCGGATCGGGCAGGCCCTTGGGCAAATAGGTCAGCGCCTGGCGTGCGTAGTCGAACGGACTGGCGAGACTCAAGCTCACCGGATCGTCGAGACCTAGTTGGCGCGCGTAATGCGTGAAATCGCCGGCGACCGAGAGCGTCGCCGAGGTAAAAATCCAGCTGGCACGCGAGGCTTCGCGCAATTCACGCAGTGGCGGCGCGAGATCGAGCGGCGTCGCGTGAAACGCGAAGCCCTGCGTCGACAGCTCATACCACTGCACCGTTTCATGCGCGGCGCCGTCGAGCACCGCATGCAGGCGCTGACACAGCGTTTCCGCGCGCTCGTGCGTGCTGCCGAGTCCGCGCGAGCGTTCGGCTTGCGCCGATAGCGCGTCGGTGAGTTTGCGTAACGCCGCTTCGAGCGCGTGCAGCTCTTCCTGAATTGCTGTGTCGTGTTCGATCAACGCGAACGCACCTTTGCCCGGCAGTCGGTCGAGCGCGAGACGTGCGCGCTTCAACACCGGCGCAATCGCCTCGATCGGTTCGCGCAGCCCCGCGAGCGCGCCCGGCACCGACGCGCATTCCGCCAGCGCATCGTTCGCAAGCGCGCCGACTTGACGCGAAGTTATACTTGTGGAAAAGAATACGCCGGCGAGTTCGGGAATCTGATGCGCTTCATCGAGAATGAACGCATGAGCGCCCGGCAGAATTTCGCCGAAGCCCTCCTGTTTGATCGCGAGATCGGCGAACAGCAGGTGATGATTGACCACGACGAGATCGGCTTCCTGCGCGGCGCGGCGTGCCTTGACTACGAAGCAGTCGTTAAATTGCGGACATTCCGCGCCGAGACAGTTCTCCGCAGTCGAGGTCACGCGCGGCCACAGCGGCGAATCTTCCGGTACCTCGGCAAACTCGCCGCGATCGCCACTGCCCGTACGCTGCGCCCAGGCTCGAATCGCATGCAGATGCGCGGCCTGTTCACGCGAAGCCAGGCGCCCGTCCTTCGCCGTCTGCTCCGTGCGATGCAGGCACAGATAATTTGCGCGCCCCTTGAGCAGGCTGGTTTTCAGTCGCGCACCGATGGTCTCGCGCACGCGTGGCAGATCACGATGGAACAATTGGTCCTGCAGCGTCTTCGTGCCGGTCGATACGATCACGCGCTTGCCCGAACGCAGCGCAGGCACGAGGTAGGCAAAGGTTTTACCCGTGCCGGTGCCGGCTTCCGCGATCAGCATGCTGCGATCGGCGATCGCCTCCTCGACCGCTTCGGCCATGACCTGCTGACTTTCGCGCGGTGCGAAGTTGGAGACCTCGTGGGCGAACGGGCCCTCGCTGCCGAGGAGATCGCGCGCGCACGCACCGGGGCTGACGCGGGTCATGGCTGCGCCCTCGCGAGGTTTTTGTCATTCCCGCGAACGCGGAAATACAGAACATCTATGTCTCTTTCTACCCTTTCAGCGATAGAGCTTCCACTAGACCTACGGGCGAACAGGTCACTTGCGAAACAAGGCTTCCATGCCGCTGCGCGGCCTGGGCCACTTACGGGCCAAGGCTTCCACTCGCATGCGGCGAGCGGATCACTTGCTAAGCAAGGCTTCCGTGCCGCTGCGCGGCCTGGGCCACTTATGAGCCAAGGCTTCCACTCGCCTGCGGCGAGCGGGTCACTTTTCTTTGCTTGCACAAAGAAAAGTAACCAAAAGAAATGCACCCTGCACATTGCGCTTTTCGGGCTCCTGCCCGAAAAGTCCGCGTCAGCGGCCGGGTTCCGCTGAAGGTACATCCATGTACCCAGCGGAATCGGCGCGGTCCCGCGCCGACCCTTACGGGCCTGATCGTCCCCTGCCGCCGCAACGTGAAGGGGCCCCAGAGCGACGCGCATCCTGCGCGCCCGAGCAAAGCATTCGCTGTACCGTTGCTCTTCTCTCTCTTTTCGCTTTTCGCTTTCGCTTTTTGCTTCTGCGCGCAGGAGCGCGCTGCTGTTGGGTCCCCATTGCATTGCGGCGGCAGCGGCCGCGATGCCCGCAGGGGCGGCGCGATGGATCGCGCCGATTCCGCCGCTTGCACAAGGATGTGCAATCGGCGGAACACAGGCCGAGGTCGCGTACTTTTTGGGCAGGAAGCCCGAAAAGCGCAATGCCTGGGGTGCATTTCTTTTGGTTACTTTTCTTTGTGCAAGCAAAGAAAAGTGACCCGCTCGCCGTAGGCGAGTGGAAGCTCTCCTCTTTGCAGCCGAAGCAAAGGCACTGGATTCCCGCCTTCGCGGGAATGACGAGCCAAGGCGTGACGGGCGAAGCGTGAGCGACCCGCTCGCCGAAGGCGAGTGGAAGCTTATGCTTAAAAAGATAGAAACAATGACACTGGATTCCCGCCTTCGCGGGAATGACGAGCCAAGGCGTGACGGACGAAGCGTGAGCGACCCGCTCGCCGCAAGCAAGTGGATGCTTATGCTTAGAAAGATAGAAACAAGGACACTGGATTCCCGCCTTCGCGGGAATGACGAGCTAAGGCGTGACGGGCGAAGCGTGAGCGACCCGATCGCCGCAGGCAAGTGGATGCTTATGCTTAGAAAGATAGAAACAAAGGCGCTGGATTCCCGTCTCCGCGGGAATGACGAGCCAAGGCGTGACGGGCGAAGGGGGAGCGACCCGATCGCCGAAGGCGAGTGGATGCTTATGCTTAGAAAGATAGAAACAAAGGCACTGGATTCCCGTCTCCGCGGGAATGACGAGCCAAGGCGTGGCGGACGAAGAGTGAGCGACCCGCTCGCCACAGGCGAGTGAGCCGCACGGAGAAACATAGGCGCACGGGAAGCCATGTTCCGAAAGCTATCCGCTCGCCGCAGGCGAATGGAAGTCTCTGCCGCAAAGAGCGGGCCGAAAGCAAAGACACTGGATGGCACGCGACTCCCGTCGCATGCCCTTCGGGCCATTCGCTGCGCGAATGTTCGCTCCGGCCTCCTGCCTTCGCATTCCGGCTTGCGCCGGAACGACGCGCAAAGAGGGCTCAACCCACGCCGACGCCGCAATGGCGAGCAAAGAAGGTTCAGCCCGAGGCGACCCGAGAATGACGAGTGAAGGACAACGGCCAAGCGCAGCGCCCCGTCAGTAGCGCGCCGGTGCCGGTACATTGCACGCAGCAAGCTGCGTGCGCGCCTGCGTCGCGCCGGCGGCATCGCCGAGCATTGTGTACGTCTCGACCAGTGTCTGCTGGTTGCGCGCGCATAGCGCGCCGACTTTCGGGCCGAGCTCAAAGGACTTATGCGCCGCGGCTGCGGCCGATTTCCAGTCGCGCGTCTCGATCAGCAGTTCTGCCTCATACTGGATGATATCGGGCGCATTCGCGGCGATCTTCTCGGCGTGGCGCACCGCATCGAGCGCCTGCGCCGGCTGACTCTGCGCTTCGAAGTCGCGCGCCTGCTTGAGCAGGCCGTCGACCGCGGGATCGCGCAGCGGTTTCACTTCCACGCTCGATTCGAGCTTGGCGCCGGCGGCACGTATCGCGGCGACTGCGGCGCTCGGGTCGCGATCCGGGCGCTGCGCGCCCTGCGTCGGCGCGGAGGGTTGACATGCGACGAGCAGCGCACACGTCAGAACAACGGCAGATATCGCAAATTTCATTTGTACACCTTTATACAAAATTTATGGTAGCGAGACACAGCATCCATCAGATCTGAGTCTGTCGAAGGCGACACCAAGCCTGGCGTCGAGGTACGTCGATGAACGCGCTTTGACAAGCTCAGCACAAACGGGAATGGTTGGCTACTTTCAGGGATTCCCGCTGAACACAGATTGTATTTCCTGCAGGATGCAATGATCGGTGTCCTGCGGTGCGAATCCTGCCATAAACGGCAGCTCCCGCGCGCCAGTGCATTGCGCATCGGTACGCGCACCGGTCTGCGGATTGATGCTGACGCGCTCGATGCCGTCGGCGGGCAGCGACAGCGGGCTGCTCGGCAGCTTTTTGAACAATGCGATCCATGCCGCCAGGCCGCCGGTACGCCCCCACAATCCGGTCACCTTGTTGTCGTCGCGACCGATCCAGGCGACGGCGAGATGCGCGCCGGTGAAGCCCGCGAACCATGAG
Source organism: Gammaproteobacteria bacterium (assembly GCA_005877675.1). GTDB lineage: Bacteria > Pseudomonadota > Gammaproteobacteria > Xanthomonadales > Rhodanobacteraceae > Rudaea. The sequence continues at coordinate 18,968 of VBNZ01000043.1, forward strand.
TCGCGTTGCGAATCGCTGGTGCCGGTCTTGCCCGCGGCATGCAGAAACGCAAGGCCCTGATCGGCAATCGCGCGCGCGGTGCCGGTCTGCGTCACCTGCTGCATTGCGAATGAAGCCAGGCGCGCCGACTGGATGTAATTACCGCTGCCGGATTTCACCCCGTAGCGTGCGAGCGGCTTGCCCTGCGCGTCGACCACGCCGCGCAATGCGCGCAGCGGTAACGCATGGCCATCGGCGGCGAAATACTGATACAGCTGCGCGACCTGGTACGGCGACAGATCGACGGCGCCTAGCAGCAGCGAGGGATTCGGATTGATGTCGGCATCGAGCCCGAACGACTCGAGCAGCCCGTGCACTTTATCGACGCCCAGATCAAGACCGAGATGCACGGTCGCAAGATTGTACGACTGCGCCAATGCATCGATCAGCGGCACGCGACCGTGCGTTTCATGATCGTCGTTCTGCGGCGTCCAGCGCGTACCGTTCGGCATCGCCAGGTCGACAGTAGAATCGTCTAGCAGCGTCGCGAGCGAATATTTCTGCGGTTGGGTCAGCGCGATCAGGTTGACGAAAGGCTTGATCAGCGAACCTATCGGACGACGCGCATCCAGTGCACGATCGAAGCCCGGATCGGTCGGATCGCGCGCACCGATCAGCGCCTGCACCTCGCCGTCGCGCGCGCCGGTGACGATCATCGCGCCTTCGAGCTCGGCCTGCTTGCGCCCCAGTCCATCGAGCGTCTGCACCAGCGCGCGCTCGGCCAGCGTCTGCGTCATCGGCGCAAGCGTCGTGTAGACGGCCAAACCGGCGCGTTGCAGTTGCGCATCGGGATAGTTTTCGCGCAGTTGCACCCGCACGAGATCAAGAAACGCGGGATAGCGATTGCGCGGCAGGCCCGGCGTGTCGGAAACGCCGAGCGCGGACCCGCGCGCGGCCTTGAGTGCCGCCTCGTCGAGCAAGCCGGTCTCGTAGAACGCGTTGAGCACGATACTGCGCCGTGTCAGCGCGGCCTCGGCATGCCGGCGCGGATCGTAGATGCTCGGCCCCTGCACCATGCCGACCAGCAGCGCGATTTCGGCGGGCTTCAAATCCTTCGCATCGCGTCCGAAATAAAATTCCGACGCTGCGGCAAAGCCATGCACCGCCTGCCCGCCCTGCTGCCCGAGGAACACCTCGTTCATATAGGTTTCGAGGATGCGGTGCTTGTCGTAGCGCGCTTCGATGAGGAGCGCGATCACCGCCTCGTTGAGCTTGCGCGTGAAGTTGCGGCCGTTGTCGAGAAACAGGTTCTTGACGAGCTGCTGCGTAAGCGTGCTGCCGCCCTGCACCAGATGGCCTGCGAGCACGTTGGAGATCAGCGCGCGCGCGATCGAAGTGAACGCGATGCCGTGGTGACGCTTGAAATCGCGATCCTCGATCGCCTGCAGACCGGCGATCAGCAGCGGCGGAAACTGTTCGAGCTTGAGCACACGGCGCTCTTCCTGCTCGGCACCGTACAGCGTCGCGATGCGCGCAGGATCCAGACGCGCGTGGTCCAGTGCCGCGCCCGTGTCCGCATCGGTCAGCGTGGCGACCGCGTTGTTCGCGAGCGTCAGCGCGATGCGGCGCTGCGCCTGCCGCCCTTCCGCGTCGGCGAACGCGCGCCGCGCGATGACAAAGCGCGCGCCATCGCGCGCATAGCTGCCGGGCGCCTTCGCCGCCCCGGCGAAGGCGTTCGGACTCGTCGCCGCGGCATCGGCCTCATAGCGTGCCGCATCGAGTTCGAGCAGCAGCGCATCGGCGGACAGCGGCAGCCCGACGCGCGGTTCGAGCGGACGCGCCTAGCTACGACTCGGGATAGCCCAGGAGAAATCATCGAAGCGGCTGGTGAGCTGGCGGTCAAGATTCCACACGTACAACGGCAGGAACCCGACGGCGAAGCCCAAGGCCAGCCAGAACGGAATGCGCACGAGGCGCCAGAGGAAAGCGATGACGCTGAGCAGACCAGACAAGGGACGTCAAACCGACGATGAGATCGCCGCCGAGTCTACCCGATGCGTACCCTTACGGGCCCGTAAAGTGACACGTTCAGGCGCATCGGCGATAATTTCACAGTTTTTACCCGCCTTTGCCCGCGTTTGCCCACATTACGCGGTAAGCGACTATGAATGATATGGACGCCATGCAGGATGTTTTCTTCCGCTACAGCCCGATCGTGCGAGCGTCAACGCGCGGAGCAGCCGTCCGCGCAATGCTGGATCAGGTAGAGAAGCTTTGACGCAGCGGCTGCCTCCTCCCGCGCGGCTGTGCATCTTCGGCACGCGCGCCGCTTCCGGCGACTGGTTTGCACAGGTGCTGCAGGAAAGCACGCACGCGGCAGTGATCGTGGTCGATGGCGCAGCGTCTTCCACCGACGAGCGCGAGGTCACCCCGCTCGAGGCGGGGGCGGGCGATGATGCGCTCGCCGTACTGCATGCGGCAGCGAAGGCGTTTCCCGGCGATGATTTGATTCTGCTGCGCGCGGGTATCGCGCTGCCGGCGCACTGGTACGCACGCCTCGCTGCGGCGCTTCAGCTTGACAACGTGCTCGTCGCCTCGCCGCTCGACAATTTCGATCCCGTGCGCGCACCGCTGCCGGCGGGCGCGTCGAGCGACGCCACGCCGCACGAGGTCGACACGGCATGCTGGCTGTGCGGCCGGCGCCAGGCGTTCGACTGGCCCGCATTCTCGCCGCTGCTGAGCGCGTGGAGCGGCACGCGCCTGCGCGATGTGCAACCGGCACAAATCCATAATTACACTTTGCCGCAAACTCTCGCGCCGCTGCACGCAGTGCTGCTGGATCATCTCTATGTCGCCGATACAACCAGCGCGATGCTGCACGGTCCGACGATTACAGCGCCCGGCGCGGACGCGGAGCCCGCCTCGCCGCTCGGCGAGCTGCGCGAGCGGGTCGCTGCAGTGCTTGCGGCGCCAGCGCGCAAAGCGGGTTTTTATCCCGGCCTCGATGCGAAGCCAGTCGTGCTGCATGTGTTGCATGGCTGGGGCGGCGGCGCCGAGCGCTTCGTACGCGATCTCGCCGCAAACGACCATGAGCGCCATCATCTCCTGCTGCTCGCACGCGGCAATTTCGCACGTCGGCACTTCGGCGAAACCTTGGAGCTGCGCGACGCCGCGCTGACCCTGCCCGCTCTGCGCCGCTTCGAGCTGCCAGAGGCGATTGCGAGCACGAGCTTCGGCCATCCGCTCTACCGCGCCTTTCTCGACGCCGTCATCGCAGACTATGGCGTCGATGCGCTGATGGTTTCCTCTTTGATCGGTCACAGTCTCGATGCACTGCGCACGGGTTTGCCAACTACGTTTTTTGTACATGATTTCTATCCGCTGTGGCCGCTGCTGCATCGCAATCTCGACGATGCGAGCCTGACATTCGACACAGCGCAGATGCGCGCCGACCTCGCCGGCATCGACGCCGGATTCGAATTCTTCGAGCGCGACGCGGAATACTGGCTCGCGCTGCGCGAAGCATTTGCGGACGCGCTGCTCGCGGCGCGCGCGCAGCTGATCGCACCGACACGCGCCGCGCTCGATATTTTCCTGCGCCTGCAGCCGCGCCTCGCGCCGCTCGCGCAGCATGTGATCGCACATGGGCTCGCACCCTGGCCGCTGCCGCCCTCGCTGCCACTGCCTGCGCCGCCTGTGCGCGAACGCCTGCGTCTGGTCGTGCTCGGCCGCGTACGCCGCGGCAAGGCAGCCGCGCTGCTGCGCGAATTGTTGCCGCATCTGAGTGAACATGCCGAGCTGTTCCTACTCGGCGCCGGCCCCGAGGCGAGTGAATTTTTTGGCCAGCCCGATGTGCATATCCTGCTGAACTATCGCAACGCCGAATTGCCCGCGCTGCTCGAACGCGTCGCGCCCGACGCTGCGTTGATCCTGCCGAATTTCGCCGAGACCTTCAGCTATACCCTGTCGGAGCTGACCGCGTTCGGCATCCCGGTCATCGCGACACGCCTGGGCGCGCTGGCGGAACGCGTACGCGATGACGTCGATGGATTTCTCGTTGCGCCCGATGCAGTCGACGTACTTGCGACGATCGCGCGCCTGCAAGGCGATCGCGACACGCTCGCGCGTGTACGCGACGCCGTTGCGGCGAAATCGGCGCGTACGCCGCTCGATATGGCGACAGATTATCGCGAGCTGTTGCCGCTCGTACATGCAGCAGCGCACTACACGCCCGGCATCGCGGGTATCGATCTGGTCGACGCCTCGGTTTACGCAGGTCAGCTGGGCGACGCGCAGCGCCAAGCAGCCAAGCTGCGCGATGAACTTGCCGCGCAATATCAGGAACTGCTCCGCCGCAGCGAGTGGGGGATCGAGCTCGAAGGCGATATAGAGCGTGCCAATCGCCACATTGTGCAACGCGATAGCCGGATCGAAGAGCAACGTGCAACGATCGATGATCAGCAAGTCACGATCGCCGAGCGCACATTGTGGGCGCACGACGCCGTGGGCCGCGAACTGAATGCACGGGAAAATTATGACAACTTGCAAACTGCGCATGCTCGACTCGAACACGAATTCGAGGAACGCACGCGCTGGGCACTGTCGCTCGACGCGCTGCGCGAGCGACTCGAAAGTGAGATGAGCCAGATGCGCAATAGCCGCTCATGGCGCCTGACCCGCCCGGTGCGCTACGCGGCGCGCCAGTTGCGCGTGCTGCGCGCGCAGCTGCATTTTCAACGCCAGCGCATACGCGGCGCGTTCGCTCGCACGCGCAGCAGCCTTGCGCGGCGCGGCTTTGCCGGCACGCTGCGGCGCATCGGCGACGAATTTGCACGGCGGCGTTCCGCCGCCGCGCCCTTGGTCGCCGTGCCGCCGCCGACACTGGATTTCACCCCGTTCACCGTGCCGAGCTCGGATGCACCGCTCGTGTCGATCGTGGTTCCGGTTTACAACAAGATTGAATACACCGCCGCGTGCCTGCGCTCGCTGGCCGAACACGCCGATGCAATCGCGTTCGAAGTCATCGTGGTCGATGACTGCTCCAGCGACGCCACGCAAACACAGCTCGAGCTGGTCGAAGGCATCCGCGTGTTGCGCAATGAGCGCAACCTCGGTTTCGTCGGTTCGTGCAACGCCGGCGCGGCGCTCGCACGTGGCGAGTTCGTGCTGTTTCTCAACAACGACACCGTGGTGACGCCGGGTTGGCTCGCCGCGCTCGTACGCTGCTTCGCCGAGGAACCCGATGCGGGCCTCGTCGGCGCCAAACTCGTCTATCCCGATGGACGCCTGCAGGAAGCGGGCGGCATCGTCTTCAGCGACGGCTCGGGCTGGAACTACGGGCGTTTCGGCGACCCGTCCGACCCGCGCTACGACTACCGGCGCGAAGCCGACTACTGTTCCGGCGCGGCGATCATGCTGCGAGGCGAGTTGTTCAATGCACTCGGCGGCTTCGATACGCGCTATGCACCGGCTTACTACGAAGACACCGATCTTGCCTTTGCCGTGCGCGCGACGGGCAAAAAAGTGTACTTCGAGCCGCGTTCGCGCGTCGTGCACTTCGAGGGCGTTACCTCGGGCACGGATGTTGGTTCCGGGATCAAGCAATACCAGATTGTCAACCGCGAAAAATTTCTCGACAAGTGGCGCGACGCGCTGGCCGCGCAGCCCGCGCCGATCGATTCAGCGAAACGGGCGCCCGCCGCCGCGAATTTCCGCACGCCGCGCCGCGTGCTGATCGTCGACGCGTATACGCCGACGCCGGATCAGGATTCCGGCTCGCTGCGCATGGTCAATCTGATGCGCCTGCTGCGTACACTCGGCTACCGTGTCAGTTTCCTGCCCGACAATTACGCACATTTCCATAAGTATACCGAGGCGTTGCAGGCGCTCGGCGTGGAAGCGCTGTTTCACCCCTATGTCGCCGATCCGGCGGCGTGGCTGCGCGAGAACGGTCCGGCGCTCGACGCGATCGTGCTGTCGCGGCATTACGTTGCAAGCAATTACGTCGGCCTCGCACGCCTGTATGCGCCGCAGGCGCGGCTGATCTTCGATACCGTCGACCTGCACTATCTGCGCGAACAGCGCGCGGCCGCACTCGAGAACGATGCCGAGCTGGCACGCCAGGCCGCACAGACACGCCGCAGCGAGCTGCATTTGATGCGCGAATGCGACGTGACCCTCGTAGTCAGCCCGGTCGAACAGGCGCTGCTCGCGCGCGAGGTCCCGCAGGCGCGCGTTGCCGTGCTCAGCAATGTGCACGATATCTACGGCCGCCGGCGCGGCTATGCCGAGCGCAACGACCTGGTCTTCGTAGGCGGCTTCCAGCATCCACCGAATATCGATGCAGTGCAGTGGTTCGTGCGTGAGGTGTTCCCCCTGGTGCGCGCGCAAAATGCAGACATCGCGTTTCAAGATCACCGCGGAGATCAGCGCACTCGCCGGAAATGGCGTGATCGTGCATGGCTACGTCGAAGATGCCGCGCCGTTCATGGACGGCTGCCGCCTGTCGGTCGCGCCGCTGCGTTACGGCGCAGGCGTCAAGGGCAAAGTGAATATGGCGATGAGTTATGGCCTCCCGGTAGTTGCGACCGCGACGGCCGTTGAAGGCATGCACGTGCGCGCGGGCGCCGGCATCGCCGATGCAGATGTACTCGTCGCCGACACGCCGGCCGACTTCGCCGCGGCAATCCTGCGTGCCTACGGCGACGAGAAACTTTGGAACATGTTGTCGGAAAACGGTCTCGCGAACGTGAGCAAGCATTTCTCATTCGAGGCGGCGCGCACGGCGCTGAAAAGTATACTTCCCTGAGATTCAGCGCCGGAGGCGACGCGGCCGCTACTCCTCTAGCGCGTAAAAACTTCTGGCCATTCGCTTCGCGACTGTTCGCTCCGGCATTCCGCCTACGCGGTCCGAGCGCCGGCGGCGCGCAAGATGTCGCATGTCGCTTATTCGGAGGTTCCAAACGGATAGTGCGATTCGCCGAGCCTGACCGCACCAGGTCCGAAACGCCGCTCGCGCAGCACCAGACCGCCACCGCTGCGCGCATACGCGAGCGTGCTCGCGCGTGTACCGTAGTCTTCGCCGACGATGAAGATCGGGCCGAGTAAGCGCTCGACCCGCAAACCGACGCCGGTCTGCGGTAACTCGCGATCGTCGGGCTGTGCGGTGTCGCGCAGCAGATCGAGCAATTCGGCATCGAAGCGCGAAATGCCGCCGGGATTTGTCGTGCGCTGATCGCCACGTTCGTGGATCAGCGCGAGCAGGCTGGTGCGCAGCCGCCGCATTTTCGGCCACTCGTCAGCGGGTGAGCCGTTGCTGAAAGCGTGCACGCCA
>VBNZ01000043.1:26331-32610 GCA_005877675.1 Gammaproteobacteria bacterium
ATTCATCGCGCCGTGCGGTGATGGCGTTGAGGTAAGCCAGCGGCGCGAGTTGGCTGGCGACGAAGTCCGCAACGAGCATGCCGCGCGACTGTGCCCCTTTGCGCGGCGACTCGACACGTACATTGGTTACTGCGGCGTAGCGTCCGGCGCGATGCACGGCCAGCCACGATCCGCCCGCGAGCAGGTCGCGTCCACCGACGATCTCGTGCGCGTCTTCCCAGGCCCGCGCAGGCGCGGTCGGGCGCGCGTGAAACTCGTCGCGATTGCCGAGCAGCAGCCATGGCCGTCCCGGGACACGATTCAAGGCAAGCAGCAAAAGGCACATTGCCGACGTCGATCTCCGAACTTGGCAGGCTCCGGCGAGCTACTGCGCCGGGGCCTGCAGCTTCGCTTCCAGTGCCGCGTTGCGCGCATTGCCCGGGCTCAGTTCGCGCGCCGTATTGAACGCACGCATTGCGGCATCGCGCTGACCTTGACCGAGGCGCGTCTCGGCCTCGTCCAGATAAGCATTGGCGAGGCGCTCGCGCAGACCGGACAGCGCGGCGTTGCCGGGATCGGTGCTCGCGATCGCATCGACATAGCCGCGCGCACTATGTACCTTGCCCGTGCTGAGCGCCTGCTCGAAAAGTTCGCGTGCGCGCGGTGCAATGCGCTGCAGCCCGGCCATTGCGCGCGCGTTGCTGGCATCGCTGCGCAGTACACCGCGATATTTGTCATACGCGCCGCCCGGCTCCATCAACGCACCTGCAGCGAGCGCGCGGTCGGCTTCGCCGAGCAGCTCATCGATGCGCGCACGCTCCGCCAGCGAGGGCTCTTTGGCCTGTTCCTTCGCGATCGCGTTCGCCTCGCGCGACTCGCGCAGGCGCGGCCGCAGCACGCGCACTTCGGCACTGTCGCCGGCCAATGCCTCGGCCTGGCGGAAATTGTTTTCCGCAGCCACGAGATTGCCGCTATCAAGGTCTTTCGTCGCGATGCCGGCATACGCGACGCCGACCTTGTGCAGGCCGGCCCTGGCGCGCGCGTTGTTCGGGTCGCGCTTGAGCGCAGCGGCGAACAAGGCCTGCGCGCCGTCGCCGCCGCCGAGGCGCCCGGCCTGCAAAGCGCTTTCCGCGCGCACCAGCTGCTGATCCTGCGCCTGCGTATCGCTCGTACGCTTCTGCGTCAACGCGGCGCGCAACTCGGGCAGCGCCGGATCGTTTGGCGCGAGCTGCGCGAGATCCGCGATGCGCTGCTCTGCGAGCGTGTCGTTACCCTGCGCGAGCGCATCGCGCACGAGTTGCGCCTGCGCGCGCGCGACCTTGTCCAATCCGCTCTTCGCCAGCGCGCTGCCTGGATCGGCCTCGAGCAGCTTGCGATACCACGCCGCCGCGCTGTCGTCGCCGAGCAGGCGGCCCGCGTTGAGCGCCGTATCGCCGCGCTTGAGCAGATCTTCGATCTGCGTGCCGCGTGTCTCCGTGCCGCGCAGCGAAGCTTTCAATTCATCGATGCGCGCGCCGCCGCCGAGTATCTCCTCTGCGGCAGCGAGCTCGCTGCGCGCAGCCGCGACATCGCCGGCCTTGAGCGCGCCGCGGGCGGCGTCGAGCAACTTCTCGCCGACTTGATTGAGGCCTCGGCGCGCCGCGTCGTTGTCGGCGTCGAGCGCACGTGCACTCTGGAACAGTTCGCGCGCGCTGTCGCCTTGCGTGCCGATCAGCTTGCCTTCGGCCAGCGCCTTCTCGCCACGCGCAACGAGGCTGTTCAATTCGGTGTTCGGGATCAGTGCACGCAGGCGATCCTGGTAGCGCCATGCGGCGGTGCCGGCTCCGAGCAGCAGTACTGCGGCGATCGCGCCGATCCAGATGCGTCCGCTGCCGTCGCGCTTCTGTGCGCGTTCGCGGCGTTCCGCACGAAACTCCTGCGGCCGCAATCGGTTGTCGGCCATCATGTCGTCGAGCCGCCCCAGCGCGGGCTCGGCGCGACCGCGCAACGCCGCCGAGGGCGTGGTCGGACGTTCCGAACCTGGCAGCGCGCGCGGTGTTAGGCGGCGTGGGCGATCGGTACCAGGCACTTCGCGCCGATAGGCTTCTTCTACGTCGTCCAGCGCGAGTTCGCCATTGGCGATGCGCAGTTCGAGCTGCTCGACCGCGTCGGCCAGGGCAGCGCCGCTTTGGAAACGCTCGTCGGGTTGCTTGGCCAGTAGACGGTTGAGCAGCGGCTGCAGCGGCGCGAAATGCTCCGGCAGGATCGGGATGGGCTGCGTGATGTGCATGATGCCGACAGCGAGCGAATCGTCCGCGTTATACGGCACGCGTCCTATCAGAAGTTCGTATAGCACGACACCGAGGCTGTACAGATCGGCGCGGCCGTCGACCGTGCGCCCGCGTGCCTGCTCGGGACTCATGTAGTGCGGCGTGCCGATCACTGCGCCGGTGCGCGTCATGCGCGTAGCCGAATCGGCCGCGCGCGCGATGCCGAAATCGGTCAACGCGGAGGAGCCGTCCTCGCGCAGCAGGATGTTGTCGGGCTTGACGTCGCGATGCACGAAGCCCTTGGCGTGCGCGTAGTTGAGCGCGAGCGCGATCTCGCGCGTGACGCGCAAGGCAAACGGTACCGCGCGCGGCGTTCCGTCCCGCGCCAGCAACGCGCCGCCGCCGAGATACTCCATCGCGATGTAGTTGTAATCGCCGTGCCGCGCAACATCGTGTATGCCGACCACGTGACGATGGTGCAGCTTCGCGGCGATGCGCGCCTCGCGCTGGAAGCGCTCGGAAAAATCCGGATCGGTGAGCAGGCTCGTCGACATCACCTTGAGCGCAATCTCGCGCTGCACCGATTCCTGCATCGCGAGATAGACCGTCGCCATGCCGCCGCGGCCGAGCTGTCGCAGGATGTGGTAACCGGGAATCTCGATCAAGGTAGCTCAGCCCCGCTGTGTGCCCGCGCGCGCTATCGGCACGAAGAACGCCGACAGCATAGCAAGGTCACGGCGCCCGCTGCGATAGGCAAGCGGGGCGCGGCCTGCGGACCGGGCTAGGCGCCATCGCCCGCCCGAGCCGCCCCGCGATGGCAGGAGTGCAGTGGCGCGTGAACACCGGTCAGCGGGCGCCGGCGCTGCAATCGCCCTACCAGACCTGCACGCGATCCTTCGGTGCCAGATAGAGCTTCTGCTCGGGCTTGATCTCGAACGCCGCATACCACGCATCGAGATTGCGCACCGTATCAGCGCGGTACATTGGCAGGGCGTGGCCGTCGGTCACGATCGCCTGACGCATCGCAGGTTCGCGCATTTTCGTGCGCCAATGCTGCGCATAGGAGAGAAAGAAACGCGCATCACCAGACAGCCCGTCGACGACGACGTCCGGTTTGCCGTGCAGCGCGAGTCGATACGCATCATAGGCCGCGGCAAGCCCGCCGAGATCGGCAATGTTTTCGCCCAGCGTCTGCTTGCCGTTTTCGGCAAGATCGGGAAACGGCTTGTAGGCATCGAACTGCGCCACGAGCTGCGCGGCCGCATGCTCGAAGTGCGCGCGGTCTTCGTCGGTCCACCAGTTTGCAAGATGGCCCTGCGCATCGAACTGGCTGCCCTGATCGTCGAAGCTGTGACTGATCTCGTGGCCGATGGTGGTACCGACCGCGGCGTAGTTCGTGGCCGCATCGACCGCGGGGTCGAACAGCGGCGGCTGCAGATAGGCCGCCGGAAAATTGAGCGCATTTGCGATCGGCAGATTCACCGCGTTGACTAGATGCGGCACCATCACCCATTCGCCGCGATCAGGCGCCTTGCCGAGCTTGGCGAGGTTGCGCCGATACTCAAACTCTTCCGCGCGCAGTGCATTGCCGAACGCATCGCCACGCACGATCTTGAGCGCGGAATAGTCGCGCCACTTGTCCGGGTAGCCGACGCCGACCTTGAGCGTCGCGAGTTTTTCCAGCGCCCGCTGTTTGGTCTTGGGCGACATCCAAGCGAGTTTTTCAACGCGTGCGTGGAATGCGCGGGTCAGATCCTGCACCATCGCCTCGATCTTGGCCTTGGACGAAGGCGGAAAATATTTCGCGACGTAGATCTGGCCGACCGCCTCGCCGAGTGCACTGCTGGTTGCACCGACCGCGCGTTTCCAGCGATCGCGAATCTTTGGCGTGCCGCTGAGCGCGGTGCCGTAGAACGCAAAATTCTCGTCGACGAAAGCCTTCGGCAACACATTGGCGTGACCCTCGATCAGGCGCAGAGCGAGATAGTCCTTCCAGATCTCGACCGGCTCGCTCCCGACCAATGCCGCAAGACCCGTGATCGCGCTCGCCTGCCAGGCGATGAAATCGTTCTGATGGTCCAGATGCGCCGCGGCGAAATACGCGTCCCAATCGAGCCCCGGCGCCTTGACGGCGAAGTCGCTGCGCTTCCACGGATTATCGGCCTTGTGCACATCCTCGGAATCGACGCGCGACCAGTGTGCCTTGGCGATCTTCGTTTCGAGCGCGAAAATGCGCTCGGCTTTGGCTTCGGCCTCGGCGACGCCAGCGAGCTTGAGCACCGCCGCGACATGCGCGCGATACTTGCTGCGCAGTTCGGCCATGCGCGGCGATTCGGTGACGTAGTAATCGCGATCGGGCATGCCGAGACCGCCCTGCAGCAGGTACGGCACGTTGCGCTTGGGATCGTCGAACGCCTGCGTGATCCACACGCCGAACAGATTCGGCGTATAGAAATTCGTGTTGTTGAGCGCATCGACATCGGCACGCAGCATCGAGCCGAGATAGGCCGACAGCGAGTGCGCATCCTTGATCGCGGCGATGCGCGTGAACTCCGGCTTGAGCGGCGCAATGCCCTTGGCTTCGATCGCGGCCTCGCCCATGTAGCTGGCGTAGAAATCGCCGACCTTCTGTGCATTGGAGCCCGGAGCGGCCGTTCCGCTTGCCGCGCCTTCGAGCAGTTCGCGCACTTGCTGATTGGTTTTTTCGGTCAATTCGCCTGAGACGCCCCAGCTCGAACGGTCGGCGGGAATTTCCGCACTCTTATCCCAAGTGCCGTTGGCGTAAGCGAAGAAATCATCGCCCGGCGCGACTGCACGGTCGATACCGGCGAGGTCGATTCCGTGCGTAACTTGCGTCGTCGACGCGGCGGCAGCGATCGCAACGATTGCACATGAAAGTGCGACGGCAAGTAAGCGCTGTTTTCGGGTCAGCATGGCGGTTCCCTAAGACCAAGAAAAAAAACAGACGGCACGTGTAGTCGATATGCCGCGCCAGCGTCCAGTGCCATTGGCCACGAGTTTGTTAGGCGACGCGCCGCGCCTCGATCACGTTCGGCACCGCAGACAGGCGCCCGAGCAGCGATGAAAGCTGCTCGAAGTCGCTGACGCGCACAGTGAATTCCATACTCACGAGCGCGGTCGCCGCATCGACACGCGCATTGACTGCGATCAGATTGATATTGGCCGCGGCGATGACATTGGTGACGTCTTTGTGCAGGCCTTTGCGGTCGTAACCACGCACGACGAGATCGATGTCGTAGCTCGCGCCCTGCGCACCGCCCCACTCGACCACGATCACGCGGCTCGGATCACGCGCGGCAAGACGCGCGAAGCTGGCGCAATCGGCGCGATGGATCGACACGCCTTTACCGCGTGTGATGTAGCCCGAGATCGCATCGCCCGGCAGAGGCTGGCAGCAACGCGCGATCACCGTGAGCAGATTGCCGACGCCTTCGATCACCACCGCATCCTTGCCGCGCCGCGGCGGCGCGCGCGTGGTCGGTGCGGCGGGAGCCGGCGCCGGCGGCGCAATCGTTTCGTGCAGCACGCGCGCGACGTGGCCCGCGGTCACGTCGCCGAGCGCGAGCGCGACGAGCAGGTCGTCGAGCGTCTTCAGCTGGAATTTCGGCGGCAGCGATTCGAGATCGATGTTGTGCAGCGCGAGGCGCTTGAATTCGCGTTCGAGTATCTCGCGCCCGGCGGCGAGATTCGCATCGTGGTCGATGCGCTTGAACCAAGCGCGTACGCGCTGGCGCGCACGATGCGTCGTCAAAAAATGACTGCTCGCGCTGATCCAGTCGCGCCGCGGCTGCGCGGTCTTGCCGGTGAGAATCTCCACACGATCGCCGGTCGCTGGCTGGTAACTCAGCGGCACGATGCGCCCGTTGACCTTGGCGCCGCGGCAGCGATGGCCGACATCGGTGTGCACGGCGTAGGCAAAATCCAGCACCGTCGCGTCGCGCGGCAGGTCGATCACCTGACCTGCGGGCGTGAGCAGGTAAACGCGATCCTCGAGCAGATCGGTGCGGAATCCGGCGAGCAGCGCCGACTC
>VBNZ01000043.1:32811-33386 GCA_005877675.1 Gammaproteobacteria bacterium
GTCGCGCGATGTATTCGTCGACCTCGCTCGGCACCGGCGGCCACAACGTGTGCACAACGCCGAGCGCGGCGTAGCAAGCGGCCACGTCGTTGACGAGCACGCGCAGCGCGCGGATGTCGTACAGCGCCGAGAAATCCCCGCCCTTGCGCTGCATCTTTTTCCAGATCGAATAGATATGCTTGGGCCGGCCGCCGATCTCGGCCACGATACCCGCTTCGGCGAGCGCGCCGCGCAGCGTGCGCATGGTCGCCGCGATGAAGTGTTCGCGATCGCCGCGGCGCTCGTCCACCAGGCGTGCGACGCGCCGGTAGATTTCCGGCTGCAGATAGCGGAATGCGAGATCTTCGAGTTCCCACTTCAACTGCCAGATGCCGAGCCGGTTGGCGAGCGGCGCGTGGATGTCGGCGACGAGCTGCGCGAGCGCGTGGCGTTTTTCCGGCGGCAATTTGTCCGCCGCGCGCAGGCGTGCGAGCGCGCGCGCGAGCAGGATGAATACGACACGCAGATCGCGGATGATCGCGAGCAGCAGTCGGCGCAAGCCTTCCGCATTGCCGCCGCCGCTGCGCGCGGCGTAC
>VBNZ01000043.1:33480-34042 GCA_005877675.1 Gammaproteobacteria bacterium
ACGCCGCGCGCGTCTCACTGTCGAGATCGAGCTCTTCGAGCAGATTGAGTGTTGCGAGCAGCTCCGCCTCGGACGTCGCGAACGCCGCCTGCGCTTCGCCGGTCGCCGATGCGGCTAGCGCGGCGGCAAACGTTGCGGCGGCTCCGGCGTCGTGTGCGGCGCGATCGATCCAGGCGGAAAGCGACGCGGATTTCGGCGGTGCGGCTTTCATATGCCAATTCTAGCGACTGTGGCGCCTGTGCGCCGCCGCATAGGCACAGACACCGGGCGAGACGCCCGCTAACGCCTTACGTCGAACCTGCGCTCGCCGAGAAATTCCGTCACCTCGGCCGCGGACAGACGCAGAAAATCGCCGGGAATCGAATGCTTGAGGCAGCCGGCGGCTAGGCCGAAGTCGAGGCTGTCCTGCTCGCTCATGCCGCTGAACAGACCGTGCAGCACCCCGGCGGCAAACGCGTCGCCCGTGCCAATGCGGTCGACGATGGACGTGATGCGATGGCTGGCGGTAGTCAGCGCCTGCGTGCGCGTGAACATGCTCGCGGACAATTCGTGATCGTCGACG
>VBNZ01000043.1:34047-39466 GCA_005877675.1 Gammaproteobacteria bacterium
GGAAACGCCTCGAACGCTGCCGCTGCCGCCATCGTCTTCTCGGCGGAAAAATCGCGACCCAGCACGATGGCGATGTCGCGATGATCGGCGAACGCCGTGTCGGCGCAGGCGAAGATGTCGCGCAGAATGCGCTCGGGATCGCCGGCCCACGCTTGCCACAGCTGGCCCCGATAGTTGCCGTCGAAGACGACATGCAGACCGCGATCGCGCGCCGCGCGCACCGCGGCAAGCGCCGCTGCCGCGCCATTCGGACCAACCGCAGGCGTAACGCCCGAGACATGCAGCACCTGTGCACCGGCAAACAGGCGCGGCCAGTCGTACGTCTGCGCCGGCTGGCGCGCGAAGGCAGAATCAGCGCGGTCATAAAGTACCCGGCTCGGCCTCTGCCCCGCACCGGTTTCGAGAAAGTACAGGCCCATGCGACCCGCAGCAGCGCCTATCGCCGTCGTATCGACGCCGTGCCGGCGCAGTTCGCCGCGCGCGGCCGCTCCAAGCGCATTGTCGGCGACCGTGCTGACCATCGTCACGGCGTGCCCGAATTGCGCAAGCGCAACCGCCACATTCGCCTCTGCGCCACCGATATCCACATTGAGCTGCGGACTTTGCAGCAGCACGCCGCGTCCGGGCGCGGACAGACGCAAGAGCAGCTCGCCAAAGCAGACAAATCGCGTCGTTTGCATCGTCTCTCCGTGAGTATCGCTTTGCCATGCGCCTGAGCGGGGCGGCTCTTCAATTGCTGTTCCTGCCGAATCGGCGCAGAACCGTACCACCGCATGTTACGTCACCGACCAGGTACGCAACGTGCGGGCGACGCAGCCTGTGCATCTCTGCGCGCATCGCCCGCGGCGGTCCGGCACGCCGCAACGACTCACGCCGAGCCGCACGCATTTTTACGCTTCTGGCACTGCAGCATGGGTGTTCGTCAGGCCGAATAGCGCGAAATTTGCAGCGGGGACGCCGTCTGCGCTGCAGCTTCGCGCTTCGTGCAATGCCGCTTGATGCTGCGATGCGGTGTTTGCTAACCTCTCGTCAATGTCACCGGTGTCAATATTATATAAACAAAAATGCTACCGGTGTCACTTCGGGGTCGATGCAATCCGCGATACGCTACTTTCGGGAGGAACCACTCAGTGAATATTCGTCTACCCGGCGCACGCACGCCGCTGCGTCTTGCTTTGTCCAGCGCCATTCTGATTGCGCTCCACAACACGCCGATGGCGGCGCTCGCGCAATCGGCGCCCGGCGCCGACACCTTGAAAGGCGATCCCGCCTCAAGTACGCCTGTTGCAGAACAAAACACTGGCGATGCCAAAACTACGCAGCGCCTGTCGGAGATCACTGTAACCGGCTACGCCGCATCGGTGGAAAAGGCGATTGAAGTGAAGAAGGAAACGACAGGCCAGGTTGACGTGATCATGGCCGAGGACGTCGGCAAGTTCCCGGATCAGAATCTCGCCGAGTCGCTGCAGCGCATACCGGGCGTCGATATCGTGCGCGAAGGCGGCGAAGGCCGGCAGATCTCTGTGCGCGGTCTGTCTTCCGACTTCGTGCGCATCCGCCTGGACGGCATGGAGGCGCTCGCGACAACCGGTTCGAACGACAACTCCGGCGGCAACAATCGCGGCCGCAGCTTCGACTTCAACGTGTTCGCTTCCGAGTTGTTCAACAAGATCGTCGTGCATAAGACCGACCAGGCTGATACCGGCGAAGGCTCGCTCGGCGCGACGGTCGATCTCTACACGCCGCATCCGTTCGACTTCAACAAATTCATCTTCGCGAGCAATATCGAGGGCGGCTACAACGAGTACGCGAAAAAGGGCAACTACAAGGTCTCCTATCTCGCCGGCACTGTCTTCGACGAAGGCCGCATGGGCGTGATGGCATCGTTCGCCTACAGCCACCGCAATATTGTCGAGGAAGGCGCCGGTACGGTGCGCTGGGACAATGGCCTGTCGAGCAGCGGCTTCGACAAGACATCGCCGTTTGCCGAGGCCAATCTCGCAAGCACATTCATCCCGCGCATTCCGCGCTACCAGGTTTACAAATACGAAAAAGACCGCCTCGGCATGACCGGCTCCTACCAATGGCAGGTCACCGATCACACCTTGCTCACGGTCGACGGCCTCTACGCCGACTATTCCGGCAAGCGCAGCGAATCCGATCTCGAGGCGATCTCATTCTCGAAATCCGGCAGCGGCAAGCCGCAGACGATAGTCAAATCCGGCTACATCGATCCGACCACCGGCAACCTGCTCTACGGTCGCATCGAAAGCCGTTACGACGAACTCGAAACGCAGTTCGCCCAGCTCAGCGCGAAGCTCGACCATCAGTTCACCGAAAACTTCAAAGCCTCGTTGTTCGCCGGCCATTCGCGCTCGGACTTCGCCAATCCGATCCAGACGACGATCACGCTCGATCACGCCAACGCGAAAAACTATTCCTACGACTTCCGCGGCAACGATCGCACGCCGGTGATCAACTACGGCTTCGACGTGACCGATCCCAACCAATGGACTT
Source organism: Gammaproteobacteria bacterium (assembly GCA_005877675.1). Taxonomy (GTDB): domain Bacteria; phylum Pseudomonadota; class Gammaproteobacteria; order Xanthomonadales; family Rhodanobacteraceae; genus Rudaea. The sequence continues at coordinate 36,565 of VBNZ01000043.1, forward strand.
TCGCCAACGGTCAGTCGGAAATCCGGCTGCGTCCGAACACGACGGCAAACCTGTTCACGACCCAGCGCCTGGATCTGTCCTACGACTTCAACGACCACCTCAAGCTCAGCGGCGGCTACGACTACAAGGCGTACAAGTTCCAGACTACCGAGGAACGACGTGCCTCGGAGACGAGCGTGCCGAACCTGCCCGCCGGAGTCACCCTTGGCAGCCTGACCAATGTTGTCAGCTACGGCGGCAATCTCGGCGCGCCCGGCGGCACTCCGACGAGTTGGGTCGTGCCCAACCTCGACGCATTCAACAAGCTGTTCAATATCTACTGCAACTGCGGCCCGTTCGCACTGACGCCGTCGGCGCCGAGTGCGAACGCAAACAATCGCTACGTCAAAGAGGCCGACACCGGCGGCTACACCCAGCTCGACTTCAACGCGACCCTGTTCGGCCTGCCGCTGCGCGGCAATATCGGCGACCGCTACGTGCGCACCGAACAGACCTCGTTCGGCCTGGCCGCAATCAACGGCAAGCTCGTTCCCGTCACAGTCGACCGGCCGACCTATGGCAACAACCTGCCGTCGATGAATCTCGCGTTGTCTCTGCAGGACGATCTGATTCTACGTTTCGGCGCGGCCAAGGTGATGGCGCGGCCTGGACTGGGCAACCTCACCCCGGGCGTCACGGTCAGCGTCAGCGGATCGAGCCGCACGGTGACGAGCGGCAATCCGCTGCTCGATCCGTACAAGGCCAATACCGCCGATCTCGCACTCGACTGGTATTTCGGCGAGCGCTCGCTATTGTCAGGCGCGCTGTTCTACAAGGATATCGGCTCGTATGTGCAGCAATTGCGGTACACGCAGGCGTTCAAGGACTCAGGCCTACCCGCAAGTCTGCTCACCGGCACCGGCGCGACGCCGGACGACGACTTCAACTTCAGCGTGCCGCTCAACGCCCCGGGGGGCAAGCTTAAGGGCGTCGAGATCAACTATCAGCAGGGCTTCACTTTCCTGCCCGGTTTCTTGCGCAACTTCGGCACGCAGCTCAACTATACCTATGCCAAGTCCGATCTCAATTACCTCAACACTTCGGGCCAGATCGTCCTCGTTGCGCCGCTAGTGGGCCTGTCGAAGAAGAGCTACAACGGCACGTTCTACTACGACAACGACGTGTTCTCCGCGCGCATCACGCTCGCCCATCGCGACGGCTATCTCACGACGGTACCGGGCCGCAACAACAACAATATTGAAGGCACCAAGGGCACGACCAATGTCGACCTTTCGGCTTCATGGAACATCAAGCCTTGGCTGACACTGACCTTTGCGGCGGTCAACCTGACCAATCAGGCGAACGACCAGTACGTCGACTCCGTCGGCGACCGTTCCGTCGTCTACACCAAGACTGGGCGCGAGTACTACACCGGCATCCGCCTGAAGTTCTGACACCGATCGGGCCTCGTTTCTCCGGCGTAATCGCGGCGGTGCTCCCAGGCTCCGTCGCGATTTTTTTCGGACGATCGCCAAACGAACGCACAAGGAACTCTGGCAAATGTACGTCGACCGCCGCGCTTTTCTGCAACTCTGCGCACTCGCTCTCGGCGGCTGCGGCAGCGTGCGCCGCGCCGTGCCGTTCGACGCGGTCGTATCGACCGATCCCGCCGACGCTGCGCTCGGCATTGCGTGTCATGCCTCGCTCGGCGCCGCGCTCGCCGCTGCGCCGCAAGCGAGCCCGCGCCCGTGGCGCATCCGCATTGCGCGCGGGCGCTGGCATGAAAAGCTTATCGTCGCCAAGCCGAACATCGAACTGATCGGCGACGAGCGCGAAAAAACCATCCTGGCCTTCGACGCCGCGGCCGGCCACCTCAAGCCCGACGGCAAGCCCTGGGGCACCTGGGGCTGTGCGAGCCTCATCGTGCGCGCGCCCGGTTTCACCGCGCGCAACCTGACCATCGAAAACAGCTTCGACTACATCGGCGAGATCACGCGTCCGCGGCCGACGCTCGAACCGATCGGTGCAAACGGTGCACAAGCGGTTGCGCTGATGCTCGATATGGGCGCCGATCGCAGCCACATCGAGAACGTCGACATCCGCGGCCATCAGGACACCTTGTTCGTCGATGCGGGCCGCAGCCGGTTCCATGACTGCACGATCAGCGGCAGCGTCGATTTCATCTTCGGCGGCGGCCGCTGTCTGATCGAGCACTGCCGCATCGTCTCGCGCCACCGGCCCGGCAAGGCGCGCCAGGGCTACGTCGCGGTGCCGAGCACGCAGCGCACGCAGGAATTCGGCCTGGTCTTGCGCGACTGCCGTCTCGAGAAGGAATCCGCGGTGCCGCGCGCCAGCGTTGCGCTCGGCCGGCCGTGGCGGCCGACGCGCAGCTTCCCGGACGGCCGCTACGGCGATCCCGCCATCGCCGGCGCCGCCGCTTTCATCGACTGCTGGATGGACGACCATATCGATCCCGCTGGCTGGGATGCGATGAGCTACACCGCGCGCGATGGCAGCCGGCAGATGTTCCAGCCGCAAGACGCGCGCCTGGCCGAATACCGCAGCCGCGGACCCGGGGCGCACGCGAGCGCGTCGCGGCGCATGCTCAGCGACGATGAGGCGAAGAAGTATACAAATGCAAATATACTCGGCGATTGGCCGGCGTAGAAACCCGATTCATCGCCGGGCGCGATGAATCGCGCCCCTACGGACGGCGATGCGGCTGCATCGTCGCCAGATCCCACTCGGCTTCGACGAAGGCGCGGCGTGTCGGCGCAGTGATTGCCGGATAGCCTTCGCGCTGCGTCTCGCTGTCGATCACCTTGCCGCCCCCGTGGCGCGCTTCTTCGATGATGCGCGCATCGACCGCATCTCGCTCCGCCGGCCGCGCGCCCGCATGCGCGAGCACGGCATCGACGACCTC
>VBNZ01000043.1:39489-41183 GCA_005877675.1 Gammaproteobacteria bacterium
GCGGTTGCGCCAGTAGCGGCACGACGCGGCCTTTGGGTTCGCGATAGGTGCCGTATAGTGGCAGCGGCTTATCGCCTGCGTCGACAGCGAGATTGTCCGCGGCGTACACCTCGACGTCGCCCTCGCCGCCGAGCATGAACAGCGCGATGTCCTTGTCGGTCGAAGCACCGCCGCGCAGCACGTTGCCGACGAGCGCGAGGCGTCCGGTCTGGTATGGATGATCGCCCCATTCCGTCGCCCACAGGTTGTAGTGCACCGCACGCTTGCCCGGATCGAAAATAAAATTGTTCACGAAAGCGCCGCGCGTGCCGCCCTTGAACAGCGCGTTGCGCTGGTTGTTGTGCGCGTACAGATTGCCGACGATGAGTATGTCGCTGACGTTGTCGTGCACGAGCGAGCCTTTCGAGTGCTCGCCCTTGCCGTGCGTGGCGTTGGCCAAGCCTTCGGCGATGATGTTGTTGCTGTAGGTGATGTTATGCGAAGTCGCCGCGCGCCAGGCGTCAGGCGTTGTCCCGCCGAAGCGTCCACCCGATGCGGATAGGTTTTCGTCCGTCGCCCAGGCGAACGAGCAATGGTCGACGACGACGTTCGCCGCGGCCGAATACGTCGACAGGCCATCGCGTTCCCAGCCCGAATGCTTGGCGAAGCCGGCCTCGCCCGTGCGCACGCGCAGGTGCTCGATCACGACATCGTGGGTGCGTATGTCGACGCCGCCGCGGATCAGCGTGATGCCGGGCGACGGCGCGGTCTGGCCCGCGATCGTGATGTAGGGATTCTTGATATTGAGCGCGTGGCCGGCGAGGTCGATAACGCCGCCGACTTCGAACACGACTGTGCGCGGCCACGGCGATTCGATCGCGGCTCTGAGTGAACCTGCGCCGTCGAAATCGAGCGTGGTGACGCGCACGATGCGCCCACCGTTGCCGCCGGCGGTGTGCGCCGCAGTGCTGCTTGCGCGGTGATCGATCGCAGCGATGCCCGGTTGAGCTGCGACGATTTTTCTTGCGCTCTTGCTGCGCGTGGCGGGTGCCTGTGCGCAGGCGCACAGCAGCATCGTTGGCAGCAACAATGCAGCGCGCCGATTCACGTACCCGGCTCCATCAGCGTCTTGTTTTTCGCCGAATCGTCGAGCAATTCCGGCTTGCGCGGCTCCATCGTCGCCGGATTCCAATCGGCCGGATTGAACTCGCGGTGCGTGGGCTGTTTCGATTCGAGATACCCATGCACGTCTTCCTGGCTGTCGATGATCCAGCCGCGGCCTTCGGCGGCATCGGCAACGAGACGCGCGTCGTGATAGTCGCGATCCCACGGGCGCGCGCCCGCATGCGTCAGCACCGCGACCTCGACCTCGTCCGCTGCTATCGGCTTGACGCGCGCGGTGGTGTAGCGCGCCAGCATGGGCAGCGGTTGTCCGATCTTGTCGACGGCAATATTGTCGCGCGCGTAGTACTCGAGATCTCCGGCGCCGCCGAATTCGAGGAAGGCGAGCGGCAACGGCGTCGACATACCCGCGCGCAGCACGTTGCCGACCGCCGCGATCTGCCCGTTCTGGTACGGATGGCTGCCCCACTCCTCGGCGATCAGGTTGTAGTGCACGGCGCGCTGGCCGGGGTCGTAGATGAAGTTGTTGACGATCGCCACGCGCGAACCGCCCTTGACCAACGGGCTACGCTCGTAGTTGTGCGCAAACAGAT
>VBNZ01000044.1:0-2756 GCA_005877675.1 Gammaproteobacteria bacterium
AGCCGCGACGCCAGCAAGCAGCGATCCGAACCAGCCGAGCGCATCGCCGCTGCCGCCGAAATTGGTCTTCGTCGGTGCAAGCGGTTGTCCCGTTGCGTGCACGCTGGAGACACCGACGAAGTCGATATTCTGCGTGCCGCCTGGCAGCAGATTGAGATTGGCCGCTTGCCCGGGCGTCGCGCTCTTGAACTGGATACCGAGCGTTGACGTGCCGAGGATGGTCAGCGCGCCGCTCACGGTCTGGGTGCTACCGGCAACGAACGAATAGGTTTTACCCGTGCTACTAGCGAAGCTCGCGTTGTCGAAGGTCGAATTGCCGCTGATGTTCGACGCGGCGATGCCACCATCGATGAAATTGACCGCGCCGCTGCCCGCAATGAAGGCGCCGAGATTCGACCAGTCGCCGAACAGGGTCATCGATCCGGTGCCGGCGGCAACACTGGCGCCATTAGCGATGCTGACATTGGCCGTGTTGATCAATGCGCCGGAGCCGAGTCCGAACATACCTGCATCGAGCAGGCTGGTGCCGGCGAGGTTGAAGCTGCCACCGTTGAGCTGGATCGATGCGCCAGACGGAATGGTCGTCTGCGCGAACACCGGCGCGCAGAAACTACTCGCGGCGATGACGCCGAGTAAAATTGCCACGCGTTTGATCACGACGTCCCCTGTTGACGGCGTGCAGGATCATACGTGCTTTGGAACAGCCGCGTAAGGTGCGCGGACCTTTTACTTCACCGTCGCTCCGGGTTGTGCGCCAGCATCGACGTCGAGCAGGCGCAAATCATCGCCGCCGGAACCGGCCGAGAGGATCATTCCCTCCGACACGCCGAAACGCATCTTGCGCGGCGCGAGGTTGGCGATGAACACGACGTTGCGTCCGATCAGTTTTTCCGGCTCGCCGTAGGCGGCGCGAATGCCGGAAAAAATCTGGCGTTTGCCAAGTTCGCCGGCGTCGAGCTCGAAGCGCAGGAGCTTGTCCGAGCCGTCGACAAATTCGCAGGCGAGCACCTTGCCGACGCGCAGGTCGAGTTTGGCGAAGTCATCGATGGAGGTCGTGGAGCCGGGGTTTGGGACTTGGGACTCGGAACTTGGTGGAGCATCGGAGCTTACCGCCGCAGCTTTGCTCCCTCTCCCCTGGACGGCTTTATCGTTCGGGGGAGAGGGTTGGGGTGAGGGGGGCTTTTGATCTTCGCTGTTGCGAGAGCCCCCCTCACCCAACCCTCTCCCCCGCGCAGGCGCAGGGGAGAGGGCTTGAGCAGGCGGCATACCGTCGCCCAATGAGTCCTTCGAGGATTCGATCATGGATTCGATTTGTTTGAGGTCAACACGAGTTAGAAGCGGCTCATAAGTTTCGACCTTCCGGTTGGCGATATTTCCTGACAATGTGAGGCCTTTCGGAAAAACAAATTCATTGAGGTCGATGGCCAGAAATTTGGCTGCCCACTGCGACGCTAAAGGAATGATCGGACGTAGTGCGCATGCAAGCATGCGGAACATGTTTACGCCCGCTGTGAGCACGACATGCAGCTCACCACGCTTCGCCGCATCTCTAGCCAATGCCCACGGTGCGGACCGAGCAATATATTCATTTGCGTAGTCTGCAGCTCTGATGATGTGAGTCACAGCATCACGAAACTCACCCGCCTCATACAGCGCGGGCACAAATTTCAATTGCCGCTCAATGTGTGCAAAACATTCAAGCGCGGCTTCTGATCCATGCACGATTTCGTTCGGTGGCGACCAAAAATCTTCGCCCAAAACATTCTCAAAATGCGTCTCCAATAGTTTTGCGCAGCGGCTCGCAATATTCACGAACTTGCCAACAATATGAGAATTGATGATGTCGACAAACGTCTTCAAATTTAAATCTACATCTACGGGCTCGGGGCCCAGCATCGTTGCGAAGTAATAGCGCAGGTAGTCCGGGTTGAGCCCCGCATCGAGATAGGTGCGCGCCATGATGAAAGTGCCGCGCGACTTCGACATCTTCTCGCCGTTGACCGTGAGATAGCCGTTGACGTGCAGTGCGTTCGGCGTGCGCAGGCGCGCGCCCTCGAGCATCGCCGGCCAGAACAGGCCGTGGAAGTTGACGATGTCCTTGCCGATAAAGTGATGCATCGCCGTGATGGTCGACTCTGGCAAACTCGTCGACGCAGGCTTTCCTTGCTCCATGAAGCGATTGAAAGATGCCGCATTCAATCCGTTCTTCGCGCCGAGCTCACTCGCGCAGTATTTCTTGAAGCTCGCCAGATAGCCGATCGGCGCGTCGAGCCAGACGTAGAAAAACTTGCCGGGCGCGTCCGGAATGGGAAAGCCGAAGTACGGTGCGTCGCGCGAGATGTCCCAGTCGCGCACGCCGCCTTCGGCATCGAGCCACTCTTTCAGTTTTGCCGCGACGGAGGAATGCATCACGGGATTGCCGTCGGTCAGTTTTCCGGCGAGCCAGTCGCGCAGCAACTCGGCGAAGTCTCCGACCTTGAAGAAGTAATGCTCCGAGTCGCGCATTTCCGGCGTGGCGCCGGACACTACCGAGTGCGGATTGATCAGATCGGTCGGCGCATAAGTCGCACCACAGTTCTCGCAGTTGTCGCCGTACTGGTCGGGCGTGCCGCAGTTCGGACACGTGCCCTTGACGTAGCGATCGGGCAGGAACATCTGTTTGACCGGATCATAGAATTGACGCACCGATTTTGTCGCGATATGGCTCGGCTTCGCGTCATCGCGCAGACGTTTGTAGACGAGCTCCGCCAGCTCGC
>VBNZ01000044.1:2789-5321 GCA_005877675.1 Gammaproteobacteria bacterium
GACGCCGAAATCGGCGAAGTCGCGCTCGTGGCTCACCTGCATGTCCTTGATGAATTCCTCCGGCGCCATGCCGGCCTTCTCCGCCGCGAGCATGATCGGTGTGCCGTGCACGTCATCGGCCGCAACGAAATGCACCGTGTCGCCGGCCATGCGCCGCGCGCGCACCCAGATATCGGACTGGATGTAGCCGAGCAGATGGCCGATATGCAGCGGGCCATTTGCGTAGGGCAGGGCGTGGGTGACGAGGATTTCGCGTGGGGTCATCGGCAAGGCATTCAGTCAAATCGCGCGAATTATCGCATGCGCCCCGCCATTCTTCAGATCACAGCCGCCGCCAGCTCTCGAAGCCGACCCAGATCGCAATGGCAATCAACATCGATCCGACGAGCCGCCGCAGCATCGCGTCGGCCCAGGGCTTGGTCGCGAGTCCCTGGCGCACTTGTGCCGCGGCGAGCACGACGCTGCCATACACGCCCGCTTGCGTCAGCGCGATGATTGCCCACAGCACGAACGCTTGCAGCGCGATCGTGCCGTACTCGGGGCGGATGAACTGCGGAAAGATGGCGAGCGAAAACAAGTAAGCATTCGGATTCATCATGTTGTTCGCGAGCCCGCGCCGGAAGGCGACCCATGCCGATATCGGCGCGGCCTGGTTCGCGAGCGTTGCGGGCGCGGAGCTGCGCAGCGTGCTTACGCCGATCCAGGCGATATAGGCGGTGCCCGCGATCAGTACTGTGTTGAATGTGCCCGGAATCTTGAGCAGCACGCCGATACCGAGTGCGACGATGACGGAGTGGCAGGCAGCACCTGCGATCGCGCCCGCGACTGCGGCGAAGCCATTGTGGCGCCCGCCGGTGAGCGCGCTGCCGAGTATGAGTGCCATGTCCAAGCCTGGCAGGATCACCGCGCCGAAGACGAGCACGAAGAACAGCCACAGTTGGCTCGTGTAATTCACGGCTTGGCTCGATCCGATCGAAGCTGCGCTTCGTACGGGCTTGACGCAGCGAACTTGCGACAGCGAGCTAGTGCCGCGGCAGCGTCACGATAAAGCCGGCGCCGTGCGGCGCGACGCTTTCGTAGCGCGCATCGCCGCCGTGGCGTTGTGCAATTTGGCGCACCAGTGCGAGCCCGAGGCCGTGACCACCGGTGTTGCCGCGCCGATAAAACGGTTCGAACAAGTGTGCGCGTTCGCTTTCGGCGATCGGCGGGCCGGCGTCGATCACGCTGAGTTGCACCGTGTCATTTTGCGCATTCAAACGCACCTGCACCGGAACCTGCCCGTGACGCTGCGCGTTTTCGAGCAGATTGCGCACGAGCCGCCGCAGCAGGCGCGGATCGCCGCGCACGTGTGCATGGTCGCCATCGACCTCGGTTGCGTCGTAGCGTGCGGCTTCCTCTGCGATGAGTGCGAGCAGGTCGATGTCCTCGCGCTGTTCCAGTTCGGGCATCGCATCGAGGCGGCTGGCGAGCAGGATTTCTCCGACCAGGTGATCGAGTTCGGCGATGTCGGCTTCGAGCCCGGCCTTGTGGCGTGGATCGATGTCACGCTTGAGCAGATCGAGCGCGAGGCGGATGCGCGTCAGCGGCGTACGCAACTCGTGCGACGCCTGCGCCAGCAATGTCTTGTGCGCGTCGACCAGATGCTCGATGCGCGCGGCTGCGTCGTTGAAACTCTGCGCGAGCCGCGCGACCTCGTCATGCCCTTCGACGTCGACGCGTGCGCCCAGATCGCCACAGGCGAGTGCTTCGGCGCCGCGTTGCAGGCGTTCCAGACGCCGGGTCAGGTGACGTACGATCGGCAGTGCGCACAGCGCAACTGCCGCTGCGAGCAGCACGAGCAAGGCCAGCACCGCGCCGAGCGAATGCGGCCCGATCGCCACGCTGCCGAGCAGCCAGCGTCCATCCGGCAGGCGCGCGGACCAGGCGATCGTTTCCGGCGCGTGATGCAGCGACTCGGCCACCGGCACCTCGGGCGGAATCATCGGTCGCCCGACCGCGGCGATCAGCTGGCGATCGGCGTTGAGCAAAGTCAGGCTGAAACGCAGGCCGCGCGTGAGCTGTTCGAGCGCGGCCTGCTGCTGCTGCGGCGGCGCATCGGCCGGCGGCAGCGCGTTCTGCACGATCCGCGCGAGGGCACGCGCGTGCTCGTTCGGCGGACCGCCGCCGAGATGCCATAGTGCAGCGCTCGCCACGGCAAACACGATCAGACTGCCGAGCACCGCAAGATAGATGCGCCAGAACAAACGCGACATGTCAGTGACCTGCAACAGACGAATTGAAAGCAGCGCGCTTGATCTCGCGGCGCTGTACTTGGCCTTCAGTCGGCGCAGGCGCATAGCAACCACTATGGGCCGCGTTGCGGACAGGCGCCCAGCACCGCGATCCCGGCGCGATCGTACTTCCCCTTCCTGTACTGCAGGCCACTAGTCCTGCACCTTGGCGAACACATAACCGCTGCCGCGCACGGTGATGATGCGGCGCGGATGTTTCGGATCGTCCTCTATCGCTGCGCGCAGGCGTGAGACGTGCACG
>VBNZ01000044.1:5348-13274 GCA_005877675.1 Gammaproteobacteria bacterium
AGCACGCGCCCGGCGTTCTGCGCGACCGCGACGAGCAACGCGAACTGGTAGCTCGTCACCATGCGTGGTTCGCCGCGCAGGCGTAGCGCATGCCCGGCGCGATCGATTTCGAGGCTGCCGAAACGCAGCGCTTGCTCGGTCGGTGGCGCGCCGCGCCGGCGCAGGATCGCGCGCAGCCGCGCGAGCAGTTCGCGCGGCTGGAAGGGTTTGGGCAGATAGTCGTCCGCGCCGAGCTCGAGTCCGATGATGCGATCGGTTGCGTCGCCGCGCGCGGTCAGCATCAGCACGGGCGTGTCGCCCTTCGCGCGCAGCGCGCGGCAGACATCGAGACCGTCGACATCGGGCAGGGTCAGATCGAGGATGATCGCATCGTAGTCGGCGCTCGCACTCCGCGCGAGTGCGACGTTGCCGTTCGCGGCGACGGCAACGCGAAAACCGGACTCGCCCAGATACTCGCTCAGCATCGCGGCGAGGCGCGTGTCGTCTTCGACCAGGAGCAGATGTTCCATGCGAGGCACTCTAGCATTCGGGCGTGGCGTGCCGCGCCCGAATGCCGGTCCTATCAGCCGTGATGCCCGCTGGCTTGCGCGTCATGATGCTGCGCGATGCGTTCGGCCAGAGTCTTGCGCTGCGCCGGCGTCAATATGTCAGCGACGTCGGCAATCAGTTGCACGAAGCGCTTTGAGGCTTGATCGGCCATCTGCAAGTGGCTCGCGCGCAAGGTTTCGAGCGCGCTGCGGTCGACCTTGTCTGCGGTCAGCAGCGCGATCGCCTGCGCATGGGCGCCGTGTGCCTGCGTGTGCATGGCGGTCAGGTCGGTCACCGCCTGGCGCAGGATCGGATCGAGCTGCGCCTTCTGCTCGGGCGTTGCGTCGACTTCGACATAGATATGTTCGAGCAGCTTCGGAATATGGTCGGCCATCTCGGCCGGCGACATGCCGCCCATCGCCATCATGTGTGGACCGCCGTTGGCGGTGTGCGCCTGCGCCCACACGCCTGCGCTGGTGGCGCCAGCAACGGCAAGCGCGAGTATGGCGATGCGTCCCAGCAGGCGACGGCGGGGGATCGTAGTAGTGTTCATGGAGGCTCCTTCTGAATTCCGGGCGGTGTGCCCGAAGCGCAGTGTGCAAGCCGCATGTGTGCGGGGTTTGTCGCGAACGTAAAGTTGTGTGAAGCAGTAACGGGCGTTAACGCGGGGACAAAGCCGAGCAGGGCGCGATGCCGCGCACCCTGCCCGTGCTTGCAATCGGAACGTGCGGCGCGTCAGTTCCTGTGTCCAATTCGTTTCCCAGGTCTTGCCGCTGTCAGTCGCGAACGCCTGTTCCCAATGTGCGTGCGACAGATCGATCTTCGACCAGATCAAGCGCACGCGGATCGGCTGGCCGTTGAACGTGTCCTCGCCATAGAACGTGCCCACGCCGTCGACGAAGCGGCCGATCATGGGCGGATCGGGAGCGCCGCTTCCAGGTGCTGCTGTCAAGCCGTGAAGACGATCTTGACTGGTACGCGCGCCAACTTGCGCGGCTGCCGTTCGATTTCAGCGTGAGAAAGCCGCGCGAGTTACGCGATTCATTGCGCAAGTGTGCGACGCGGCTGCAGCGTCTAGCGCGCGCATAGGCGCGCCAGACGCAAGATGATTATGGGCTGACGCGATTCCAAACCTGCGTGCGCCCGGCTCGGGGTCAACTTGACGCTGTAGGTCTTGCCGTTGTTCGGGTCGAGAATGCTACCGCCGTCCCACACGTCGCCGTCCTTATGCACGCCCCAGATGATGATCATGCCAGTGACCGGCTGATCCTTGCGGTCGCCCGAGCAGGCTTCGCACAGCGGATTGGGGCCCTTGTCGGAGTTGAGCACCTGCAGCACCTTGCCCGTGAGCTGGCCGCCGGTTTCGGTGATCTCAACGATGGACTTTTCCTTGCCGGTCTTGTCGTCGACGGTCTTCCACTTGCCGACTGGGGTCATGTCCGCGGCGCAGGCCGAACCGGCGACGAGCGCGGCGACAAGGCCGAGGATAAAAGTATACGAGCGCATGGTGCCTCCAGGATGTGGGTTGGTATCGAAAGCTTGCCCGGCGGCTGGTAACCGGTCGATGAATCCGCGGCCGCATCCGCCCCATGCGGCCTTCAGAACAAGCGTAGCGAACGAAGGCCCGATCCATCTAAGATCGGGCGTGTCGACGGCGCGCAGGAACCGGAGTGTATCGAGTACATGAGGATTCCGAGCACCGCCGGCGCGCCCGATTCTATAAAAGATCGAGCCGAGCGCAGCAGCCTTGTTCAGTTACAATGGCGATCCTATCAAGTTTTCGCACTGATCCATGACGCAAAGCATCAAGGAGTCGGCCGAGCGGCTCGCCGGCGCGATCGTCGATCCGCACACGCAGAAGACGCTCGCCGAGTCCGGCGCGATCAAGGGCATCGGCGCCGACGGCGGCAAGGTCGCGATCGAGATCGTGCTCGGCTATCCGGCGGCGAGCTGGTCCGATGCGCTCGCGACGCAAGTGCGCGAGGCGCTGCGTGCCGACCCGGCGATTGAATCCGTCGTCGTCAGCGTCGGCTCGCGCGTACACGCGCACAAGGTGCAGGGCGAGCTGACGCCGCTGCCGAACGTGAAAAACATTCTTGCGATCGCCTCGGGCAAGGGCGGCGTCGGCAAATCCACCACCGCGGCCAATCTTGCGCTCGCGCTACAGGCCGAAGGCGCAAAAGTCGGTCTGCTCGATGCGGATATCTATGGGCCGAGCATCCCGCGCATGCTCGGCGTCTCCGGCAAACCCGACAGCAAGGACGGACAGCACATCGAGCCGAAAATCGCGCACGGCGTACAGACCATGTCGATCGGTTTCATGATCGAGGAGGACACGCCGATGATCTGGCGCGGCCCGATGGTCACGCAGGCGCTGACCCAGCTGCTCAATGAGACCAATTGGGACGATCTGGATTATCTGATCATCGACCTGCCGCCCGGCACGGGCGATATCCAGCTCACGCTGAGCCAGAAGGTACCGGTATCGGGTGCGCTGATCGTCACGACGCCGCAGGACATCGCCACGCTCGATGCGAAGAAAGCGTTGAAGATGTTCGAGAAGGTCAACGTGCCCGTGCTCGGCATCGTCGAAAACATGGCGCTGCATATTTGCTCGAACTGCGGCCACAGCGAACATATCTTCGGCGCCGGCGGCGGCGAGGCGATGGCACAGCAGTACGGAGTACCACTGCTGGGTTCGTTGCCATTGGACATCCGCATCCGCGAACAGGCCGATGGCGGCACGCCGACAGTCGCGGCGGAACCGGCGAGCGCGGTCGCCGCGATTTACCGCGAGATCGCGCGCAAGGCCGCAGCGCAGCTCGCGCTGCGCGCGCGTTCGAAGTCGATGAGCTTTCCGAAAATCGTTATCCAGAACACGTAGGGGCGCAATTCATTGTGCCCGTTCCGTTGCAGTGAAAAGCGGGCGCGATGAATCGCGCCCCTACATCAAAGCGAGAGCCAATGACCATCAAAAGCGACAAGTGGATCCGCCGCATGGCGCAGACCCAGGGCATGATCGAGCCGTTCGAGCCGGGGCAGCTGCGTGTCAATGCGTCAGGCGGCAAGATGATTTCCTACGGCACGTCGAGCTACGGCTACGACGTGCGCTGTGCCGACGAGTTCAAGGTATTCACCAATATCAATTCGACCATCGTCGATCCGAAAAACTTCGATGCACGCAGCTTCGTCGATGTAAAGGCGTCCGAATGCATCATTCCGCCGAATTCTTTCGCGCTCGCGCGCACGGTCGAGTACTTTCGCATCCCGCGCAAGGTACTCACGATCTGCCTCGGCAAGAGCACCTATGCGCGCTGCGGCATCATCGTCAACGTGACGCCGCTCGAGCCGGAGTGGGAAGGCCACGTGACGCTCGAATTCTCCAACACCACGCCGCTGCCCGCGCGCATCTACGCCAATGAGGGCGTGGCGCAGATGCTGTTCCTGGAGTCGGACGAGGATTGCGAGGTAAGCTATCGCGATCGCGGCGGCAAATACATGGGACAGCGAGGAGTCACCTTGCCGCAGGCATGATGACTGCGCCTGATTCGCACCGTCAGCCTTCAAATAACGAATCACGCATCGGGATAATCCAAACATGCACAGCTCCTTCCGCCTCCTTCGTCTGCTCGCCGCCGCCGTGGTGTTGAGCTTCGCCGCCGCGTGCTCGTCCAACGCGGTCAAGGACAATGCCACCACCGCACCGGTCAAATCGCCGCAGCAGTACGATCTCGTCGTGCTCGCGGACAAGGATGGCCAGTTCGACTACGACGGCGCGACCCTGAACGCCGAGGACCTGCGCAGCCACATCCGTTTCCGCAATGAAACCAACCAGCCGGTGCACACGATTCTGCTCAGGCGTGGCGAGAAACAGAAAATCACCAACGATCACGTCGCCGGCATGGCCGGCGTCGCGCGCGACCTGAAGGCCGAAGCGTACGTCGAAGACAATGACGGCAAGCTCAAGGTCATCGCAATCCGCGACGACAAGTGATCTTTGGCCGTCCGTCGTTACATCAGTGGGAGTATGAAATGCGTCGTCTAGTCACAACTTTGATCATCGGCCTTGGCCTCGCCAGCGCTGGCTCCGCGCTCGCGCGCGAAATCGAGGACGGCAAGCTGCTCGTCTTTCCGCAGAAAGATGGCAAATACAGGGCCGGTGATGTGATCGGCGACAAGGTCACGTTCTATGGCTATGCCGGCGACGTGTGGGAGCGCAAGCACATTACCGGCCTGCTGCTGAAGAAAGGCGAGGCCGCGACCGCAGAACAGAAGCACATCGTCTATGTGACGGCGAAGCAGCTCAAGATTGATGCCTTCATCGAAGTTGATGGCAAGGAACAGCCGCTGGTCGAAGCCGCGCCGGCGCCCGCGCCCGCGCCTGCAGCCGCTCCGGTTGTGGCGGATCCTGCAGCTGCCGCGCAACCTGCCGCTGCTGCCACCACTGCGCCACCGTCGGCGGAGCCCGCGAAGCACTGATCCCTGACATCGCAGCGCGACGCTGACGCCGCGCTTAGGCAGAGCGCAAGTTTTCCCTGAGAGGACGGACGCATGCACTGTCGCATTGCTTCGTGGATCGCCGCAACGCTGTTGCTCAGTGCCGCGCAATCTGCCGCGGCGGTCAGCATCGACGCGCAAGCTACGTCGCTGACGCCGCTGCTGCCGGCGCGCGGCACGTACTACGACGCGACTAAGTCCGGTACCGGCATCGCCGTCGACGTCAGTCAGAACGGTTTCGTGTTTCTGACCTATTACGGTTATGACGCGATGGGCGTGCCGACCTGGTATAGCGTGCAGGGTCAGTGGTCGCCCGCGAGCGAGGCGCAGCGCATCGCAACCGGTGTGATCGGCACGCTGAGCCAGCCATTGCTGCGTTCGAGCGGTGGGCAGTGCCTTACCTGCGACTTCACGAGCAAGCCCGCGATCACGCCGCAACCCTACACCGTCACTGCATCGTGGACCACGCCGCGGCATGTCGATGTCACGATCGGCAGCCAGACTTGGCATATGGATGCGGGAAAGTTCGGCGACCTTGACGAGGACCTGCCTGTCGGCACCTGGCAGGCTTCGATCAGCTGGGGCTACGATCCGCGTCTCGTATTCGTGGCCGCGCAGGCCGTCGCGACGCAGGTCGGTCTCGTGCAGATCGGTCCCAAGCTCAAACTGTCGAGCACGCCGCCGGTGATCTTCAACGTGATGCTCGATCAGCACGCCGATCCAAACATCGTGTTGCCGCCGAAGGGCGCTTACTACTATTTGCCCACCAGCGCGCAGTTCGCGTGTCCGCCGGTTCCGGCGACTTCCGTGGCGGGCGGTGCGTTCGTGGATGTGCTGTCTGCAATCAATCCGAGTACGGATTCCTTTGCCGGCAATCCGTCTCTCGTGCCCGTGCTGTGGTACGACCCGACCACGCGCCGCGGCGGTCTCGACCTCGTGACGAAGTTCATGGGCGTCGACTCGGCTACCCTGGTGCTTGGACCGAGCAACATACATTTCGATGTCTATGTCGAGCCCGACCGCATCGTCGGGCATGGCATCGTGCAGGGCGCGAACACCAACAACATCCCCGGCCTGTACTGGGCGCCGAACATCGTCACGCTCAATCTCGTGCTACAGCGGCTACCGTCCGGTGTCACTGGGCAGCCGGTGCGCCCGACGATGTGCTCTTCCTAATGCGTTGACCCGGCGGCATAGCGCGCATCTTCGCGCGTGGTCAGCGCAACCTGCAGGCACAGACGTACGCCCTCGATCATCGTCTCGAGCGCCATGCTCGGTGTGCCGGGCAGACGCGCGGCCTGTTCTGGCAGGGACGGCACATGCAGGAAGCCCCCGCGCGCACGCGGGTGGCGTGTCGCGAGCGCGTGCGCGAGGCCGAAGAACACCTGATTGCAGACGAAGCTGCCGGCACTGAGCGAAAGCGTCGCCGGAATCCCGGCCTTGCGCAGACGCGCAAGCATGGCTTTCACGGGCAGAGTGGAAAAGTACGCATTTGGTGCATTTTCCACTATGCGCACATCCACCGGCTGCGCGCCGGCGTTGTCGGCGATGCGTGCGTCGATCAGATTGACCGCGACGCGTTCCAGTGCGAGCTCGCTGCGTCCGCCGGCAAGGCCGAGCGCAAGCACGAGTGCCGGCTTGTGCCTGACGAGCAGCGCGTCGAGGGCGGGCAGCGCGCGTGCGAACTCGGTCGGCAACGTTGCGCCGACGATGCGGTGTCCGGCGATGATGGCGCCGTCGAGCGCGTGCGCAATCTCCTGCGAGGGATTGAGCCGATCGCCCCCGAACGCATCGAAACCCGTCACCAGTGCTACCGCTTCATCACGCGCAGACTTAGCCGCACCAGGTCCTTTTTCAATCTTTTTTGCAGCCGGTTTCATCGGAACACCAACAGCGCCATCAGCACGATGTTCACGCTGAGCAAGGCGAGCGCAGTGGGCACCTGTACGCGAATCACTGCGTACTGATCGCGCAGTTCCAGCAGCACCGCAGGCACGATATTGAAATTCGCCGCCATCGGCGTGAGCAGAGTGCCGCAATAGCCCGTGAGCATGCCGATCGAGCCGAGCGCGGCCGGCATCGCGCCGTGTTTGGCGATGAGCAGGGGCAGGCCGATACCCGCCATCATCACTGGGAACGCGGCGAATGCATTGCCCATCACCATGGTGAACGCGACCATGCCGAGTGCGAAGGCGGCGAGGCAGGCGTAACGGTTGTCGATCGGAATCAGTGTGGTCGCGATCGCTGCGATCGTCTCGCCGACGCCGGTCGCGGCGAACACGCTGCCGAGCGTCGCGAGCAGCATCGGCAGCAGCGCGACGCTGCCGACCGCGTCGAGCAGACGATGCCCTTCGGCGAACCCCAGCGCCACCGGCGCGCGCGTGGCGCGTAGCGCCGCGAAAAAAGCGATCAAGCAGGCGATGCCCAACGCAACCAGCGTCGGCTGCGTCGGATCGATCAGGCGCGTGTCGGCGTAACGTAAATACGGCGCGAGCAGAACCAGCACGAGCGTGGCGAGCGGAATCGTGAGCGCGGGCAGGAAGAGTTTGTTGCCGGACGCGGCGCTGGCGTAACCAGGCTGGATTGCGGCCTCCACGCGCGACGTTTCCGCGCCGGAGGCCGTGCCGGATCCGTTCGTGGCGCCGGCAGTCTTGCCGAAAGTGCGCGCCGTCGCTGCGAGCAGACCCAGTGCGATCACGCCCGCGCCCATCAGTTGCGCCGGCCAGCGCGTACCGCCGGCTGTCGCCTGCTTGATCGCATCGCCGAACACGAACGCGCAGGCGATCACCGCCCAGAACGCGGCCATGGTCCAGCGCCGCGCGGCGAAGTCGCGCCATGCGCAGGCGGCGAAGAATGCGCCGATCAGCCAGTAGACATACTCGTTCCGCAGCATCGCCTATT
>VBNZ01000044.1:13527-13867 GCA_005877675.1 Gammaproteobacteria bacterium
CGCACGCACGCGTTCGCGCTCGGCCGCAGTCAGCTCGAGATCGTCGCGCGCCGCCGCCGCTTCCGCCATCGGCGCAACCAGCGGGCGCACGGTCTGCGCGTGGCCGGCGAGATCGATCAGGCCGAACATCGACAGCACTTGGCGGCCGGCGAGGTAGGCGATGAGCAGACGCGCGAGCGAAACATTGCGCAGACTCGCGATCCACGCCTGTGCGCGCTCGCGCAGACCGTAGCGTTCGAGCAGGCCGATCACCGGCAGGGTCAGCGTGAACAGCAGCAATGCGCGATTGCTTACGAACGAGTTGCCGAGCAGAGCGAGCAGGTCGCCGATATCCATGCCG
>VBNZ01000045.1:0-445 GCA_005877675.1 Gammaproteobacteria bacterium
CGACCGCGCAGTGCGCTCTTCTTCAGCTCATCGATGATCGAAGCCGGGTCTGGCTTTTCGGCGAGGATCTTCTTCCACGCCTTGTAGCCATCGACTTTCAGATAATTGTCCAGCGTCCACGGCTGCTCGAAATGCAGCGTCGTGTAGACGACCTGGTGTTCCTGCGGTGCGGTGCCGACTGCCATAGGGTTATTTCAATTCGTCCAAAATCTGATCCACGACGGCCGGCGTCAGGTTCTCGTGATAGTGACCGTTGACGACCATCATCGGCGCGCCACAGCAGGCCGCGAGGCATTCCTCTTCCTGCTTGAGATAGACGCGGCCATCGGCCGTGCTTTCGCCGACCTTGACGCCAAGCTTCTTCTCGCAATGTTTCAGAATGCCCTCGCCCCCATTGAGCCAGCACGAGATGTTCGTGCACACCGCGACGTTGTTGCGTCCGACC
>VBNZ01000045.1:570-1553 GCA_005877675.1 Gammaproteobacteria bacterium
AACTTGGTCAGCCAGTGGTCGATATGCTCGCGCGTGTGCGCATCGAGCGAGACCAGCGGATCGACGTCCTTGACTTCGGCGTAGTGGTTGGTGGCCTTCATCGATCGAATCCTTACCTGTCAATCTCGCCGAACACCACGTCGTACGTACCTATCATCGCGACGACGTCGGGCAACATATGGCCGCGGACGATTGCGTCCATCGACGACAGATGCGCGAAGCCGGGCGCTCGCAGCTTGACGCGGAACGGCTTGTTCGCACCGTCGGAAACGAGATAGCAGCCGAACTCGCCCTTCGGCGCCTCGACCGCGGCGTAAGTCTCGCCCACCGGCACGCTGTAGCCTTCGGTGAACAATTTGAAGTGATGGATCAAGGCTTCCATGTCGTCCTTCATTTCCTCGCGCTTCGGCGGCGAGACCTTGAAGTTGCGCAAGATCACGTCGCCCGGATTGGCCTTCAGCCATTTCACGCATTGCGCGATGATGCGATTGGACTGACGCATCTCTTCGACGCGCACGAGATAGCGGTCGTAGCAATCGCCCTTGACGCCGACCGGGATATCGAAATCCATCTTGTCGTACATCGCATAAGGCTGCTTCTTGCGCAGGTCCCACTCGATGCCCGAGCCGCGCAGCATCGGACCGGTCATACCCCAGGCGTAGGCCTGTTCGGGCGAGACCACACCGATGCCGACCGTACGCTGTTTCCAGATGCGGTTGTCGGTCAGCAGGGTTTCGTATTCGTCGACGCGATGCGGAAAATCGTTGCTGAAGGCTTCGAGAAAATCGAGCATCGAACCTTCGCGCCACGCGTTGCGTCGCTTCAGGTCGTTGCCCTTGTGCCAGCGCGACTCCTTGTATTGCGGCATGCGGTCGGGCAGATCGCGGTACACGCCGCCGGGGCGGTAGTAGGTTGCGTGCATGCGCGCGCCCGACACGGCCTCGTAGCAATCTATCAATTCTTCGCGCTCGCGGAACGCATAC
>VBNZ01000045.1:1588-2130 GCA_005877675.1 Gammaproteobacteria bacterium
TGAGGATGCGCGTGATTTCGTCAAAAAGTGTACGAATATACTGGGCGCGCACCGGCGCCTCGATGCCGAGCAGGGTCTCGATCGCGCGCACGTATGCGTGCTCGTTGCACATCATCGAGACGTAGTCGAGGCGATCCATGTAGCCGATCGACTGGTTGAACGGCTTGGATTCGGCCAGCTTCTCGGTGCCGCGATGCAACAGTCCGATATGCGGATCGGCGCGCTGCACGACTTCGCCGTCGAGTTCGAGAACGAGGCGCAGCACACCGTGCGCAGCGGGATGCTGCGGACCGAAGTTGATCGTGTAATTTTTTATTTCTTGCATTTTTACACTCTGCTCACTTCGCCGCCGCAGGCTTTGCCAATGCGCTTTCAGCTTGCGCCTGGTCGTAGCGCGAATCGTGGCGCACGACGCGCGGCACCAGAACGCGCGGTTCGACGCTCGTGACCGGTTCGTAGATCACGCGGCCGAGTTTCTCGTCGTAGCGCACTTCGACATTGCCGATCAGCGGGAAGTCCTTGCGGAACGGATGGCCGACGAA
>VBNZ01000045.1:2273-4281 GCA_005877675.1 Gammaproteobacteria bacterium
GGTTGTTCTTGATCGACGGCAGATGCGCGACCGCGGCGAAACGCTTGTGTCCCGCGCCGACGAGCGGACGGTTCGACCACTTGAAGCGACCCGGGCCCTCGCCCTCCACGCCGCGCGAAAAACCCGTCCTGGACACATCGGTCGTATCCCACTCGGATTGACCGTAGCTCAAGTAATCGACGCCGCTGACGTCGATCAGCTGCTCGAAATGAAACGCCGCTTCGTCGCGCAGGACTTGCGCAACGGCGAGCCAGTTTTCCGGCAGCACCTCGACCGTGGTTTCGCCGAAGGCTTCGCTGACGCCGGCGATCTTGTCGCCGAACTGCGCCGCGATGCGCTGTGCGAGCGTGGTGGCAGGCACCTCGCTCATACCCTGCCCGTCCGTGCCGGCTCTGTTCGGGATATTACGGTCGAGCCGCCGAACTTCGCACCACCGGTCTTGCGATCGACGATGCCCGCATCGACCAGCGCGCTTTTGCCTACGGTATTGGTGCGGCGAATCTTTTTCTGCAGCTGCAGGATGCCGTAGATCAGCGCTTCGGCGGTCGGCGGACAACCCGGCACATAGACATCGACCGGCACGATGCGATCGCAGCCGCGCACGACCGCATAGGAATAGTGGTAGTAGCCGCCGCCGTTCGCGCACGAGCCCATCGAGATGACCCAGCGCGGCTCGGGCATCTGGTCGTAGACGCGGCGCAGCGCCGGCGCCATCTTGTTGACCAGCGTGCCCGCGACGATCATCACATCGGACTGGCGCGGACTCGGGCGGAACACGACGCCGTATCTATCCAGATCGAATCGCGCCGCACCGGCATGCATCATTTCGACCGCGCAGCAGGCCAGGCCGAACGTCATCGGCCACATCGAGCCCGTGCGCGCCCAGTTGACCAGGCTATCGAGCGATGCCGTGGCGAAGCCGCGCTCGAGCAGCGGATTACCCGCCCCCGGACGCAGAATGTCATCGACCGCGCCGGTCGGCTCCGGATTGAGAAAGAGCTTCTTCTCGATGGTGGTATCAGTCACTCCCATTCGAGTGCTCCTTTCTTCCAGCAATATAAGAATCCCAGCAGCAGCAGCGCGAGGAAGATCGCCATCTCGATCAGCGCAACGAGGCCGATGTCCTTGAACACCACTGCCCAGGGAAACAGAAACGCGATTTCCAGATCGAAGATGATGAACAGGATCGCGATCAGGTAGTAGCGCACGTCGAACGGGATGCGCGCGTCCTCGAATGCCTCGAAGCCGCATTCGTAAGCCGCGGATTTTTCCTTATTCGCAGTGCGCGGACCGAAGACCCAACCCACCACGAGCAGCGCGACGCCGATGCCGCCGGCGACGATCAGAAACAGGAGTATCGGCAAATATTCAGCCAGCACAAAAAAACCTCTCGCGCCGCGCGCCATCGCGCGGCATCATCCCGACACGATGCCTTGCGATCCACACTGGATCGCACCCGCAGCATTGCCGCGGGTGGCATCGACCGAACCGGGAGAAATCTTCGTTACAAAGAAAAATCCCAAGCACTACATGATACGGCCCGCAGCCGCGCGTTGCCAAGGTTGCGCAGTGCAACAACTTGTGGTTTACCGGCGCGGCGCGGCTGAATGGATGCAGCGAAAACGGCGTCTGGCTGCCGAGGATACCTGCTAGGCTACTCGCCGGGCGCTCTTGGGGGAGTGGATGATGCAGATTGCCGGTCTGTCGGTCATGGTGGTGGAGGACCACAACTTTCAGCGCCGGGTGGCATTGCGCCTGCTCGAGGAACTCGGCCTCACCCGCCTGAGCGAAGCGAACGACGGCAAGTCCGCACTTGCGGCGCTCGAAAGCGCCGCGGCGCAGCCCGATGTCGTGCTGGTCGATCTCGACCTGCCGGAAATGGACGGCATCGAATTCATCGGCCACGTCGCTTCGCGCAAGCTCGCGCGCGCGGTCGCGCTCGCCAGCGCGCTCGATCCTGCCCTCCTCAACACCGTACAGGGCATGGCGCGTGCGTATGGCCTGCGTG
>VBNZ01000045.1:4360-19706 GCA_005877675.1 Gammaproteobacteria bacterium
CGAGGCGCTGCGCCAGGGCCTTGACGCCGATGAATTCGAACCGTTTATCCAGCCCAAGGTCGAGATCAAGTCCGGCCACGTCGTCGGCGTCGAGGCGCTTGCGCGCTGGCGCCACCACGGCCACTGGATCAGTCCCGTCCGCTTCATTCCCGTGCTTGAGCGCGAAGGCCTGATCGATCCGTTCACCGAGCGCATGCTCGTGCGTGCATGTCACTGGCGCAAGCAATGGGCGCAGCAGGGACTCGATCTCAAATTGGCGGTGAACGTTTCAATGCTCACGCTGACCAAGGTCGACACGGCCGACCGCTATCAGCAGCTTGCGATCGATCACGGGGTCAAGCCGCGCGACATGGTGCTTGAAGTGACCGAGAGTTCGGTCATGAGCGAGGCGGCGCACGTGCTCAACGTGCTCGCGCGACTGCGCCTGAAGGGTTTCGGTCTGTCGATCGACGATTTCGGCACGGGCTATTCCTCGCTCGCGCAGCTGTCGCAGATTCCGTTCACCGAGTTGAAGATCGATCAGGGCTTCGTCACCGGTGCGGCGCGGCAGCAGCGCAAGCGCGCGGTCGTGGAAACGAGCCTCGATCTCGCGCACAAGCTGCATCTGACCACCGTCGCCGAAGGCGTGGAAACGATCGAGGACTGGCAGATGCTCGCCGCGCTCGGCTGCCAGCTCGCGCAAGGTTTCCTGATCGCGCCGCCGCTGCCGGGCGATGAACTGATGCACGCCATCAGCGAATGGCGCCCACCGGAACCGCACGCAACGCCATCATGAAACTGCTGCAGCGCCGACTCAGCATACGCGCGCAGCTGCTGGTGCTGTTCGGTCTGCTGCTCGGCACGGGCTTTTGCGTGCTGGTGATGGACGAGCTCGAACTGCGTGACGAGATCAGCACGTTCGACGCGCTGCTGCGCGACTCGCTCAGCGGCCTGCGCCTGGCCAAATCGATCTCCGACTCCTATCGCCTCGAAATCGTCGACACCACGTTCCGCGTGCGCAATTCCCTGCTCGGTTGGGATCAGGGTGCGCGCATGGTCGATACGGCGCAGTCGGACATCCAGCGCCACTGGCAAGCGCTGCTCGAAACCAACCTGTCGCCGGAACAGCGCGCACTCGCCAACGAAATCGCCAAGGCACGCACGTTCGCCGACGGCGCCACGCGGAAGCTACGCACGATTCTGCAGGCGCAGGACATCAAGGCGCTCGGGCAATTCGCCGACACCGAACTGTTTCCGGCGATGGATCCTGTGACCACGCGCCTGCAGTTTCTCACCGACGTGAAGATGCTCGATGCCGAGCGCCACGTCAGGGATCACCTGCGCCATGCGCGCGCGATCGGCCTGTGGCGCGTGATCCTCAGCGTCGCCGCACTGCTGTTCGTGCTCGTGGTCGGACGCGGCATTTTACGCAATGTATACAGAGGTATCGGTGCGCTCGTGCACCTCGCGCGCCACGTGCGCGACCCCGCTTTCACGCCGACCGAAGAATTTCATGCCGAGGGCAGCGAACTCGGGCAAATCGAAGAGGCCTTGGTCGCGATGCGCAGCGATCTGCTCGCATACGAGGAGAGTCTGCTCGAAAGCGAGGCGCGCGCGACCGACGCGAACCGGGCAAAGTCCTCGTTCCTCGCCTCGATGAGTCACGAGATACGCACGCCGATGGTCGGCGTCGCCGGCATGCTTGAACTGCTCGCGCACACCAAGCTCGATGCCGACCAGAGGCAGCAGGTGGAGATTGCGCAGAATTCCGCGGAAACGCTGCTGCAGATCATCGGCGACATTCTCGACTTCTCGAAGATCGAAGCCGGCCGGCTCGAACTGAATCCGGCGCCGCTCGATCTGCGCGCGATCGTGCGCGCAGCGACCGACAACTTCCTCGGCACCGCCTCGGCCAAGGGCCTCGAGCTCGAATGCCATCTCGACGAGCGCATCGCACCGGCCTACTTCGGCGATGCGTTGCGCCTGCGTCAGATCCTCAGCAATCTGCTGTCGAACGCGATCAAATTCACCGAGCGCGGCGGCGTGCAGGTGATCCTCGACCGACTCGCCGTCGAAGATCAGCGCGAGCTGATCGCGCTACGCGTAAAGGACAGCGGCATCGGCGTCGGCGTCGAGGACCAGGAACGTCTGTTCCACGCGTTCACCCAGGCCGGCGACGGCGGGGCACAGCGCGCCGACAGCACCGGCCTGGGCCTGACGATCTGCCGTCGTCTGGCCGGGCTGATGGGTGGCGAGATCCACATGGAAAGCCATGTCGGCGTCGGCACGACGATGAGCCTGATCGTGCGCCTGCCGCTGGCCGATCCCGCCACGCTCACGCGCGAAGCCGTCATGGTCAACGTGGCGCGCACCGCACCGAGCCTGGCCCAAGCCGAACGCGAAGGCAGTCTCATCCTGCTCGCCGACGATCACCCGACCAACCGCGCAGTGATCGCACGTCAACTCAATCAGCTCGGTTACGCCTGCGCGACGGCACACGACGGCGAGCTTGCGCTGCAGATGTGGAAAACCGGCCGCTTCGGTCTGCTGCTTACCGATCTGCACATGCCGCGCCGCGACGGCTACAGTCTGGCCGACGCTGTGCGCCTGGATGAAGCGACGCACGGCCGCAAGCGCGCGCCGGTGATCGCGCTCAGCGCGAATGTCAGCACCGAGGAGATCGAGCGCTGCCGCGACGCAGGCATCGACGATTTCATCGCCAAGCCTGCGCCGCTGGCATTACTGGCGAGTGTTCTGCAGCGCTATCTGCCGTTGCAGCGACTTGCGGCGCCTGCATGGTCGACGCATCCGATCTTGGCATCGGCTACGGCGGCGGATACCGCGTTCGATCGCAGCCTGATCGAGGATTTCCTGCACACCACGCACGACGACATCGTTGCGCTGCGCGACGCGCTGATGCGCAACGACGCGACGGCTGTCGCGCGCGAAGCGCATCGCATCAAAGGCGCGAGCGGCTTGGTCGACGCCGCCGCGCTGGCGGAAGTGGCGGGACGCATCGAAGCTGCGGGGCAAACCGAGAATCTCGCTCCCGCGCACGCGCAGTTGCGCGAACTCGAAGCGCAAGTCGCGTTCTTTGCCGCGGCGCGCGGCATGCGCGCGGTCTGAATGCGCGTCGAGTCTGCTACTTTTTGAGCGAGCAGACCCAAGGCGGACCCTCAATCACACAATGCGCCCTCGCCTTCGGCTCGACACTGCGGCGGCCAGCCCGCCGCGCGCCAGTAATCGATCAGGCGCGTGCGCTTGAGAAAATCCTGAAAGCTGGGGTCATGACGCATCTTGGCGTACTCGGGCATCCACAACAGCAGGTAGTAACTCGGCCAGCCATTGCGCAGCATGCCTTCGAGGCCACCGACTATCACGGCGTAATCGGGGTCCGGCGTGAGCAAGCGCAGCACATCCATGCGCCCGGTAGCGCGCTCCGAGGTACTGATCAAGGGCAGCGCCTCGGACCATAGCCGCGGCTCGATCAGAGCCTCGGACACGACCAGGTAGGCTTCGCGAAAACCGTCGCTTTCGGGAATCGAAACGGCGAGCTTGGCCGCCGCATCCGTATCCGTGCGCCAAACCGCGTTGTGCCAGCGCGCATAGACCAGTCCCGCGGACGGCGGTGTCACTGCCTCGAGATAGCGCGAGGCCTCGGCATGCCGACCCACGGTATCGAGCAGACGTCCGCGGGTGAAGTTCGCCGATGGGCTGAGCGGATCCAGACGCCAGGCAATTTCCGCCTCGCGCAACCCCTGATCCACGAAGCCGAGCGCACCGAGCCAATACACATATGCCATGCGGCCAAAGGTGTCGCTAGGGTTGAGTTCGAGTGCGTGCTGGAACATCGGCATGCAACGCGCCCAGTCCCCCGTGCGGCAGGCCAGGATCGCCAAGGTGACGTGCGCCTGAGCCAGATACGGATCGAGATCGAGCGCGCGCTTGGCTTCGCTGGCTATCTCCTCAAGTTCTCCGGGCGCCAATCGCTCGGGCCGCGCTTCCCCCACGATCTCGCGCGCGAGCGCAGCGTGTGCGCGCGCGAAGTTGGGCTGCGCGGCAACCAGCGCACGCAACGACTCGAGCGCGCGCGCTCGATCTTCGGCAAGATGCAGCGCTTCACAGTAACTGCGATAAGCGTCTGGCTCGATGCGTGCGGCGTCGGGCACGGCGGGGATAAGCAGCTTGAGCGACTTCGCCACACCCAGCGCAATGTCCTGACTGAGCAGTGACATTTCGTCGATGGCGCGACCATATGTCTGCGCCAATACAACCTGGCCACTGGCGACGTCGATCAGGCGCAGTTCGACATATGCCTGCGTTGCCTGTATGCGCAGCGTGCCCGAGAGGCTGTGCGTGGCGCCGAGACGCCACTGCAATTGTCTGGAATCGAAATTTTCCGACACGGCACGCTGCGCCGAGGCATTGCCGATGACGCGCAAGTCTTTGATGATGGCGAGGCGTTCGATCAGCTCGGCGCTGAACCCCTGGGCGAGCACAGCATCATCGTGCTGTGAACCTGTGTGTAGCGGCAGCACGACCAGGGCCGTATCGCTAACATCGAAATCGTGCACCGCCGGCTGGCGCAGCCAGGCCTGATAGATGGCTGCTGCTGCCGCCAATACGATGAGCAAGCCGAACGCAGCAACGTAACGCCATGCACGTCGTGTCGGTCGCGTTTCCCTCATCGCGCAGCCCCCTGAGACCTCAGAGCCAGTATAAGCGCTACGGCGGAGAATCAGCGCCGCGATGCGATCGATCGGAAAAAACAAAAACCCCGCAAAACTGCGGGGCTTTTTAATCGAGTCTACCGGTATTCCTGCTGTGTGCGAGTCAAGCAATCACCGCGGGCGCCTGCAATTGCTGCAGAATCGATGCGAGGTCGATCCACACATTCTCGCGCTTGATCTTGCCGTCGGGCGCCATGTCGAACACGTGCAGCAGGCGAAAAGCGAGCCGCCGGCCGTCGCCGGAGATGCCGAACGGCGTGCCGGGTGCGGTGCCCTCCCACAGGCTTTCGTCCACGACGAAGTCCGGCCCGTAGTGCCGCCGCAGCGTGGTCACACTTTCGCCGGACAGATCGGCGAACAACGCATCATAGAAGCCGCGCGCTGCCTGCTGGCCGCGCAGCGGGCCGGTGGGCGAGCCCACCACATCGTGCTCGACGTCGTCGACCATCGTGCTCAGCACGCCGTTGACATCGTTCTCCGCCTCGAAGCGGAAGTGCCGATCGATCATGCGATCAAACTGTTCTTTGGGAATCGCATTCATCTAGGCTCCTCTGTGCCAAATACTTATATAATGAGACATGAGTTTACTCGTGAGACATATGTATCATTATCAAATATGAAAAATGACTCGTCAAGCGCGCAGATGTGCAATGCGGCCGCAGGCGAAGGCCGCGCTAATCAAAAACGCCGCACACGGCGTGCGCTCATCGACGCGACGCTGGCACTGTGCGAAGGCGGCCGCACGCCCGGCTTCGCCGAGGTGGCAGCGCACGCCATGGTCTCGCGCGCCACCGCCTACCGCTATTACTCGTCGGTCGAAGCGCTGGTCAGCGATGCGATGTTTGAACGCGCGTTGCGGCCGCTGCAAAGCCTCTACCGCCCAGGGGACGATCCGCTCGAGGCCGTTGGCCGTGCGGCGCGCACGCTGAACGAGCAGCTGCTCGGCGACGAGGTCGGCTTGCACCTGGTGGAGCGCTCGTTCATGTCGGCATGGCTCGACAACACGCCTCACACGCGGCCACCGCGACCTGGCCGCCGCATGCAGTGCATCACGCCGATCGTCGATGCGCTCAAGGACCGGTTGTCGCCGGCGGCACGCAAGCGGCTGGCCGCGGCGCTGGCTTTGACCATGGGTACCGAGGCCGTGCTCGCCCTGCGTGATGTCGCCGGCGCCGACACGGACCACGCATTGTCAGTGAGCGCCTGGGCTGCGCAAGCGCTGGTACGGCAGGCGCTGGCCGACGCGAGCGTTACGCGAAAGGCGCGCTCGCGGCGCAGCGCGACAGGCACGCACCGATAACGGAACGTCAGGAAACAAAAAACCCGCGATTTCTCGCGGGTTTCGTAGTGCTTTTCCGGATCGCGTGGACGTTTCCGGATTCTGTGTTGGTGCCCAAGGGGGGACTCGAACCCCCACACCTTACGGCGCTACCACCTCAAGGTAGTGCGTCTACCAATTCCGCCACCTGGGCATTGTTCTTGAATCGTCCGGATCGCTCCGGTTTGTATCTTATTTTATCACTCGATTAGCCTTGTCGTCTTTCTTTTGCGCGGCGGGCGCCGGAGCGGCCGCGGCGGGAGCCGCAGGAACATCCTTCGCAGGAGTTGCCGCCGCCGGTGCCGCAGTCGCGGGGGCTGCCGCAGGCACATCGCTGCCAGCTGCGGGCGTCGGGGGCATCGTGATCTTGGCCGTGGGCGCTGGCGCTGGGGCCGGCGCTTCGACTCCGCTCATCACGCCGAGATCGTCCGCCGGCTTGGCTACGCCCGAATGGCCGAGGTACCAGGCCATCGCGAGGCTCAGCAGGAAGAATAGGCCGGCGAGGATCGCCGTGCTGCGCGACAGGAACGTCGTCGCGCCGCGCGAGCCGAATACCGTGCCCGAGGCGCCGCCGCCGAAGCCCGAACCGGCCTGCGCACCCGCGCCGCGTTGCAGGAGGATCAGCGCAATCATCGCGATCGCGACGAGCACGTAAACGATATTGAACAGATTGAGCAGCATCATAAAAAGGTTTTCCGCACACCATTTGAAACCCTGACTAAGTCCGTCCAAGACTTATCAGAGTGGGCTGAATCCTATACACCCGGACTCAGCTACGCCGAATCTAGCGCGCTTGATTCGCGGGCGAGGCTTCCTGCCTCGCTATCACCGCGCGGCCGCGCAGATTGCGAGAAATTCCGAGGCCACCAGCGAGGCGCCGCCGATCAAGCCGCCGTCGATGTCCGCCTGCGCGAACAGCTCGGCCGCATTGCCGGGTTTGACGCTCCCGCCATACAAAATACGGGTCGAGCCGCCGATTATAGCATCGCTTTTTGCCAATTTGCCACGGATGAAGGCGTGCACGTCCTGAGCCTGCGCAG
Organism: Gammaproteobacteria bacterium; assembly: GCA_005877675.1. GTDB lineage: Bacteria > Pseudomonadota > Gammaproteobacteria > Xanthomonadales > Rhodanobacteraceae > Rudaea. The sequence goes on from VBNZ01000045.1 coordinate 11,428, forward strand.
GCGAGGCAGTGCGGCCGGTGCCGATCGCCCACACCGGCTCATAAGCGACGATTGCGCGTGCGAATGCCTCGATGCCGCTCTGCATGAGCACTGCATCAAGTTGCGCCGCGACGACGCTTTCGGTCTTGCCGGCTTCGCGCTGCTCCAGCGTCTCGCCGACGCACAGCACTGGCACCAGTTCGGCCGTGAGTGCCTGCGCAAACTTGCGCGCGACGCATTCGTTGCTCTCGGCATGATATTGACGCCGCTCGGAGTGCCCGACCAACACATGCGTCGCGCCGACATCGCGCACCATCGCCGCGGCGACTTCGCCGGTAAACGCGCCCTGCGTGTGCTCGCTCACATCCTGCGCGCCGAACGCGATACGCGACTTGGCATAGCGCGCGGTGAGTTCGCCGAGGTAGACGAATGGCGGAAACACCGCGATATCGACCTCACCGGTTTCGCCCGCGCGCTGCGCCGCGTCGACCGCATCGACCAGCGATTGTGCCGACACGCGCGTGCCGTTCATCTTCCAGTTTCCCGCAACCAGCTTGCGACGTGCCATGGCACGGCTCCATGTGAGAGGCGCGCAGGATACACGCATCCGCGCGCGCGACAACTGCGGTGCGTGACTGATGGGCTACGAGATCGGCTGGATGCGACTGATATTCTTTGCGCTCACCGACCTGAGACTCCAGCCATGGCTCATCCGTTTCGCGCGCAAGCGCTCACCGCCGCCCTCCTGTTTGTGTTGTCGTTTGCGCCGGCGCATGCAGATACGCCCGTCGCGACGCCGAATGCCAACGCCGCGTTCATGACGCTGGCCGATGAGTTCTTCGACCGCTATTACTTCCCGAACAATCCGACCACGGCGACGCTGACCGGCCTGCACCAGTACGACGACAAGCTCGAGGATTACTCGCGCGCGCAGATCGATCGCGAGATCGCCGCGCTCAAACAGTACGAGTCGCGTGTGGCCGCGGTCGATGCCGGCACGCTGGATGAGATGACGCGCGGCGATCGCGACCTCGCGCTCAACTACATTCACTCGACCCTGCTGACGCTCGAAACGATCCGGCCGTGGGAGAAGAATCCCGATACCTATTCGAGCGGCGTCACCAACAGCGCATTTTCGATCATGGAGCGCAAGTTCGCGTCGCCTGCGACACGCCTGCGCGCGCTCATCGCACGCGAGAAGCAGATGCCTGCCGCGCTCGCAACCGCGCACGAGAATCTCAAAAATCCGCCGAAGATCTACACCGAGATTGCGATCGAGCAGCTGCCGGGCACCATCGATTTTTTCAAGACCGATCTGCCGAAGGCGTTTGCCGACGTCGACGACAACACGCTCAAGCAGGAATTCGCGCTATCCAACGACATGGTGATCAAAGCGCTGCAGGACTATGCCGCGTGGCTGAAAAAAGATGTGCTACCAAAATCGCACGGCGACTTCAAGCTCGGTGCCGACACCTATGCGAAAAAACTGCAGTACGACGAAATGGTCGACATCCCGCTGGCCAAGCTGGTGGAGATCGACATGGCCAATATGCGCGCTAATCAGGCGCAGTTCGCCCAGGTCGCCAAAGAGCTCGAGCCGAACAAGACGCCGCAGCAGGTGCTGGCCGAGCTCGGCGCCGATCATCCCGATCCGAAAAAATTGCTCGATGCGTTCCGCAACACCTTCGATGGCTTGACCAAGTTCATCGATGAGAAGCAGATCATCACGATCCCCTCGCCGGTGCGGCCGATCCTTGAAGAGACGCCGCCGTTCATGCGCGCGACCACGTTCGCATCGATGGACACGCCCGGGCCGTACGAAACCAACGCGAAGGAGGCGTACTTCAACGTCACGCTGCCGGAAAGCGCCTGGGACAAGAAGCACACCGACGAATTCATGGCGCAATTCAGCTACCCTGTGATCACGGTTGTCGCCGCGCACGAAGCCTATCCGGGCCACTACATCCAGTTTCTGTGGATGCAGCAGATTCACGATCGCGTGCGCAAGCTGCTCGGCGCTAACACCAATGTCGAAGGCTGGGCGCACTACTGCGAACAGATGATGCTCGACGCAGGTCTTGCGCAGTCGCTGTTCCCGAACGATGCGCGCCAGCAGAAACTGCTGCGCCTGGGCCAGCTGCAGGACGCGCTGCTGCGCAATGCGCGCTTCATCGTCGGCATCAAGCTGCACACCGGCGAATTCACCTTCGACCAGGCCGTGGATTTCTTCGTCAAGCAAGGCTATCAGTCACACGCGGTCGGCACGGTCGAAACCAAGCGCGGCACTGGCGATCCGACGTATCTGTATTACACGCTGGGCAAGCTCGAAATCCTCAAGCTGCGCGCCGACGTCGAAGCCAAGCAAGGCAAGACCTTCACGCTCAAGCGCTTCCACGATGATTTCATGCAGCAGGGCTTTGCGCCGATCAAGATCGTGCGGCACGCGATGCTCAAGGACGATACGCCGGCGTTGTAGCAATCGGTTGTAGCAATCGAGAGCAACCAAGTTCGATAGAGTAGTTCGTCATTCCCGCGTGCTCTTGGCGGGAATCCAGTGCCCTTGACTTAAAGACGCTGGATTCCCGCTTTCGCGGGAATGACGAGCTTGGTTGTTCGACTGCGTTACGGCTGTCACTACGACCGGCAATCCAGTGCTTTTAAGTCAAAGGCGCTAGATTCCCGGAATGACGAGCCTTGATTGTTCGACTGGCTGGGGCCGTCACTACAACCTGCGCGGTATGAACCTGCTCGGCATGCGATCATGCGCGCATGACCGAATTTTCTTCGCTGGCGCTTGCGCCGCCTTTGCTCAAGGCGCTGACCGCGCTCGACTACGCCACCATGACGCCGGTGCAAGCGCAAAGCCTGCCAGCGATGCTCGCGGGTCGCGACCTGATCGCGCAGGCACCGACCGGTAGCGGCAAGACCGTCGCATTCGGCCTGGGGCTGCTGCAGCGCCTCGATCCGACACTGCTCAAGGTACAGGCGCTGGTGCTGTGCCCGACGCGCGAGCTGGCCGATCAGGTTGCGCGCGAAATTCGCCGTCTCGCGAGCGCGATTCCAAATCTGAAAGTGCTTACGCTCACCGGCGGCATTGCGCTGGCGCCGCAGCTCGCCTCGCTGCGCAAGGATTCGCACGTCGTCGTCGGCACGCCCGGACGCATCCAGGAGATGCTGCGCAAACAGGCGTTGTCGCTCGCCAAGGTGAAGACGCTGGTGCTCGATGAAGCAGACCGCATGCTCGACATGGGTTTCGAGGAGCCGATCCGCGAAATCGTCGGCAAGACGCCGCCTTCGCGACAAAGCCTGCTGTTCTCGGCGACTTATCCTGAAGCGATCCGCGCGATGGCGAAGAGCACGTTGCGCGATCCGCTTGAAGTGACTGTCGCCGGCGCCGTCGAGCAGCCAGCCATCGAGCAGTGGTTCCATGAAACCGATCTCGCGCGCAAACCCGCGGCGCTGGCCGCGCTGCTGTTGCAGCATCGTCCGGAATCGAGCGTGGTGTTCTGCAACACGCGCCGCGACGCCGACGATGTCAGCGAAGCGCTGGCCGAGTTCGGCATTTCCGCACTGGCGCTGCATGGCGATATCGAGCAGCGCGATCGCGACGAAATACTCGTACGCTTCGCCAACCGCAGCTGCAGCGTGCTCGTCGCGAGCGACGTCGCCGCGCGTGGACTGGACATCAAGGACCTCGCTGCGGTGATCAATTACGAACTGCCGCCCGACCCGGATATCTACCTGCATCGCATCGGGCGCACCGCGCGCGCGGGCAGCGCGGGCCTGGCGCTGAGTCTGGTCACGCCGCGCGAAATGCCGCGCGCGTTGGCGTTGGAGAAACAGCAAGGCGCGCCGCTGCGCTGGCAGAAAATTCCATCGCTGGACGCAAAACAGAAGAATGCACTGCTCGCCGCGATGACCACCTTGCGCATCGATGGCGGGCGCACCGACAAGATGCGTCCCGGCGATATACTCGGCGCGTTGACTGGCGATGCGGGTCTGCCCGCTGACGCGGTCGGCAAGATCGACGTGTTCGCCACACGCTCCTACGTCGCGATCAACAGAACCCTGGCCGACAAGGCGCTGAACCGTCTACGCGCCGGCAAGATCAAGGGCCGCAACTGCCGCGTGGCGCGGATATAGTGGCCTGTAACAGAAGAATTGAAAGCAGCGCGCTTGGTCTCGCGGCGCTGTGCTTGGTCCTCAATCGGCCCATAGCAACCGCCATGGGCCTCATTCCGGACCGGCGCTCAGCACCACGATCCCGGCGCGATCTTGCTTCCACTTCCTTTGTTGCAGGCCACTAGCATGAGCGGCGGCGCATCCGAGGCAACGCTCGCGGCGGATGCGCAAGTGATCCTTGCGACACAACGCTGGCTCGAACGTGTCGTGATCGGCCTGAACCTGTGCCCATTCGCGCGCGCGCCGTTCGTGCAGCAGCGCCTGCGCTACCGCGTCAGCCACGCGCTGGACGAACAGATACTGCTTGCCGATCTGAGTGCGGAGTTGCTCGCGCTGCATTCAGCAGATCCGCAACAGTGCGAGACCACGCTGCTGATCCATCCCGATGTGCTGGGCGATTTCCTCGACTACAACGATTTCCTCGCCGTTGCCAACGACGCGTTACGCGAACTGGGTCTCGATGGCGAACTGCAGATCGCGAGCTTCCATCCCGACTATCAGTTCGCCGACACGGCGCACGACGCAATCGAAAACCACACGAACCGCTCGCCCCATCCGACCCTGCATCTGCTGCGCGAAACGAGCACCGACGACATCTATCGACGCAACATCGCCACCTTGCGCGCGTTGGGTTTGGCAGGGTGGCGTAAGTTGATGCGCGACGATATTTAAGGCGGGCGCTGAATAAGTCCGTCCTGCAGGACGCGAGCTGGCGGCGAAATTCAATGCGCCCGACGACGCTTGCTTGCGCGCTCGCTGCTTGTGCGCCGACGAATTGCCGAGAATCCTTCCCCTACAATGCCGACAGGCCCCCCGCGAATTCGCCATGTTGACTTTTCTGCCGACGTTCATCCGCCTGCCATTGGCACTGCTGCTGGTCGCACTCAACGTGCTCGTGCATGGCACGGTGCTGCTGCTCGTCGCCTTGATCAAGGCGTTGGTGCCGATCGCGGTGTTCAGGCGCGGCATCTCGCGCTTGCTGATCGCGATCGCCGAGCAGTGGATCGCGGTGAACGGCATGCTGTTCGCCTTGTTCACACGCACGCGTTGGGTCGTCGACGGCTTGGAAGGCCTGCGTCGCGACGGCTGGTATCTCGTGCTGAGCAATCACCAGAGCTGGGTCGACATTCCCGCGCTGCAGAGTACGTTCAACCGCCGCATTCCGTTCCTGAAATTCTTTCTCAAGCAGCAGCTCAAATGGGTGCCGGTGCTCGGCCTTGCGTGGTGGGCGCTGGATTTTCCCTTCATGCAGCGCTATTCACGCGAGACGCTGGAAAAACATCCCGAGCTGCGCGGCCGCGACAAGGAAACGACGCGCAAGGCCTGCGAGCGTTTTCGCGACCTGCCCGTGTCGGTGATGAACTTCGTCGAGGGCACGCGCTACACCGATGCCAAACACGCGCAACAGAATTCTCCCTACGTGCACCTGCTGCGCCCGCGCGCGGGCGGCATCGCGTTCGTGCTCGAGACGATGGGCGATATCCTGCAGTCGGCGATCGACGTGACGATCGTCTATCCGCAAGGACGCCCCACCCTGCTCGATCTGCTCGCCGGGCGCCTCGATGAAATCCGCATCCACGTGCGCGAATTGCCGATCCCGGCGGAACTGATCGGTCGCGATTACGAAGCCGATCCGCTGTTCCGCGAACGCTTCCAGGCCTGGATCAATGCGTTGTGGGCGGAAAAAGATGCGCTGATCGCCCAACAAACAGTCGACGCACAGTTGACACGCGCCGCGGAAATCGTATGATGGTGGGCTCGCGCGGGAATAGCTCAGTTGGTAGAGCACGACCTTGCCAAGGTCGGGGTCGCGAGTTCGAGTCTCGTTTCCCGCTCCAGTTATTTATGCGTTCGTCCTTGAACGCGGGCTTCGCCGAAAGGCGCTGATTCAGCCCGCTGCATCGACGTATGCAGGTTCAAGATCAAGAACGGCCATCCCTGGCCGCACTCTTCGTCAAGAGCACTAAAAAACCTCGGCGAATCCGGGGTTTTGTTTTTTGCGGGATGCGTTGCTACGCTTCGCGCAGGCCATCTTCAAGAGGCGAGGTGGCAGAGTGGTCATGCAGCGGCCTGCAAAGCCGTGTACGCCGGTTCGATTCCGACCCTCGCCTCCAGTACTTGTGCGTTCTTCCGTGAACGCGAAACGAGCGGCCATCCTCGGTCGCACTTCTCAGTGATTTTCTGCGATCATCCAGACCGCGAGAATCAAGCGCAGCCATCCTCGGCTGCACTTTCAACTGAAACCTTGCCCGGGTGGCGAAATCGGTAGACGCAAGGGACTTAAAATCCCTCGACCGCAAGGTCATGCCGGTTCGATTCCGGCCCCGGGCAGTCTGTCCAGCGCGAATCACCCCCGCCCGCGCAACGCCGGCCACGCGGCGCGCACGTATTCGAATGCAGACCAGATCGTCATCGCCGCTGCGACGACGAGCAGGGTTTCGCCGACGTGAAACAGGCGCAGACCTTCCATGTCGTGCTGGTAGAGCAGTACCAGAATCGCGACGATCTGCATCGTCGTCTTGATCTTGCCGAGCATCGCGACGTTGACGCGCGTGCGCTCGCCGATTTCCGCCATCCATTCGCGCAATGCCGAGATCGTGATTTCGCGGCCGACGATCACCGCGCTGGTGATCGCGAGCAGCGGCGTCGGATTCTCCTGCACGAGCAGGAACAACGTGACCGCGACCATGAGCTTGTCCGCTACCGGATCGAGAAACGCGCCGAACGCGGACCACATGTTGTAGCGTCGCGCGATGTAGCCGTCGAGCCAGTCGGTGATCGCCGCGGCGAGAAAGGTCAACGCTGCGAGCACGTTCGAGCCGTCGAACTGTGCGTAGAACACCACGACCATCACCGGCAACAGCGCGATGCGGAACAGGGTGAGGATAGTGGGCCAGGTCAGCTGCATATCGGCGAAAAGTTGCTGGGAAGTTCTGAATCAGTCCATCCCGGACTCATCGGAGCGCGCCGAGTCCGGTACGTGCCCGGACTCGGCTACGACGAATCAATCGCTACGCGCCTGATTCGCAAGCGAGGCATCCTGCCTCACGGAAACTCTGAACTCGCTCGGAGCTTCCTTCTCTGCGCGAAGTGTGACATAGCGCGATGGAAAAAGTGCCCGCGCAACGCGGCCACGCGCACGGAGCGCGGGTTCCGCTACCATCGTTGCCTCACCCGGATTCCGCCGTCGCATGCCTACCGACTCGCCCGTCCCTGCCCAACCCGTGATCGGCCTGGTCGGCAGCCGCGGCGCGTACGGCCGCTGGCTCGCGCATTTTTTCGAGCAGCGCATGGGACTCAGCGTGATCGGTCGCGACCCCGCCGGCGATGAAACGCTGACGCCGGCGCAACTGATCGAACGCGCCGATGTACTGATCTTCGCTGCGCCGATCCGCGCGACGGCCGCACTGATAGTCAGTTATGTCGAACTCGCCGGCGGGCGCGAACGCGGCAAGCTGTGGATCGACATCACCTCGATCAAGGCCGCGCCGGTCGAGGCGTTGCTCACCTCGCAGGCCGAAGTGGCCGGCCTGCATCCGATGTCTGCGCCGCCGAAAACACCGACGCTCAAGGGCCGTACGATGGTCGTGTGCGATGCGCGCATCGACGCATGGCACGCGTGGCTCGAGCAATTCCTGGCCGCGAGCGAAGCCGATTGCGTGCGCGCCGATCCGCTGCAGCACGATCGCATCATGGTGCTGGTGCAGGGCATGGTGCATGCGACGCATATGGCGCAGGCTGCGTTGCTGCGCGAGTTCGCGCCCGAACTCGGCGGCCTCGACATGGTGCAGCGCTTTCGCACCATCGGCTACGAGCTCGATGGCGTGGTCACGCGGCGCATGCTCGCGGGCAATCCGGCGATCTACGAGGACATCCAGTTCGAAAATCCACATATCCCGGCGATGCTCGAGCGCCTCGCCGCGCATATCGAATTCCTGCGCGACTGCGTGCGCGACGGCAGCGCGGACGCGCGCGCCGCAATGCGCGCGCGACTGCTCGAGGCGCCGCGCGCCGGGTTCGGCGCGGAATCGCTTGCCGACGGTAGTTACGAATTCGAACGGCTCGGCTATATGCTCAGCGATCTCGCCTCGCCTGCGTATCTGAGCGTGTTCCTGCCG
>VBNZ01000045.1:19751-20682 GCA_005877675.1 Gammaproteobacteria bacterium
GGCTCGCTGCGCGATCTGCTCTCGGTGTTCGAGGAGCAGCACATCAATCTCGACTCGATCCATTCCTCGCGCACCGCCGAGGGCGAGCTGCATTTCCGCATCGGTTTCGATCCTGCTAGCGCGCCAGCGCGTGTGCGGGCGGCGATCGAGACGATCGCGGCGCGCGGCATCGGGCGCGTGCTGGCGCGGGGGTGATCTTCGTTCGTGATTTCCCTGAACGCTGGAGTAGTGCGAAGCGGCACATCCGCTGTGGTCCGAAAGAACGAATGACCTCGTAGTCCATTGTCTTGGCACTGCGGGCTGCGGACGCTCGCTGGGCGCGAAAGACACTGGATTCCCGCCAGGAGCACGCGGGAATGACAAGCCAAAGCAGTTCCTAGCAGCGATTGCGGCGATTGCGGTGATTGGTGATTGGCGATTGGCGATTGGTGATTGGTGATTGGTGATTGGCGATTGCGGCAATTGCGGCGATTGCGGCGATTGCGGCGATTGCGGCGATTGCGGCGATTGCGGCAATTGCGGCGATTGCGGCGATTGCGGCGCGCGGGACCGGACCGTGTTTATGCGGGGGTTAGTCCCTGATCAAATCGCCATCGATCGGTTCGTCATTCCCGCGCGCTCCTGGCGGGAATCCAGTGCCTTTGCTTTGCCAGCGCACCGCACTCGCATGAAAAGGCGCTGAATTCTCGCTTTGCTTGTCCCTTGCGCGGCCGTCCTTCAGACGTTCGCGCAATTCGCGCTTGCCTCGCGTTCGCAGGAATGACAAGCAAGGTACTGTGCCAGTCGGCTAAAAATCGACTTGTTCAAAGATCCTTAGTGGAACAGCGCGTAGATTTTCTCCGCAAGCTCGCGGCTCACGCCCTTCACCTGCGCAAGCTCCTCCACGCCCGCAGTCGTCACGCCCGGCAGGCCGCCGAAGTGCTTGAGCAGC
>VBNZ01000045.1:20791-25174 GCA_005877675.1 Gammaproteobacteria bacterium
GCGCCTCGTCGCGCACAGCATCGATCAGGTGCAGGGCGGAGGAGTCGGGACCGGGCCACAACGATTTGCCGCTGGCACCGAGGATCAATGTTTCGTGCCCCGACCTGCGCTCGCTGCCCTTGGCCACGCCGACGACGAGTACGTCGCGGATCGCGAGATCGGCGAGTACGGCCAGCGCCTGCTGCACCTGGCCTTTGCCGCCGTCGATCAGCAGTACATCGGGGAAGTTCAACGATGCCGGGCCTTTCTCTCCCTTCCCCGCAGCGGTTTTTTTGCTCGAGGAAGGGGTTGGGGGGGCTTCTTCAGTCTGTGACGAAAGTTGAGCGCGCCCCCGCACCTCACCCTCTTCCCCGACAAGATCGTTCGGAGGAAAGGACTCAAGCGCGGCACGCCGAAAGCGCCGCTCCAGCGCCTGGCGCATCGCCGCGTAGTCGTCGCCCGGTTCGATGCCGCTGATGTTGTAGCGGCGGTACTGCGATTTCTCCGGGCCGTCCGGCCCATACACCACGCACGAGGCGACGGTCGCCTCGCCCATCGTGTGACTGATATCGAAGCATTCGAGGCGGCGCGGCGGTTCATCGAGTCCGAGCAGCTCGCGCAACGCCTCGAAACGTTCGCGCTGCGTTTCGTTGCTGGCGAGGCGCGCGGCGAGCGCCGCATCGGCGTTCTTCTGCGCGAGTTCGAGAAAGCGCGCGCGCTCGGCGCGCACCGCATGCTTGATCGCGACTTCGTGCCCAGCTTGCGCGGTGAACGCCTGCGCAAGCAGTTCGGCCTCGGCCAGCGCTTCTTCGACGATCAACTCGCGCGGCACCGGCTTGTCGAGGTAGTACTGCGCGATGAACGAGGTCAGCACATCAGCGCGGCTCGCCGTACCGGGCAGCTTCGGGAAAAAATCGCGCGAACCCAGATTGACGCCGTTGCGGAAGTACAGCACCGACACGCAGGCGATGCCGCCGGAGATGCGGCACGCGATCGCATCGAGATCGGCACTCGCGCCCTGCACATAATTTTTAGCAAGCAGACGCTTCAAGGTCGCAACCTGATCGCGCAGCTTTGCCGCCCTTTCAAATTCGAGCGCACCGCTCGCGCGTTCCATCGACGCGACCAGTTCGTCGATCACCGCATCGCTCTTGCCGTCGAGAAACATCGCTGCCAGACGCACGCTTTCGCGATACTCGTCCGCGCCGATGAACCCGACGCAGGGTGCGCTGCAGCGATGAATTTGGTATTGCAGACACGGGCGCGAGCGATTGCGGAAGTAGTTGTCCTCGCATTGGCGCACGAGGAAGAGCTTCTGCATGTGATTCAAGCTCTCGCGCACGGCCCATGCGCTCGGGAACGGTCCGAAGTATTGGCCCTTGCCCGATTTCGCTCCGCGATGAAAGCCCATGCGCGGGAAACGCGCAGGCTCGATTGCGCCTTTCTCGTCGCGCTCAGACACGCGCGCGTTCTCGGCCGAGAGGAATATGTACGGATAGCTTTTGTCGTCGCGTAGCAGGATGTTGTAGCGCGGCTTGAGCGACTTGATCAGCTGCGCCTCGAGCAGCAGCGCCTCGCCTTCGGTGCGCGTCAGTGTCGTTTCGATGCGCGCGATCTGCGCGATCATCGACATGATGCGCGGCTCCAGCCGCGGCTTCAGGAAATAGCTGCCGACGCGCTTCTTCAGATTGCCGGCCTTGCCGACATAGAGCAGATCGCCGCCCGTATCGAACATGCGGTATACACCGGGCGAATTGGCCAGCGTGCGGACGAAGGCCTTGCCGTCGAACGATTCAACTTCAGTCATCGGCAAATGATAAGTTAGCGGCCACGCGATCGAAACCGGCTAGGGCGATGCAAGCAGAAGAGATTCGCAAATTCGCGTTGTCCCTGCCTGCGACGAACGAAGAGCCGCATTTCGAATCCGCCTCGTTTCGCATCAAGGGCAAGATATTCGCGACGCTGCCTACAGGCGGCGAGTACGCGCATATATTCGTCGCTGACGAACAGCGCGAGATGGCGCTCGCGATGTATCCCGAATTCATTGAGCAGCTCGTGTGGGGCAAGAAAATCTGGGGCGTGCGCGTGAGCCTGGCCAAAGCGAAGAGCGCGTTTGTGCGGACATTGCTGACCGGCGCCTGGCGGCGCAAGGCGCCGAAGGCTTTGTTGCAGCATGTTCGTTGAGAACTTGGCGCGGAACGACAGGGACACGTGAAACAATATACTCGTCTCGTTACGCGCTGACTCTAGCGGTGAACCCATTACCATGAACCCCGAAGTCGTCCGAGCCCCGCCTGCGCGCGTTGTCGCGATGAAACTTGGCGTCGTCGCAATCGTCGGCGGACTGATACTGTTGCTCGCAAAAGTCTATTTCTTCCCATGGCTGCGCGGCTATCTCGACTCGGGCGCAAATCACGCTGAAGCGCTGCATCGATTCAAACTCGTCATGCTCGGCTCAGGCGTGGTTGTTCTCGTCCTGGCGATCTATGCAGGGCAGCTTGGGCTGCGCGTGCTGCGGCAGGGCCAATGGCCTCTCGCGGATTCGTTCGTCGTGCGCGACACCGCCGTGAAGCGCGGCCGCGTGGCGCGGGCGCGCGGCATCTTGTTCGTCGTTCTCGCCGCCCTGCTCGCGGTCGATGCGCTCGGCTTGGCGACGTTGCCTTACTTTCTGCCAAGCTGAGCGACCGGCGCCGATGCGATCCTTGCTGTTTCTGCTGAGTCTCGCGCTGGCACTTCCCAGCATCGCGCTCGCGGCGGTCTTCCTTATCCTGGGACACGGCATTTCCGCTGGATCCTTGCTGGGTTTTTTTGCCGCACTGCTCGAAATCGCCGTGTGGCTGCTGCCCTGGGGTTTGCTCGCAGGTGCTGTTGCGCTCATCACGCTGATCCTCGGCGGCTTCAGCGCGCGTTGGCGCTGGCTCGCAAGCGCGTGCGTGGGAGTGCTGGTGATCGGCAGCAGCGTCGTTGTGCTGATGCTGGCGTCCGAGCGTTTTTCGCTGGAACAACTGGCCTTCTTCGTACCCGCGGCGATGTCCGCTGCGCTCGGTATCGGACTTGCAATAAGCGAGTGGTCGCAACGAAATTCATCGCCATGAGCGACTTGAATACCGCCCTCGCATAAACCTCGGCGAGGTCTCGCATGGCTTGCCGAATCAGGGTTGCCGTGGACAGCGCTCGGCGCCGTCAACGTGCGAACTTTGCGATCAAGCCATCTGCGCCCAGTTCGGCAAGATCGATCACCCGCTCGAAATCGGTCGTATGGCCATAGTATGGATCGGGCACCTCCGCAGGCTGCGCCACGTCGGCGTAGGACAGGAACAGATGCACGCGACGCATTTGCTCGTTCGAGAAGCGCACGCGCAACGCATTATGATTGACTCGGTCCATCATCAGTAGCGCGTCGAACTGCTCAAAATCACCGTGCATGACCTGGCGCGCGCGATGTGCGGACGCATCGTAGCCGCGTGCGCGCGCACTCGCGAGCGAGCGCGAATCCGGACGTGCACCGATGTGGTAGTCCTCGGTACCGGCCGAATCGACCGCAATATCGAACCCCGCGCGCGCGAAACGCGTGCGCACGACCGCTTCGACGACGGGCGAGCGGCAGATATTGCCCATGCAGACGAATAGAATGCGGGACACTGGCTTATAGGCTATGCGTTTCTGTATGCGGCGATAGATGCACTGAAGATGCACTGATCGACTTATCGCCGATCATGTCGCGATGATATACGAAGCGCGGCGCGTACCACGCGGCCAATCGGTGACTACAACCACGGCGCCTTGATGCGGCGGGCGCGACGACGCTGCTTTATCCTGCAACGTCGAAGCGAAGCGCCCATCGCGTAGCGGACTACCCACGTCCCACTAAAGGCCCGCTGCAAACTTGATGTCGACGTAGAGGCCACCGTCGTGGTTTTCCTTCTCCTTCTCGTCCTCGGTGCGGCAAGCCCCCTCGATTCCTTTGGCATCATTGCGCGTCATCGTGAGCTTGCAGCCAATGCGGTTATAGAATGCATACACGCCAGGCGAAATCGCCTGGCCCGACCAGTACTCGCCATCTGGATAGAAGATCGCCTCCCAATAGGCGACTTTGCCTTCATCGAGCCAGGCGTGCAGAGCCTTGTCGAAATCGCCGCCGGCCGCCTTGATTTTCTTCACGTCGATGGCTTTGTCACTGAGCAGAATCGTCGACTGGATGACGTCCTTGTCGTACGAAGCCGGATGATGATAGGCATAGGCGCTTGTGAACGTCGTGGTCTTTTCGTTCACGACCATGCTGCCTGGACTTGCAGCGACGGCGCACGCGCTGAGCAAGGCGAACACGGTGGGCATGCACCGCCAAAAGGTAAGGGTCGTGAGTTGGTTTAGGCGCTTCATATATCTGCTCCTGTTGAAGTTCAG
>VBNZ01000045.1:25273-25823 GCA_005877675.1 Gammaproteobacteria bacterium
CCTCGGCGCGGGCAAGATCCTCGGCTGTGTCCACGCCCGGCGGAAACGGCTCGGGCGCGATGCGCACGGCAATGCGGTGGCCATGTTCAAGTGCGCGCAGTTGTTCGAGCGACTCGGCGCGTTCGAGTGGCGTCGGGGCGAGCTGGGTGAAGCGGCGCAGGAATCCGGCACGATACGCATAGATGCCGATATGGCGCAGGAATGGCATCTGCGCGGGCAGATTTTCACGCGATTTCGCGAATGCATCGCGCGCCCATGGCAACGGTGCACGGCTGAAGTACAGGGCCGATCCGTCCGCCGCGCGTACGACCTTGACGCAATTCGAATCGAACAACTCAGTGACCTGCGTTATCGGCGTCGCGAGCGTGGCCATCGGCGCGTTCGATTGCGCGATCGCATCGGCCACGGCACGGATCCCGCTCGCCGGCGCGAGCGGTTCGTCGCCCTGAAGATTGACGATGATCGCGTCGTCGGCCCAGCGCAATTTTTCCGCACATTCGGCGAGGCGGTCGCTGCCGGACGGATGTTCGGGACGCGTCATCACGATCGT
>VBNZ01000045.1:25898-27395 GCA_005877675.1 Gammaproteobacteria bacterium
CCCGCGAGCGGCAGCAGCGGCTTGCCGGGCAGGCGCGTCGAGGCGTAACGCGCGGGAATGGCGACGATAAACGGTTCGGTCATGCGCCGAAGTATACCGACCTCACGGCTGCGGCAGTATCGCAACCCCGCGGCGCGCCTTCTCGTCCGCGACCATCTTGCGCACCTCGGCGAGCAGTTGCTTGGCGTCGAACACGATGCCGTCCTTGATCGTGTACTTCACGCCGCCGACGCGATGCGTCTTGCCGTCCTCTCCAAGTCGGATATGGCCGGTGCCATACAGGACCTTGAGATTGGCGAGCGGATTTTCTTCGAGTACGACGAGATCGGCGAGCTTGCCCGCTTCGATCGAACCCAGGCGCTTGTCCTCGCCGAGCGCCTGCGCGCCGTACAGCGTGGCCGAGCGGATCACCTCGAGCGGATGGAAGCCAGCCTCGCGCAGCAGTTCCAATTCCTGAATCGTGCCGAAACCGTAGAGCTGATAGATGAAGCCGGAATCCGAACCGACCGTCACGCGCCCGCCGCGGTTCTTGTAGTCGTTGACGAAGTCCATCCAGCGCCGATAGTTGGCGCGCCAGGCGACCTCGTCCTCGCTGCCCCAGTCGAAGAAGAAGCTGCCGTGATGCGCGCGGTTCGGCGTATAGAAATCCCAGAGTTGCGGCAAAGTATACTCATCGTGCCAGTCGGCGCGGCGCGCGCGCATGAGATCGCGCGCGGCGAGATAGATCGTGAAGGTCGGGTCGATCGTGAAATCGAGCCTGAGCAGCTCGCCGATCACCGCCTCGTACTTGTCGCTGCCCTTCGGCGCCGCCTGCGCCCACAGGCGCCCGGCCTGACCGAAGCGGTCGGCCTCGTTGTTGTAGTTGTACGCCGGCGGATAGTCCTGCACGTTGCGATCGTCGAACAGCGCCTCCGGCAGGCCGTACCAGTGTTCCATCGAAGTCAGGCCCCAGCGCGCGGTGGTCAGCACATTGACCCGCGCAACATCGAGTTGTGCGTGATGGCAGGCACTGCGCATGCCCTGCTTCTTCAGTTCCACGAACGCCGCTTCGAGTACGTCGGGGCGATAGCCGAAGCACTTCATGCCGACGATGCCCTTGGCTTTCATTTGCCGCACCCACTGGCGCCCCTCCTCCGGCGTCGTCATCGGCTTGGCATCGCCGAAGCCGAACGCGGCGTACGGAAAAATGCGCGGTGCGGTGATTGCATTCGCCGCGCTGCGCCGCGATTCGCTTACGCACCAGTCGACACCGTTCATGCAGCCTGGTTCGCGCACGGTGGTGATGCCGTTGCCCATCCACAATTTGTATACATATTCCGCCGGCACGCCCTGTTCGGCACCGCCGATATGACCGTGCATGTCGATGATGCCGGGCATCACGTAATGACCGGCGAGATCCATCTCGCGGCCGCCCTTGGCGAGCTTGGGTCGCTTGTCCGGCTTGATCGGCGAGCCAGGCTCGCCGACCTTCTGCATGTCGACGATGCGATTGCCCTC
>VBNZ01000046.1:0-518 GCA_005877675.1 Gammaproteobacteria bacterium
GGACGATCACGCGTGGTGCGCACGCGTACGCGCGCGAGGGCGATCGCTTCCGCGTCTTCATGATCGCCTACCTCGCGTTTCGCCTCGTCATCGATTTCATCAAGCCGATGCCGCAGGTCTATTTCGGCGTATTCTCTGGTATCCAGCTGCTGTGTCTGGCCGGATTGCTCTACTATCGGCGCGACATGGCACGCCTCGCAGGGGAACTGTCTTGGGGACGAAGGTAAGGCCGTACCTGTTCTACGACAGCGCGGTGTCGGTGTGTTCGACCTGCCTCGTGCGCGTCGAAGCAAAGATTCTGCTCAAGGATGAAAAAGTATACTTGGAGAAATGGTGTCCCGAGCACGGCCGCGAGCGCGTGCTGATCGCCGACGACGCCGCGTACTACCGCAAGTCGCGCGAGGTATTCATCAAGGCGCCGGAACAGCCGCAGCGCTTCAACACCGAGCAGCGCTGGGGCTGTCCCTACGATTGCGGCCTGTGCCCTGAGCATATGCAGCACAGCTGTCTGTCGCTGG
>VBNZ01000046.1:536-2754 GCA_005877675.1 Gammaproteobacteria bacterium
TGCTATGCCGATTCGGGGCCGCACCGGCCGGATTATCGCGATCTCGCGACGGTCGAGCGCATGTTCGATGCGGTCGTCGCGAACGAGGGCGAGCCCGATGTTGTGCAGATCTCCGGCGGCGAGCCGACGCTGCATCCGCAGTTCTTCGACATCCTCGATGCGGCGAAGGCGCGGCCGATTCGCCATTTGATGGTCAACACTAACGGCCTGCGCATCGCCAAGGAACCCGATTTTGCCGCGCGCCTGAAGCAGTACGAACCGGGCTTCGAGTTGTATCTGCAATTCGATTCGCTGCGCGACGAAGTGCATCAGGAGTTGCGTGGTGCGAAGCTGTCGGAGATCCGCCGGCGCGCGCTCGAGCATCTCAACACGCACGATATTTCGACCACCCTGGTCGTCACGGTGAAGAAAGGGCTCAACGATCACGAGCTCGGCGAAATCATCGAGTTCGCGCTGCAACAGCCCTGCGTGCGCGGCGTGACCTTCCAGCCCATTCAAGCCGCAGGGCGTCTGGAGAACTACGACCCCGCGCGCGATCGCCTAACTCTGACCGAAGTGCGCCGGCGCATACTCGAACAGACCAAGGTGTTTGAACCGGACGATCTGATTCCGGTGCCGTGCAATCCCGACTGCCTTGCCATGGCCTATGCGCTCAAGCTTGGCGGGTCGACCGTGCCGCTGACGCGCTTCGTTTCGCCGGAAACGCTGATCGCGAAAGGCCGCAACACCATCGTAGTCGAGCGCGACGAGCAACTGCGCGCGCACGTGTTCGAACTTTTCGCGACGAATCACTCGCCGCAGTCACAAGCCTGCTCGCTGGCCGACCTGCTGTGCTGTCTGCCGCAGGTGCAGGCGCCGCAGGAATGGAGCTACCGCAATGTGTTCCGCGTGCTGATCATGCAGTTCGTCGATGCGTACTCGTTCGATCTGCGCGCCGTGAAGAAATCCTGCGTGCACATCGCGCAGCCCGACGGACGCCTGATTCCGTTCGACACCTTCAACCTGTTCTATCGCGACGGCCGCGCGGCGCAGCTCGAAGCACTGCGCCGGCGCGTCGAACGCGGCATTTATCCGTAAATCCACTCGGAGATTCGCATGAATGACCCGATCACGCCCCAGAGCCCTGCCCCGTCGCCCACACCAGCGCGATCGCCGAATCCGCTGGGCTCGTTCTGGCTCGGCTTCTGGCTCGCATGGGGCGCGCTATTCGCCGGTTATACGGTCGTCGTCAGCTTCCTCGCTTCGATTGCCAGCATGGTCCGCGGCGGCGGCGTGCCGGACGAAGTATGGATATTCCTCGCGCTTTGTCCGTGGCTGCTGATCGTCGCGATGATCGTCGGCTTTTCGGCCAAGGGCAAAAAGCAAACCGCAAAAGGCGTGGCGATCGGGCTCGCATCGATACTCGGGATCGGCCTGCTGCTGTTCGCGGCGTGCTTTACGCTGCTTTCAAACACATCGTTCCACTAGGCACTCCGCACGAAGTGCTCGCGCAGAAGTTCCGGCAATGCCGGATTACTGTGTCGGCGCGAGTACCTGATCGAACGAGTACACACCCGGGTCGCGGCCGGCGATCCAGATTGCCGCAGCGACAGCGCCACGCGCAAAGATGTCGCGGTCGGTCGCGCGGTGCGTCAGTTCCAAGCGTTCGCCCCGCGTCGCGAAGATCAGCGTGTGCTCGCCGACGACGTCACCGCCACGCAGCGTCGCGAAGCCGATCTCGCCCTGCGGCCGCGATCCTATCTGCCCGTGGCGGGCGTAGCGCGCGCTCTGCTCGAAGGCGACGCCATGGCCTTCGGCGACCGCTTGCCCGAGCATGATCGCCGTGCCCGAAGGCGCATCCTGCTTGCGCGAATGATGCATTTCGACGATTTCGCAGTCCCAGTCGGGGAGCGCCTCGGCCACACGGCGCGCGGCGCGCGCGAGCATCGCGACACCCAGGCTGAAATTCGATGCCCACAGCACCGGGATCACGTTCGCCGCAGTCTGCAACGCGCCAAACTGCGAGTCGCGCAGACCGGTTGTGCCGCTGACGAAAGCCACGCGGCGTTCGATCGCAAGCGCGAGCGCCGCATCGAACGCGACCGGCCCGGAGAATTCGACTAGCACATCGCAAGAGACGTCCGGGTCGAGCGAAGTGGAAAAATCCACATTGCGCGGCAAGGCACCGAATATCTTGTCGAGCGGTTCATCGGCGAGCCCCGACCCTGGACGCACCAAC
>VBNZ01000046.1:2795-11469 GCA_005877675.1 Gammaproteobacteria bacterium
TCGAGCACATTGCGTATCACCGCCTGGCCCATGCGCCCGGCGGAACCGTAAACGACGACATCGACGAGTTCGCTCATGGCTGCAATCCTAGCAGGGCCTACGGCGTCGGCGTCAAATCCCAGACGAGTACCTGGAACGGGTCGAGGTGAATGCGCGTCGGGGTCGTGGCGTCGAGTTCGCGCGCGGCGCTGTCGGTAAAAACAGGCTTCGCTTGAAATTGCGTCGCTGCGCGCGCAGGCAATTCCAGCGTCGCGCGCAGGTCAAGCGCGAAATCCTGCGCGCGATCGCTCGGATTGCGCAGCGTGATCGTGCTGCGCGCAGGCGACCACGCGGCCCAGCCGTAGACCTCGCCGCGTGCGGGATCGCCGCCGACCCAGTGGCTGTCGCGCAGCACGGCGGCGCGCTCGCGCGCCCACTTCGCCGCGGCCGCAAGCGTGTCCCAATCCGCGGCTGTGAGCAAATCTGGAGAAATATACATTTCCTGCAGACCGGTGCCGCTCGCGAAATACGAATGCACTTCGTCGCGAAAGTCCTTGGACTCGGGATTTACGCTGAGGCCATGCGCATGCCGCGCATAGATGATTCCGTGCAGCATGAGCGAATTCAGCGGGAACAGCGGTCCCTGGCGCACGATGCCGCCATAGGTGTCCGCATCGCGATAGGTGATCCAGCGCTGACGGTCGCTGCCGACACCGGCGAAGGCGTGATCCTCACCGCCGCGCCAGATCGAATCGGCCGTGCGCAGCCAGAACGGCGACGGCCACGTGCCGGTGGTGAGATTGATGAACAGATCGGGCTTGATCGCACGCAAATCCTCGATCAGTGCGATTGCCGCAGCGAAGTCGCTGTCGAAGGCGCTGCCCTTCGTCACCTTGTCCGGGCTGCCGGTGCCGTCGAGCTTGAATTGGTTGATGCCGTAGTGCTGCAGCAGATCGCGCGCGGTGTCATGGAACAGCGCGTAGTATTTCGGCCCGGACAGCGCGAGACCCTGCTCGTCGACCTCATAGCCGGCGGCTTTCGCAGTTGCGAGACGTTGCGCGCGTGGGTCGCCGTAGCCACCCCAAGGCGACAGCCACATGCCCGGCGCGGTGCCGTAATCCTTTGCCGCGCGCGCGAGCGGCGCAAAGCCGTTCGGAAATCCACTATTGAATTGCCACAGGCGCGTGTAATCGTCCCAGCCATCGTCGAACAGAAAAGAATCCAGCTTGACCCCGCGCTCGCGCGCGAGGTGCTCGCCATAGGCGCGTATCACCCGCACCGCGTCGTCCTGGGTATACGGCGTGAAATAGCCGATGTCATACCAGGAGTTGTAATGCAGGAACGTGCGAAACGGGTGCGCGCGCTCGCGTTCGAGATACGCCGCGAAAACGCGGCGCAGCTGACCCGGCGTGGCCACGCCGAGCACGGCTGAATAACTCGCGCTGACGTTCGCGCGCAACGGCAACGCGCGCTTGACGTAGACGCTCATCGGGTGCTCCACGCCGAAGAAGCGATCGTCCGCGACAACGGGCGAGCCTGCGACCGTACCCTCGACATACGCGCCGGCGAGATCGAGCTCGATCAGCGCAACTTTGCTCAGGTCAATGTCGCGCGCCGCTTCGAAGCGGATTTCCTCGCGCAGATAGTTCGCGCCGTGGCGCAGCAGCGCACGCCATTGCAGGCGGATTCCGGTCCTTGTATCGACAAAGCGCGCCGCGAGCGCGACACCCGCATCACGCTCAGCCGCGCGCGCGGCCTGCGCCTGCGGCTTGAGCGGCTCGCATGCAATGCGTCCATCGAGTTTGAAATCGATTTTCTGCGCCGGCGCGGGCTTGACCGCGCGCGCCGTCAGCGCAAACAGCGCGCCTTCAAGCGTATGGCCTGCGCCGGTGTAGCGATTATCGAACGCCGCCGGAACGAGGGAGCCGTCCTTCGTCGCGACGGCAAAGCGCAACGCCGCATTCGCAAGCTCGCCGCCGTCATGGGTAATACGGCATGCAGCCCTGCCGGGATCGCCGGGCAACCAGGGTGGCGGCAGCGTGTCGACTGTGGATGCGTTCGCCGAAGCGGCGAGTGAGAACAGAAGCGCGCAGGCAGGAATTCGCATGCGCGCATGTTACGGACCAGTCGCTGTTTCGACCAGCCTTCTTTCGACCAGTCTTGCGCAGTTCAGACGGCCAATCCGCTGCTTGCTAGGACGTCACCCGCTCCCAGAACTGCTTGACGCCATCCAGCCACGTCGTTGCGCGCGGCGTGTGCGCGGCGGCGTCGTCGCCGAAACTCGCCTCGAACTGCTGTAGCAGGTCTTTCTGTTGCTTGCTCAGCCTGACCGGTGTTTCGACGACGACGCGACAGATCAGATCGCCGGCATGGCCCGAGCGCACGTTCGTCACGCCTTTGCCGCGCAGCTTGAACATCTTTCCGGTCTGCGTCTCCGGCGGAATCTTGATCATCGCCTCGCCGCCGAGTGTCGGCACTTCGAGTTCGGCGCCGAGCGCGGCCTGCGAAAAGCGGATCGGCACGCACTTGCGCTTCGACGTAGAGATCGCCCGCTGGCGCGCCGGCAGGCCCGGCCTCGCCTTCGCCGGAAAGACGGATGCGGTCGCCGGTATCGACGCCGGCGGGTATTTTCACCGCCAGTGTCTTATCGCGCCGCATGCGGCCTTCGCCACGACAGGTCTTGCATGGATGCGTGATCTTCTGGCCGCTGCCACCGCAATGCGGGCAGGCCTGCTGAATCGAGAAGATGCCGTTCTGCATGCGCACGCGGCCTTGGCCCTGACAAGTCGAACAGGTACTGATTTTGCCGTCGGACGAGCCGGAACCATCGCAGATCTCGCAGGCGACGAGCGTCGGCACCTGGATCGTTTTCTCGACGCCGAATACCGCTTCCTCGAGGTCGAGTTCGAGCACATAGCGCAAGTCCGAACCGCGGCGCTGACGCCCGCGCGCGCCGCCGCCCATGCCGAAGATGTCGCCGAAAATGTCGCCGAAAATGTCGCCCATATCGCCGAAGCCGGCTCCGCCACGGCCGCCCATGCCATGCTCGAACGCGGCGTGGCCGTGTTGGTCGTACATCGCGCGCTTTTGCGCGTCGCCGAGGACTTCGTAGGCTTCTTTGGCTTCCTTGAAGTGCGCCTCGCACTCCCTGTTGTCGGGATTGCGATCGGGATGATGCTTCATCGCCAGTCGGCGGAATGCTTTTTTCAACTCCTCATCGGAGGCGTTGCGCTCCAGGCCGAGGACTTCGTAATAACAACGCTTTTTCATGGGCGTGGAAACACAATCATTGGTTCGCCTTCACATGGTTTTCGATGCGCCGGTCAGGCGCGAGCCAGATCACGGCCACGACCGCATACAGCACACAGGACACTATGGGCGCGAAAAACGCGAGCACAATAGCGGTGAGATAAATGAAAGGCGAAATCTTTTCCTTCCAGGTCCCGGCGAGCGCACGCGCCAGCGCCCCGTCGCGGCCGCCATTCGCCTGAATGAGATAGCGCACCAACGGAATCCATGTCAGCGCGGTCATCAGCAGCACCACGCCATACACCAGAGTCGGCAAGGCCGCGGGAAACTCACCGTGCGCGCCGTGCGCCTCGTTCAACCACGCCGTGGCGAACGGAAACAGCGACAACCAGAACAGCAAGGCCAGATTCGCCCACATCACCTTGCCGTTGATGCGCTCGACCAGGTGCATGAGGTGATGGTGGTTGTTCCAGTAGATGCCGACGTAAATGAAACTCAGCACATAGCTCAAAAATACCGGCCAATTGCCGAACACCGCCTGCCATGTCGCCTCGTGCGGCGGCTTCAGCTCGAGCACCATGATCGTGATGATCACGGCGATCACGCCGTCGGTGAACGCTTCGAGTCTGCCCTTTTCCATTAGCGTGATGTCGGCGGCTGCGCCGCCTGCAAAGAGTAAATAGTCGATCTGAAGCGAGTCACGCGCCGCGTACCTTCCGGGATTTTATAAGAGCACCCAGCGCAGCCTGCAAACGTTCTATAGCAGAAAGCAACAATGCAATCTTGCCTGGGTAGTTCAAATTTTCGGCAATGCGCAACCGTGTATCGAGTTCGGATAGCGATCGGCGGGCAATCGCTAGGGAGCGCACGAATTCCTTCTTGCTGCCTCTCGCCGCCCCCTCAGCGACGTTTGAGGGCACGCTCACAGCCGCACGACGAATCTGTGCCGTCAAACCAAATCGCTCAGCATCGGAAAACTCAGCCATAAGCTGGTACATCTGCGTCACCAGCGTCATTGCATCCTGCCACACGCGCAAATCACGATGCGGCCGCGGCATGCCTTTCCCGATGCCTACTTACAGCAAAAGCCGGGCTTCACCCGGCTTTTGCGACTTTACTATTTACTTCTTTTCATCTTTGACTTCCGTGAACTCGGCATCGACCACGTCGTCCTTCGGCGCCGACCCACCTGCGTGTGCGCCCGCGTCGCCACCTGGTGCACCTGCGCCCGCGGATGCGGCCGCAGCGGCCAGCGACTGCGCGGCCTGCTCGAGCGCGGTGATGCGCGAGTCGATCGCATCCTTGTCCTCGCCCTTCATCACCTTCTCAAGGTCGGACAGCGCTGATTCGATCGCGCCGATCTGCGTGCCGTCGACTTTGCCACCGTGTTCCTTGATCGCCGCGCGCGTCGCGTGCACGAGCTGGTCGGCTTTGTTGCGCACGCCGACGAGTTCGTGGAACTTCTTGTCGTCTTCCTTGTTCGCCTCGGCGTCGCGCACCATGCGCTGGATCTCGTCCTCGCTCAAGCCCGAACCGGCCTTGATCTCGATGCGCTGTTCCTTGCCGGTCTTCTTGTCCTTTGCATGCACGTGCAGGATGCCGTTCGCGTCGATGTCGAAGGAAACTTCGACCTGCGGCATGCCGCGCGGCGAGGGCTCGATACCGGCGAGATCGAACTTCGCCAGCGACTTGTTTGCGCTCGCGCGCTCGCGTTCGCCCTGTAGCACGTGCACGGTCACTGCGGTCTGATTGTCCTCGGCGGTCGAGAAAGTCTGCGAGGCCTTGGTCGGAATCGTGGTGTTCTTGTCGATCAGCTTGGTCATCACGCCGCCGAGCGTCTCGATGCCGAGCGACAGCGGGGTGACGTCGAGCAGCAGCACGTCTTTCACCGAGCCGCCGAGCACGCCGCCCTGGATGGCCGCGCCGACGGCGACGGCCTCATCCGGATTGACGTCCTTGCGCGGTTCCTTGCCGAAGAACTGCTTCACCGCTTCCTGCACTTTCGGCATGCGCGTCTGGCCGCCGACGAGGATCACTTCCTGCACGTCGGACACCTTAAGGCCGGCATCGCTGAGCGCGGTGCGGCACGGCGCGATCGTCTTTTCGATCAGATCGCCGACCAGCGCTTCGAGCTTGGCGCGCGTGAGCTTGATGTTCAGATGCTTCGGACCCGACGCGTCGGCCGTAATGTAAGGCAGGTTGACGTCGGTTTGCTGCGCGCTCGACAGCTCGATCTTCGCGCGCTCGGCGGCGTCCTTCAGACGCTGCAGTGCGAGCGAGTCGTTTTTGAGATCGATGCCCGACTGCTTGTTGAATTCATCGACGAGGTAGTCGATCAGGCGCTTGTCGAAATCTTCGCCGCCGAGGAAGGTGTCGCCGTTGGTCGCGAGAACTTCGAACTGCTTCTCGCCGTCGACTTCGGCGATCTCGATGATCGAAATGTCGAAGGTGCCACCGCCGAGGTCGTACACCGCGATCTTGCGGTCGCCGCCCTTCTTGTCGATGCCATAGGCAAGCGCGGCCGCGGTCGGCTCGTTGATGATGCGCTTGACCTCCAGACCCGCGATGCGGCCGGCGTCCTTGGTCGCCTGGCGCTGCGAATCGTTGAAGTACGCGGGCACGGTGATCACCGCTTCGGTGACTGGCTCGCCGAGATAGTCCTCGGCGGTCTTCTTCATTTTCATCAGGATCTTCGCCGAGATTTCCTGCGGCGAAAGATTCTTACCGTCGGCCGTGGCCAACCACGCGTCGCCATTGTCGTGCGCGAGAATCTTGTACGGGACGAGATCGATGTCCTTCTGCACTTCGGCGTCGGTGAACTTGCGCCCGATCAGGCGCTTCACGGCGTAGAAGGTGTTCTTAGGATTGGTAACGGCCTGACGCTTCGCGGTCGCACCGACCAGGACTTCGTTGTCCTTGAACGCGACGATCGACGGCGTCGTGCGGTCGCCTTCGGAATTTTCGATGACGCGCGCAGTCGTGCCTTCCATCACCGCGACGCCGGAATTGGTCGTGCCAAGGTCGATACCGATAATCTTGCCCATGTGTCCTCTCCAAAATTCTGACTTCACAAAACCGCGAGGGCGCGGTTTGTCTGTTCGTTGCGGCACTGCGGCCGCGCATGACTTCGAAAATAGGGTTGCGCTATCTCAATTCAAGCGGCTGATCGCAAAAAGTGAATTTCTATACTCGCAAGTTTGAGATACCGCCGTTCAGCCCGCCGGCTTGGCAATTGCAACGAGCGCCGGGCGTAGTAGGCGATCGTTCAGTACATAACCCTTCTGCATCACGGCGACGACCGTATTCGGCGCCTTGCCCGGCGCGTCGAGCATGCTCATCGCCTGGTGCAACTCCGGATTGAACGGCTGACCGAGTGGATCAATCGCTTTCAAGCCATTGTTCTCTGCGACCTTGAGCAAGGCATTGAGCGTGAGGTCCATGCCCTCGTGCAAGGACTTGGTGTCGGCGTTCTCGACCGCGAGGCCGCGCTCGAGCCCGTCGCACACCGGCAGCAGGTCGCCGAGCAGGCGTTCGTTGGCGAACTTGCGCGCCTGCTCCAGATCGCGTTGCAGGCGCTTGCGCTGGTTCTCGATCTCTGCGCGCTCGCGCAGAATCAGCTCGCGCATCTCGCCAAGCTTGGTCTCGTACTCGGTAATGATCTTGCCGAGTTCGTCGCCCTCGGGCGCCGCGCCTTCTCCACCGTCACCGGCGGCGTTCGGTTCGACCGGTTTTGTCGGATCGGCCGATTTTGTCGGATCAGTACTTCCCATTGCTCACTCCAAAAGCAGACAAACTCCGCCGTCGGCGAAGCGATAAACCAAGCTGCGATTTTTGCCAGTCAGGCGTCCTTGCTGCGGCGCAGACTCCTGTCTCGTCCCAAACCGGCTGTCGCCGATTTGCCCCGGGCGCGATTATGGGGATGAACGCGCCGTATTCAAGGTGTCCAGTGCTTTCGCCTTCAGCGCGCCCGAGAGAATCTGCGCCGTCGCCTGCACGACCGGAATCACGCGCTGATACGCCATGCGTGTCGGTCCGATCACACCGAGCACGCCGAGCACGCGGCCCTCGACGCCATAGGGCGCGGTGACCAGGCTGCAACTGTCGAGTGCGCCGAAGCCGGATTCCTCGCCGATGAACAGGCGCACGCCCTCGGCGCGCGCGCAGCTTTCGAGCAGCACCAACAGATCGCGCTTGCGCTGGAAAGCTTCGAACAACTCGCGCAGGCGATCCATGTCGGACAGCCCCTGCGAGCCCATCAGATTGATCTGGCCGGCGACGAGCATATCGGCGCTGCCGCCACCGCTGCGTGATTCGGTGCCTTCGGAAAACGCCTGTTGCGCCACATCGGCCGCCGCGACCATCAGCTGGTGCAGGCGCGCGCTGGTCTCGCGCATCTCGCGCTTCAGGCGTTCGCGGATCTCGGCCATGCGCAAGCCGGAAAAATTCGCATTGAGAAAATTCGCGACCTGCTCCAATTCGGACGGCGAATATAGGTGCTGCGTGATGACCACGCGGTTCTGCACTTCGCCATCGGAGAACACGAGGATCACCAGCACGCGATTGCCGCCGAGCGCGACGAAGTCGATATGGCGGAACGGAAATTCCTCGCGCTGCGGCACGGTAACGACGCCGACGAAATGCGTGACTTCCGACAGCAGCGACGACACGCCCGACAGCAGATCCTGGGTCGGCGCCTGCGTCGGCAATTCGCGCCGCAGCGCGTCGATTTGCGGCTCGTCGAGCGCCTTGAGTTCGAGCAGGCTGTCGACGAAGACGCGATAACCCTGCGCCGTCGGCACGCGCCCGGCCGACGTGTGCGGCGCGGCGAGCAGGCCGAGCTCCTCGAGATCGGCCATCACGTTGCGGATCGTCGCCGGACTCACGTCGAGCCCGGAGTTTTTCGCAAGGGTGCGCGAACCGACCGGTTGGCCGTCGGCTATGTATTGCGCGATCAGCACGCGCAGCAGCTGGCGGGCACGTGGGTCGAGATGATGGGCGAACGGATGCGACATGGTTACGCCGGATTAAGTATCGATGCGACGCTAGCAACGCCCCGACTTGCGGTCAATATGGCCGCAAATCCGCGCCGTTCAAGGCGCATGCGCGAGAGTATTCAGCGACTCTTGGCGCGCAAGCGTACGCATGCTAGCTTGCGCGCGCATTCCCGCCGCTATCGCTCGCACATGCTGCACACGCTTTTCGTCAAGGATTTCGCCATCGTCGGCGAGGCCGAAATCGAGTTCGGTCCAGGCCTGACCGTGGTTACGGGCGAAACCGGCGCGGGCAAATCGCTGATGGTCGATGCGCTGCTGCTGCTCGCCGGCCAGCGCGCGGACGCCAGCGTGGTACGTCACGGTTGCGAGCGCGCGGAGCTGATCGCACAGTTCGATCTCGTCGATGCGCCCGCAGCGTGCGGCTGGCTCGCGGCCGAGGAATTCGACGAGGG
>VBNZ01000046.1:11585-13153 GCA_005877675.1 Gammaproteobacteria bacterium
TCGACCGCACCAGTCAGCTCGGCCTGCTCGACGCCTACGGCGACCATGCGGACGCCCTCGCGCGCGTGCGCACGCACGCGGCGCGCTGGCGCGAGCTCGACGCGCAGATGCGCGCGCTCGACAACGGCCAGGATCACGCCGAACGCATTGCCCTGCTCGCGCATCAGGTCGAGGAACTCGACCGTCACGCGCTCGCGCCGCCCGCACTCGACACACTCAACGAAACGCATAGGCGCCTCAACAATGCCGGCGCATTGATCCAGGGCAGCGCCGGGTTGGCGGAATTGCTCGATGGCGACGGTGGCGTGTCGCTGCTCGGACTCACCGCGCGCGCGCAACACGACGCCGTGCGCCTCGCAGCGATCGATCCTGAGCTTGCGTCACTGGGCGACCTGCTCGACGCGGCGCAGATCCAGCTCGGCGAGGCCAACGACGCGCTTGCGCGCTATCGCGACGCGCTCGAACTCGATCCCGACCGCCTTGCCGAAGTCGATGCGCAGATCGCCCGGCTGCATGAGCTCGGGCGCAAGCATCGCCTGCCGGTCGCCGAGCTGCACGCACATGCCGCGCAGCTGCGTAGTGAACTCGAAACGTTGCAGAACGCCGGCGCAAGCCTTGCCAAACTCGAACGTGAGCGCGGCGTGGTCGCGTTTGACTACGCCGCCGCGGCAGGTGAGCTGTCGAAGCTGCGCGCGGCCGCCGCGAAGCAACTCGGCGCCGGCGTCAGTGCGCTGATGGACGAACTCGGCATGGCCGGCGGCCGTTTTGAGATCCAGTTCGAAGCGCTTGCGCGCGACGAAAAATCCGCCCCCGATGCAGCCGGCCTCGAACGCGTGGAATTCATGGTCAGCGCCAACCCCGGGCAACCGCTGCGTGCATTGCGCAAGGTCGCCTCCGGCGGCGAACTGTCGCGCATCAGTCTCGCGATCGAAGTCGCCGCGCTTGGACGCGACGATGCGAGCCCCGATCAGATTGCGACGATGGTGTTCGACGAAGTCGATTCGGGCATCGGCGGCGCCGTCGCCGAAGTCGTCGGGCAAAAGCTACGCCGGCTCGGCGCACAGCGTCAGACGCTGTGCGTGACGCATCTCGCACAGGTCGCGGCGCAAGGTCATCAGCATTTGCGCGTGGCCAAGTCGAGCGACGGCGCGAGCACGCAGACGCGCATCGACGCGCTCGATGCAAAATCGCGGCAGGATGAAATTGCGCGCATGCTCGGCGGCATCGAAATTACGCGAGAAACGCGCGCGCACGCAAAGCAGATGCTGGAAAACGGGAAAAGAGAAACGGGACAAGAAAGATAACGCGTTACCGTCTGCGCCCCTTATCCGCCTCACTTCTTGTTCTTGGCCCGCACATACAACACGAGCGAGTGATCCTCGATCACATAGCCGTGCTTCTCGGCGATCTCGCGTTGCAGACGTTCGATCTCTTCGCTGACGAATTCGACGACGCGGCCGGTGTCGACATCGACCATATGATCGTGATGCTTGCCGCGATTGATTTCGTAGACGGCCTGGCCGCCTTCGAAATTGTGCTTGGCGATGAGACCCGCGGCTTCGAACTGG
>VBNZ01000047.1:0-8079 GCA_005877675.1 Gammaproteobacteria bacterium
TCACTTCACCCATGCGGTCAACCGTCCGACGATCAACCCCCGGATACCTCACACCCCTCCCCGCCCGCTTTATATCAGGAATCGCCGGCAGTCGGCATCTGTTGAGGGAACTGTGAACAAGTTTAGCGTTCCCCGCGAGGCAGGATGCCTCGCTCGCGAAATCGAGCACGAAAGTGTTCGATTCGACGAAGTCGAGTCCGGGCGTGTAACGGACTCGACGTGTCTGAAAAAGTCCAGGATGGACTTCTTCAGACCATCCTTAGACTCACGATTCGTCCTCGACGAACAGCACGCGTCGCGTCATGCCGCAGGTGAGATCGTAGGAAATCGTGCCGGCATGCGCGGCGATCGTCTCGACCGGCAGCTCGCGGCCCCATAGGGCGACGCGGTCGCCGACCTGCGCATGCGGCACCCGGCGCAGATCGATCGTGACGAGATCCATCGATACTCGACCGACGATCGACGCCGGCGCGCCATTGACGAGCACCGGCGTGCCCGCGCGCGCGCTGCGCGGATAGCCGTCGCCGTAGCCGATCGCCGCCACGCCGACGGTCATGTCCTCCGGGCATTCCCAGGTCGCGGCGTAACCGATGCGTTCACCCTTGCGTATACTTTTTATCGAAATCAATTTGGTCGACAAGGTCATTGCAGGCTCGAAGCCGAGATCGGCGCCGCATTTGCCTTCGACGACCGACAGGCCGTAGAGCAGGCCGCCGACTCTGACCCAGTCGCCGCGCGCTGCGGGCCAGCCGAGCAGGCCCGCCGAGTTCGCGAGCGCGCGTGCGCCCGCGAGCGTGCGCGTGGCGGCATCGAACGATTCGATCTGCTGCGCCGTGAGCGCGTTGTCGAATTCGTCCGATGCGGCGAAATGCGTCGTCAGCACGATATCGGGAGAGACATTCGCCAGCGCGCGCAACTGCGCATGAACCTGTTCGGCGGCCTCGGGCGCGAAGCCGAGGCGATGCATGCCGGTGTCGAGCTTGAGCCACACGCGCAGCGGGCGTCCGCTGGATTCGAAGGTCGCCGGCTCGGCCGCAAGCCAGTCGATCTGCGACTGGTGGTGAATCACCGCATCGAGCTGCAAACGGCGGAATTCGGCCAGATCAGCCGGCTCGTCCGGTCCTGACAGCACGACGATGCGTTGCCGGTGCCCCGCTGCGCGCAGGCGCAAGCCATCGCCGAGCGCGGCGACGCCGAGCGCATCGGCATCGCCCAGCGTGCGCGCAACGCGTTCGAGTCCATGGCCGTAGCCGTCGGCCTTGACCACCGCCATCACCTTCGCACCCCCCGCGTGCTGACGCACGCGCGCGAGATTGCGGCGCAGAGCGCCGAGATGGATCGTGGCTAGGGCGGTGCGACTCATTGTCTTCTTTGCTCGTCATTGCTCGCTGCACCTGCAGCTCGCCCTTCGGGCCATTCGCTGCGCGAATGTTCGCCTCGGCATCCTGCCTGCGCAGTCCGGCGCAAGCCGCAATCCGGTGTCCTGTCTTTATGCGACGACTCGGAGCAACGTCGCTGGATTCCGGCTTGCGCGGGAATGACGACATCTGGCTATTCCGGGGCAGTCGCGAATCTTATCGCGTTCGCTGCCGCCCCGTGCGCTTTACGCATGCCCTGTTGCGCCCTCGCCCCTGCCGATCTCCTCCAGATGCTCGCGCAGCTTCGACGCTTCGAGCTTGGCCAGCGGCAGCGCGACGAACAGGGCAATGCGGTTCTTTAGATAGCGGAACGCAGTAGCGAACGCGGTGAGTTGCTCCATATGCGTGCCGCTGGCCACGGCGGGGTCTTCGATACCCCAATGCGTCTTGTGCGGATGCCCGGGCCAGATCGGGCAGACTTCGCCCGCGGCGTTGTCGCAGACAGTGAAAATGAAATCCATCTGCGGCGCGCCGGGCGCATCGAACTCGTCCCAGCTTTTCGAGCGCATGCCGGCAGTCGGATAGCCGTAGCGTTCCAGCGTTTCGAGCGCAAGCGGATTGACCGCGCCCTTCGGCATGCTGCCGGCGGAGTACGCGCGGAAGCGACCCGCGCCGTCTTTCGCGAGAATGCTCTCGGCCATGATCGAGCGCGCGGAGTTGCCGGTACACAGGAACAGTACATTGAAGATCGGATCGCTCATGATGGTTTGCCCGCAGAGGATGTGGCTTCGACAGCCATGGCATTGGCGCGCCTGTCGCGCAGAGCCAGCGCGCGGCTGGTGGCGATCACAATGATTGCGCCGATACATTGCGCCGCGATGAAACCCGCGACATCGGCCGGACGGATGCCGGCGAAAGTGTCGGTCAGCGCGCGCGCGAGCGTCACCGCCGGATTGGCGAACGAAGTCGAGGCGGTGAACCAATACGCCGCCGTGATGTAGCTGCCGACCAGCGCGGGAATCTGCGTCGAGCGCGCGCGCTGCGCGAGCAGTATCGTCGCCAGCAGCCCCGCCGTCGCGACGATTTCGCTCAGCCACTGGCCCGCGCCGCTGCGCGCATGCGTGCCCGCCTGCAGCAGCGGCAGGTCGAACATCGCGTGCGCGATCACGACGCCGATGATCGCACCGATAAATTGCGTCACGATGTAGCCGGCGGCTTTGCGTAGCGAAAGCTCGCCGCGCCAGCACATCGTCGCGCTGACGACCGGATTGAAATGCGCGCCCGAGACCGGCGCGAGCAGCGTAATCAGTACGTAGAGTCCCGCCCCGGTCGCGAGTGAATTGGCGAGTAGCGCGACCGCAGCGTTGCCCTGCGCAAGCTGCTCGCCCATGTGGCCTGAGCCCACGACGATCGCGAGCAGTGCGGCGGTGCCGAGACCTTCGGCGAGCAAGGCGAGTTTCGCGTTCATAGCGCCTTGTGCATGCAGATCGCGCTGGCCGGGCACAGCGTGGCGAATTCGCTGGTGGATTGCAGCGCCGCAAGGGCTGTGTCGCGTGCGATTTTTACGTAGCCCAGGCGCGCAAAAAATGCGTCCGCCGTGGTCGTAAGCAAATACAATTCGGCGACGCCGGATCTGCGCGCGCGTGCCTCAACCGCGCCCACCAGCGCTTCGCCGTGACCGCCACCGCGCTGCGCCGGCGCGACGACCAGCGAGCGCAGCAGTGCCGCCGACCCATGTGGTTCGAATCCGACAGCACCACTCACCGTTGTGGAATCGGCGCCGCGCAGGACGAGAAAATGTTCAAGCTTGCCCGCATCGAGGTCGGCATTCGGCAGCCCCGCCTCGCGTAACAGTGCGGCGATCGCAGCCAGATCGCCGGCCTTGGCGAGTTCGATCAGCATGCGCCGGGCGCGCAACAGGCAGATTTCGCGCTCGCCTTCGCGGCTTGCGGCTGCGGCACGCAGCAAGCGTTCGATGCCTCGGCTCCGGCGCTCGCAGCAACATCGTCGGTGCCATAAACCGGCACCGATCCGAGCGTATGAAAGGTTTCCCAGGCAACGCCCTGCGGATCGGTGATCCAGTATTTGTCGGAGCGCGCATAGCAGCAGGTCGTGTCGCTCTGCTCGACCATCTTCCGATCGGCGCGTTCGAGCTGATCGCGCATCGCGGTCAATTCCTGCGCGTCGTCGACCTGCAAGCCGAGATGGTTGACGCCGAGCGTGCGGTCGCGCTGCGAAATCGCGAAATTCAGGCGCGGATCGTCAAGCATCCATTTGGCATAGTCGGTCTTGCGCACGCTCGGCTCGGCGCCAAACAGGGTCGTATAGAAACCGATACTGTGTTCGAGATCGGCCACGGCGACATGTACGTGGAAGCGTTTCATCGTTGGGTTCTCCGACGGGTGGATTGGGGTTTGGCCGGCGCACACGCGGGTCGACAGGACTCGCCGGCGCAGCAGTTTTCGGTGAGATAGGCGATCAGGCCATTCATCGTGCCGAAATTCGCCGCATAGCGAATGAAACGCCCTTCCTGGCTGCTCACGACGAGATCGGCGTGACTCAATTCCTTGAGATGAAACGACAATGTCGCTGGCGCGAGTTCGAGTGCAGTTGCGATCGCACCGGCAACGGCGCCTTCCGGGCCGATTTCGACCAGATGGCGGAAGATCGCGAGGCGGGATTCCTGCGCGAGTGCCGCCAACGTTGCAACAGCAGCCTTCGTTTCCATATTTCCATAATAATCGAAATATGGAAATCTTGCAAGCAAAATAGCAACCCGGGTAGGCACCCGTGCCCGGATGCGTAGCGGCGAAATCCAGAAAATGTCCCCGGATTCCGCTCCGCTACATCCGGGCTACATAGCTATTCGATATGGCGCCCTTCGAGGGAATTTCCGGAAAGAGGATCGAATGCGACACCGCCCGATCCACGTGGATAGACAACTTCAAGCTCATCGATGACAAACAAATGGTGAATAAACTGGAACTCATGACTCTCTATCGTCAATTTGGATCCGTTTTTTGTCACCGTGAATCGCATGAACTTTTCAGGTATCGACGACGGTTTCTTCTGATCCCCGTGATAACCGACGCTACTGAAAGTGCCAGAGAATCGCAGCTCTAACTCTGTAGAGTTCGCGTCCTCGGTGGCCTTGCGGCTGGGACAATAACACTTGATAACAATAGTTTGGTCGCGAGGAACAGCGATGCGTTGGACAGTAGCGTTTCGGATATAAAAATCCGTCGACGACTGTGCGGCCACGCGCATGCAAATTGCGATACACAGGAACGATAGCCATGCCCGTAGTTGGAGATGCGAGCTCATCTTGGCTACTCGTACCCACCCGCATAACTCCCCGCCGCAAAATTCTCGAACTTGGTGTACTGCCCGAGGAAGGTCAGTTTGATCGAACCGGTCGGGCCGTTACGCTGCTTGCCGATGATGATTTCGGCCTGGCCCTTGTCGGCGGATTCGGGGTTGTAGTACTCGTCGCGATAGATGAAAAGGATCACGTCGGCGTCCTGCTCGATCGCACCGGATTCGCGCAGATCGGCCATCATCGGGCGCTTGTCGGTGCGCTGTTCGAGCGAACGGTTGAGCTGCGACAGCGCGATCACCGGTACGTTGAGTTCCTTCGCCAGTGCCTTGAGACCGCGCGAGATTTCGGAAATCTCGGTCGCGCGGTTTTCCTTGTTGCCGGGCACCTGCATCAATTGCAAATAGTCGATCACGATGAGGCCGAGGTCGTGCTCGCGTTTCAGGCGCCGCGCGCGCGCGCGCAGCTCGGCCGGCGACAGCGAGGGCGTGTCGTCGATGAAGATTTTTGCGTCGGACAACATGGTGATCGCGCTGGTCACGCGCGGCCATTCTTCCTCTTGAATGTCGCCGGTGCGCAGATGCTGCTGATTGATGCGGCCAAGCGAGGAGATCAGACGGAACGCGAGCTGCGAGGCGGACATTTCCATCGAGAATATCGCGACCGCCTTCTTCGACTTGATCGCCGCATGCTCGGCCATGTTCACCGCGAACGCGGTCTTGCCCATCGATGGACGCGCGGCGAGGATGATCAGGTCGGACGGCTGCAGGCCCGCGGTCAGGTCGTCGAGATCGGAAAAACCGGTCGCCAGTCCGGTGACCGCGCCCTTGGATTCGTAGCGCTGGTGCAGGATCTGGAACGCCTCCTTCACCGCTGTGCGCATCGGCGTGAAGCCCTTGCGTCCGCGCGCCTGGCCCTCGGCGATCGCGAACACTTTCTGCTCGGCGCCTTCGAGAATTTCCTGAGTCGAGCGCCCTTCCGGCTGGAAGCCGTCGCCGGCGATCTCGGTGCCGGCCTCGATCAGCTGGCGCAGCGTCGACTTGTCACGCACGATCTCGGCATAGGCGACGATATTCGCCGCGCTCGGCGTGGAGTTGGCGAGCTGGATCACGTAGCTCGAGCCACCGACGAGGTCGGACAACTTGTTCGAATCGAACCAGTCGGCGAGCGTGACCGCATCGCACGGCATGTTCTTGTTCGCGAGATCGCCGATCGCGCGGAAGATCAGGCGGTGATCCTTGCGATAGAAGTCGTCCTCGACGAGCTTGTCGGCGATGCGCTCCCACGCTTTGTCGTCGAGCATCAGGCCGCCGAGCACGGCCTGTTCGGCGTCGATGGAGTGCGGCGGCACGCGCAGCGCATCGATGCGCGCGGATGGGAAACGGTCTGGGGAAGCGGCCATGTCGGTTTCTTGATTTTTGTTGCGAATCGTTTGTTGCGTTGCGCGCATCCTGCCCCTTGGTGATCTCAGCGGTCGAGAATCGCGCGCACCCCGGAGCGCGGATGCTTTCACATCCGTCTGTTGGCTCGCCACTTGCTCCGAAAAATCCCGATCCGATCGGCGCCTTTTTCATCTCTTTCCCTGCTTCGTGGTTCAATCTCTTCCTGCCTCTCGCCTGCGGCCGCATGTTCAAGACCCTGATCGAACTCAAACCCCGCGACGTGCCGCTCAGCGTGGCGCTGCGTAATAGCGCGAGCGTGGTGGCACCGCTAGCGTTCGGCATCGCGACCGGCCATACCGCTGCCGGCCTGGGCATGGCCAGCGGTGCGCTCAACACGATGTTCCTCGATCAGCCCGGGCCGTATCGCCTGCGCATGCAGCGCATGCTGCTGACCTCGATGGCGACCGGCATGTCCGGTTTCGCCGGCGGCGTGCTCGGTGCGCACGACTGGGCGATGGTGATCGCCGCGCTGGTGTGGGGCATCGGCGGCGGCATGCTGGTCGCGCTCGGGCTCAATGCCGGACGCGCGGGCCTGGCCTGCATGATTCTCCTGCTCGTGACCGGCGCCGAGCCGCGCTCGCTCGCGGACGCCGCGAGTGCGGGCGCGTTGATCTTTGCCGGTGGCCTGCTGCAGATGCTGTTATCGCTCGCCGCATGGCCGCTGCAGGGCTATCGCCCGGAACGCACGGCACTCGCGAACGTGTGCCACGAACTCGCGGCGAGCATGCGCAAACCGATGCGTCCCGGACGCCAGCACCGCCCGCCGCCGGTCACGCAAAGCCTGCTCGATGTCGAGCAGATGCTGCATGGCATGCACCGCGCGCGCGGCACGGCGATGCAGAGCTTTCGTGTATTGGCGCGCATCATCGAGCGCGTGCGCCTGGAACTGCTTGCGCTCGGCGACGTCGCCGACGCACTCGACCCCGATGCGAGTGCGGCGATGCATGAGGCGCACGAGTGCGCATGCCGCCAGCGGTGCGCTCGAAGGCTACGACGCAGCGCTCGCCGCGCTCGATGCGCAACTCGCACACGCCGACGTCGAACTGCAACGCCCGTTCGCCATTGCGCATGCGCGCGCGCAGGCGCTCGCGGGCCAGCTGCGTGCGGCTTTGCGCAACGCGGAGTTCGCCGGAGCGGCAGGCGAAGTGCTGGCGGAAGAGCACGAAGCGCGCCTGCCGGCCGCGCTGCGCCCGGACAATCCGTTCGCGACGCTGCGCGCGAACCTGCACTTGCAGTCGGTCGCGTTTCGCCACGCGCTGCGCTGCGGCGTGTGCCTGGCGATCGCGGTCGGAGGCGAGCGAGCGCTCGGCTACCCGCACGGCTTCTGGGTGCCGCTGACGACCGCGATCGTGCTCAAGCCCGACTTCGCCGGCACTTTCAGCTTCGGCCTCCTGCGCGTCGCGGGCACATTGGCTGGCCTCGTGCTGACGACGGCTATCGTGCACTTCGCTTTCGGCAATGTATGGGCGCAGGTCGCGTTGCTCGCATTGCTGTGTCTGGGCTTCCGCATGCTCACTACCGTCAATTACGGTCTCGGCGTGATGATGCTGACCGGATTGATCGTCATCCTGCTCTCGCTCAATGGCACCGCGCCCGGCGATACCATGCCGCAGCGTGGCGTCGCGACCGCGATCGGCAGTGTATTCGCCCTGTTCGCATATGCCGTGTGGCCCACCTGGGAACAATTGCGCCCGGCGCTCGCGGCGATGATCGATTCCTATCGCGAGTATTTCGCCACGCTGTTGGACGGCAATGCCACGCTGCGCCGCGATGCGCGCGTGGCCTCGCGCAGCGCGCGCACGAACGCACAGGCTTCGCTCGACCGCCTACGCGGCGAACCGCGCCGCGACCGCGCCTTGATCGCGCTGGCCGAGGGTGTGTTCGCCAATGCCAATCGTTTCGTGCGCGCGACGATGGCGCTCGAGGCGGTATTGCAGGACAGCACCGCGCGGCCGGCCGAAGA
>VBNZ01000047.1:8432-12455 GCA_005877675.1 Gammaproteobacteria bacterium
GCGCTGCAGCTCTGGAAGGTCACGGTCGCCGTGCCGACCTGGGTGGTCGTCACCGTCGCGGGTGCGTTGAACACGCCGCCGGTCGCTTCGAAGATCGGCACGCTGCTCGCAGCCGTCTGGCCCGGCGCGAATTGCAGGCTCTGCAGCGTGTACCAGCGCTGGCTGGCGCCGCCGCCGGTGGTCGATCCATTCGGCGCATAGGTGAACCACGCCGCGCTGAACAGGTTCAGGCTCGGATTGACATCGAACACCAACCCCTGCCCGCTCGTCGCAGTGTTGTACCAGGTGCCGGACAGGAGGAAATTCGACGCGGCTGCACCGGTGTCGCCCGCCTGGCCGCAGGTCGTGTTCGGGGTGAGGCGTGACAACGGGATCGTGCCGCTGCGGCTGCTGCCGTCGCTGAAACTGTAAGTGAATACGCCATGCGTGCAGTCGATAAAGCGCAGTGTCGCCGTGCCTACAGCGGTGGCGCTCACGCTCGGCGCGGCGTTGAAGTTGCCGCCGGTCGTCGAATAGATCGTCAGCGCAGCGGTCGGATTGGCGCTCGTTACATTACCCTGCAGCGTGTACCAGCGGCGCCCGCCTGCTGCGGTCGTATCGTACGTGAACCAGCCGCCGAACAAACTGCCCTGCCCGGCAGCGCCGCTGTCGGCGGAAACTTCAAATTCGAATCCCTGTCCGCTCGTACTCGGGTTGTACCAGGAACCGGTCAGGCCGCGTTGATTGAGATTCACCGCGAGCGCAGCCGAGCTCGTGAGCGCGCTGTAGCCTGGCGCGAGGCCCGTCGCGATCGTGCCGTTGACGACGTTGACCGTCAGATCGATCACCGACACCGTGGCGTCAAAACTATTCGCAACGTATGCATACGTACCGTTGGAATCGATCGAAATGCCGAGCGGGCCGGCGCCTGTCGGCATTGCGGCGACGACCGTGTTGCTCGCCGTGCTGATAACCGAAACCGAACCGCTCAAATAATTGACGACGTAGACGTAGCTGCCGGCGGCATTAATCGCGATACCGTCGGGGCCACCGCCGACCGGCACGGTCGCGACGACTGCATTGGTGTTCGTATCGACCACCGATACGGTATCGTTGCCATAGTTCGCAACATAGGCAAACGTCCCCGCTGGATTGAGCGCGACGCCAAGCGGATTGGGGCCGACCGAGACACTGGTCGTGACCGTCTTGGCTGCCGTGTCGACGACCATCAGCTTGGAATGTTGCGCATCGGTAACGTAGAGGCGGCCACCCGATGGCGAAACGGCGACGCCGACCGGATAGCTGCCGCTCGTGAGGCTGATCTTGTTCGCCGCAGTGGCGCTCGCGGTATCGATGATCGACACGCTCGCATCGCCGAGATTGGCCACGTACACCGACTTGCCATCGGGACTGGGCACGAGCAGTTCGGGCTTGCTGCCGACCGTGATCGCCGTCGCCGCCGCCGTATTGCTCGTGGTGTCGATGACCGAGACCGTGCCATCGCCGAAATTCGCGACATAGGCGTTATTGCCCACGATGGTCACGCCGATCGGGCGCGAGCCCACGGTGATCGTCGCGATCGACACGTGTGTCGCCGCATCAAGCACCGACACCGTATTGTCAGCATGATTGGCGACGTACGCGAACGGCGCGGCCTGCGCCACGCCGGCGCCGAGCATGGTTAGTGCAGCGCAGCCGATCAGCGCGCGGATACGGGGTGCGGACTTCGGCGCAGCAGCGCGGGCGTAACTCATGCTCGGGACTCGTGAAAACGTGGAAGTTCCGAATGATACGTCAAAACCGCGACGGGAAGCCGCAAGAACGCGCGCCGCGTGTCGTCGTTCAGCGCAGATTCGGCAGGCGCAGATCGTCGGCAGTGTGAGCGAATTCGCCCTGCGCAGCGATTAAAGCCGTAAAATCCACACATGCAGAAATCCGACGCGCTCAAGATCGACACCCACGCGCACATCCTCCCCGAGCACTGGCCCAACCTTGCCGAAAAATACGGCGATGACCGTTTCCCGGTGATGGTCAATGCCGAAGGGCGTCACCGCATCTACAAGGACGGCAAATTTTTCCGCGAGGTCTGGGAAAACGCATTCGACGCGCAGCATCGCATCGACGACTACGCCAAGCACGGCGTGCAGGTGCAGGTGATCTCGACGGTGCCGGTGTTGTTCTCGTACTGGGCCAAGCCGAATCAGGCGCTCGAACTGCACCGCTTTCTCAACGACCACACAGCGGGAATCTGCCGCGCGCATCCGCGTCACTATGCCGGTATCGGCACGGTGCCGCTGCAATCGCCGACCTTGGCGATCCAGGAACTCGAACGCTGCGTCGAATCGCTCGGCCTGCAGGGCGTGCAGATCGGTTCGCATGTCGATGCATGGAATCTCGATGCGCCCGAGCTGTTTCCTTTTTTCGAGGCCGCAGCCGATCTGGGTGCGGCGATCCTTGTGCATCCGTGGGACATGATGGGGCGCGAGACCATGCCGAAGTACTGGCTGCCGTGGCTCGTTGGCATGCCCGCCGAGCAGTCGCGCGCGGCATGCTGCCTGATTTTCGGCGGCGTGCTCGAACGCCTGCCGAAGCTGCGCGTATGCCTCGCGCATGGCGGCGGTGCGTTTCCGTATTCGATCGGACGCATCGAGCACGGCTTCCGCATGCGCCCCGATCTCGTCGCGACCGACAACTCGCGCAACCCGCGCGACTATTTCGACCGCCTGTATTTTGATTCGTGCGTGCACGATGCGCGCGCGCTGCAATACCTGATCGACGTCGCCGGCGCGGAGCATGTGATGCTCGGCACCGATTATCCGTTCCCGCTCGGCGAGCAAAAGCCGGGCAGCGGCATAGCTGCGCTCGATCTGCCCGCGGCGCAGCGCGCGCGCCTGTATCACGGCACCGCGCTGCAGTGGCTCGACTTGCCGCTATCGCGCTTTCAATGAATTCGATGATCCGGAGACCCGCATGTTGAAATCCGTCGTGATGTTGGCTGTGCTGCTTCCGCTCGCTGCATCCGCAGCCGAAACGCCACCCGTACGCACCACCGCGCGCACCGCGCCCCCCGGCCAGACGGCGTATTCGCTGTTCGAAGGCATCGTGCGCTTCAATGCGCCGGCGCAGTGGCCGGTGATCCTCGAAAAGAAAGAGGGCGTACCGCAGTTCCTTGCGTTCCAGGTCAAAGACCCCGCAGCCGAAGGCAGTGGCGAATCAAGCGAGGTCTCGGTCGATGCGAAACTGCTCAGCGACGCGTCGACCTCGCAGGCGCTGGTCAACGCAGCGACCGATCGCGCCAAACAGGCGCCGGGCTACGAAGCGGCGAAGGACGCGGATCTGAACGTGCTGCGCTACACCGCGCTCAACGGCAAACAACGCTATGAATATCGCGAAGTCTGGCAGCTCAACGCGACCGTGCTCGTGCACGTGCGCTGCGCGCGCCCGCTGCTTGCGAGTCGGCGATTGCAGCGGCGTGATGCAGTCGCTCAAGCAGCATTGAGCGCATGGCGTCCACACCCGACGAAGAAGAGCTTGTCCGCGCGCGCGCGCGCGATGCGGCCGATCCGCTCGCCGCGTTCCGTGGCGAATTCCTGATCCCAGGCCACGGCGCTGCCGGCGGCGAATTGATCTACCTCTGTGGCAACTCGCTCGGTCTGCAGCCGCGCGCGACGCGCAGCGCGCTCAATGCCGAGCTCGACGCCTGGGCCGAGCACGCGGTCGAAGGCCATTTCCGCGGCGCGCATCCGTGGATGCCATACCACCAGTTCGTGCGCGATCATCTGGCCGAGCTCGTCGGCGCCGAGCCGGGCGAAGTCGTCGCGATGAATTCGCTCAGCGTCAACTTGCATTTGCTGATGGTCAGTTTCTACCGGCCTACGCGCGAGCGGCCGGCGATCCTGATCGAGCGCGGCGCGTTTCCATCCGATCGCTATGCGGTCGAATCGCAGGTCCGTTTCCACGGCTTCGATCCTGCGACAGCGCTGATCGAGCTCGACGGCGACAATGCCGACGGCACGATTTCCGAAGCGGCGATCGAGCGAGCAC
>VBNZ01000048.1 GCA_005877675.1 Gammaproteobacteria bacterium
CCGAACAGCGGCAAGACCCAATTCGGTTACGACGCACGCAATCGCCAAACCTCACGTACTGACGCTCTCAACCAGGGCGAATCGTTCACCTTCGATGGTATTGGAAATGTCCTAACGGCGACCGATCGCAAGAGTCAGGTCACTACCTACCACTACGACGCGCTCAACCGCCCTTCGCTCATTACACATGCGGATGGAAGTACGGTGACGCCGACCTTTGATGCAGGCAATCGCCTGACCCAGGTGGTCGATTCGGTCTCGGGCACGATCACCCGCAGCTACGATGGACTTGACCGGTTGAGGCAGGAGCAGACGCCGCAAGGGGTGGTGAACTATACGTACGATACGGCGAGCCGCCGTGCGACGATGACACCGGCAAGTCAGACGCAAATCCTCTACGGCTACGACAACGCCAATCGCCTCGCGCAGATTTCCCAGGGCTCAGAAACCGTCGGCTTCGGCTACGATGACGCGAACCGTCGTACCTCGGTGACTTTGCCCAATGGCGTGGTCACCAGTTATGCCTACGACAACGCCAATGAACTTACCGGTATCACCTACAAGACCGCCGGCGGTACAACATTGTCGAGCCTCAACTACACGTACGACGCGGCGGGTCGACGTACCAGCCAGACCGGCGGCTTCGTCGCCGATGTGTTGCCTACCGCATCGACCGGCACCAACACGTTCGATCTGAACAACCGGCAGACGAAGTTCAACAGCCTGACGATCGGTTACGACGCGAATGGTGACCCGACAACAAACGGTGGTGCGAGTCAAACGTATACCTTCGACGCACGACATCGCCTGACGACGATCAGCACCGTCGCGCACAACAAGACAACGACGCTGGCGACGTTTGCGTACGACACGTTTGGGCGCCGAACCTCGAAGACGGTGAGCGGTACTGCGACAGCGTTCCTCTACGATGGACAGAACCCAGTACAGGAAACGCAGGGCAGCACCATCAGTTCGATCCTGACGGGGATGGGGATCGACGAGCGTTACGCAAGAA
Organism: Gammaproteobacteria bacterium; assembly: GCA_005877675.1. Lineage (GTDB taxonomy): Bacteria > Pseudomonadota > Gammaproteobacteria > Xanthomonadales > Rhodanobacteraceae > Rudaea. Next base: position 1,016 of record VBNZ01000048.1, read on the forward strand.
GCGAGAGCACGGGCCGCAATTATTACCTGACGGATGCATTGGGGAGTTCAGTCGCGCTCACCGACGCGACTGCGACCGTCAAGGCGACGTATGGGTACGAGCCCTATGGCGAAGTGACCGCAACTGGAACGAGCAACAACCCGTACCAGTACACAGGGCGCGAGAACGACGGCACTGGGCTGTATTACTACCGCGGCCGTTATTACTCACCGAGCCTCAAGCGCTTCATCAGCGAAGATCCGATTGGTTTGAATGGCGGGCTAAACGAGTATGGGTATGCCGGCGGAAATCCGGTATCCAACATCGACCCGTTGGGACTTAGCTTTAGCGGATTGGGTTGCGCGATTGGCGGGACTGTCGGGTTTGTCGCCGGCGGTGCAGCCTGCTTCTATTTGGGGCCGGGAGCAGCGTTGTGCGGTGCCGGCGGCGCTGTTGTTGTAGGTGGATTTATTGGTTGTGCAGGTGGTGGTTTCTTAGCACCCACACCAAGGCCAGCTGCGGACGAATCGTGCGACGCCTGTAGCATGCATGCTACGCCACCGGATAATGCATATGATCCAAATGGACCGAAAGCGCCGGGCAAACCCGGCGCTGCAGAGGGCTTTGACGACTCCAAGAATCCGGACAACTGGGTGCCAAATCCAAATCCTGGGAAGGGAGGATCTAGTCACGGCTGGCAGGACAACAAAGGAAATGTTTGGTGCCCCACTGGGCAGGGTGGCCGTGCCCATGGCGGACCGCATTGGGATGTTCAAGGGCCAGGCGCCAAGAATACGAATGTGTATCCTCAGTGATGACTATGAAAAACATTCAAATAATAGATGGGGCGGACAATTGCACCTACAGTGTATTCGCTGCAACTGAGGAAGAGTTCTCGGCGATATTCCCGGGCGAGACGGATATCGAATTTTCCGAGGATTTTTTTGACCGCGTCGGTGAAGAGCGAGGTATTGAAATAACACGGCCAATTTGGCAGCGGCCAGTCAACAAGAAGAATGTGGAAGGTATACACGGCACACTGTTTTATCAGCTCTTGGATAAGAAGCGCTTCTACCCCACAAAGCGAGAATCTGAGATGGTTCCCTTGGGCGTTGACTTCTAACGTGCGCAGTTGAGCCCTATGGCGAAGTAACCTCGACCGGAACGAGCAACAATCCGTACCAGTACACCGGACGCGAGAACGATGGTACTGGGTTGTACTACTACCGGGCGAGATATTACAGCCCGAGCCTGAAGCACTTCGTCAGCGAAGACCCAATGGGGCTCGCCGCTGGGTTGAACGAATACGCCTACGTCACGAGCAATCCGATCAGCCATAACGATCCACTTGGGCTTGACGGGTGGGGTGACATGACGGCAGCCTTCTGTCCGAGCGGTTCATGTTTACAACCGCCCCCATCTAATGATTGCCCACACTGCAATCATCCAATCGAGCTTCACACGGGGGGTGTTTGTGCACCGGGAGACGCAATGTGTCCAATCGCAATGCGACAAGCTGGAATCCAAGGTCCCTACACCTATACCACCGCAACTTATGACGGCGACTGCCTGGCTAAGTTTGGATTGGCAAAGGTTGTCGCTGCTGAAGGTGGGAATTATATTTACAAAGCAGCCGCAACAAGGATTGGAAGTGCGAGCGTAACAGCCTTCGTTGACACAGCGACGAGCACGCCTGTTACCGCAGTGTTTCTAGCCGGAGGAGCTTATGCCGTGCTGAAGGAATGTAAGTGTCACGACAACTGAGGCCCATTGGAATTGGTTAAGCGCTCTCCACTATTGATTTTGTTTGTTGTGCTTACTGCATACCAGTTCGCGAGGCCCTTCACGCCTTATTGGTTGGATGTTCTCGTGATTTCCTTGGCCGTGTCCTTGCTTATCTGGCGAATGATTGGGCACCGCCGCTCGCAACAGAGTAGTCGAGATAGCACCTCGCTGAAGTCGAGCGAGAAATGAGATTGTAGGCAAGCATGAAGATGAAGATCGCGCTCTCTATAGTCTTTTTTTTTCTAGTATCTTCTGCGATCGCAGGGCCGACAGTAGCTCAACTAACGGGTGACTGGCGCTACGCTGAGGATGGGCATAGCTGTGAGAATATTTTTTACAAAGACGGCACTTTTACCGGCAAGGTTGCGCTGCAAGGCCGTGTTGTCTGGGAGTACGCTGGAACATGGTCTTTGAGCGGAGATGTACTTAGCTACAGGTATACAAAATCGTCACTTGCTCGTATTCCGGCAGGAACAGCCGGCAAAGACAAGGTAATCGAGATTTCCAGTGTCCACTACATCATGACTCCAACAGCCATGTCCTAAGCAGCGTCGATCCGCTCAATCAAGCGACGAACTACACCTACGATGGCAATGGCAATCTGACCAGCGTCACGGATCCGAACAGCGGCAAGACCCAATTCGGTTACGACGCACGCAATCGCCGAACCTCACGTACTGACGCCCTCAACCAGTCCGAATCGTTCACCTACGACGGCATGGGAAATGTCCTGACGGCGACCGATCGCAAGAGTCAGGTCACTACCTACCACTACGACGCGCTCAACCGCCCTTCGCTCATTACATATGCGGGTGGAAGCACGGTGACGCCGACCTACGATGCAGGCAATCGGCTGACCCAGGTAGTTGATTCGGTCTCGGGCGTGGAATCTGATCCAAGTCGGTACAGCAATCTGGCGCAAGCCGGTATAGCAGTCTGATCGAAGCCGGTACGGCAATCTGGTCCAAGCCGGTACGGTCGGTGTGGGTAATCCTGACGCCTTTGCCCTGTGCAGAGGTGCCGATGAGTTTTCGGAGATTACCCATGAAGCAGCTGATGGAGCTGGCGCGACTGCGCTTTGCGCTGGGTCGCTCGTATTCGGAGATTGCCGCGAGCCTGGGCGTGGCACGTTCGACCGCGCAAGAGGCAGTGAAGCGTTTTCGGCTGTCCGGGTTAACGTGGCCGTTGCCCGCAGAGCTGGATGAGGATGCCCTGTATTCACGACTGTATCGGCCCAGCGTGGTCTGTGAAGCGACCGAACCGGACTTTGCTGCGTTGTCGAAGGAACTGGCACGCAAGGGGGTGACGCGCAAGCTGCTGTGGCGCGAGTACGCCGATCAACAGTCGGGGCAAGCCCTGGCTTATGCGCAGTTCTGCGCACGCTTTGCCGCGTTCGAGCGCCGGCTGGATCCGGTGATGCGGATGACGCACAAGCCCGGCGCGAAGCTGTTCGTCGATTACGCGGGGATGATGTTGCCGATCACGGCTCGCACGACCGGTGAGCAGACGTTCGCGCAGATCTTCGTCGCCGCGCTGGGCTACTCGCACGCGATTTATGCCGAGGCGAGTGCGAGCCAGAAGGAAGTCGACTGGATCGGTTCCAACACGCGCGCTTTGCACTTCTTCGGTGGCGTGCCGGAGGCGGTGGTGCCGGACAATCTGAAGTCGGCGGTGACGACGACCGATCGCTACGAGCCGCGGATCAACGCCAGCTATGCCGAATGGGCGCAGCACTATGGCACCGCGATCGTACCGGCACGGGTGCGTTCCCCCGACGATAAAGCCAAGGTCGAGAATGCGGTGCGTCTGATCGAGCAAAGCGTACTGGCGCCGCTGCGCGACCGAACCTTCTTCTCGCTGGCCGAACTCAATCAGGCCATCGCCCAAGGCGTCGCAGCGCTCAACGCGCGTGCATTCAGCAAACGCGAAGGCAATCGACTCGATGCCCTCGCCGAAGAACGCGCGCACCTGCAGCCCTTGCCCGCGAACACCTACAGCTACGGTCAGTGGAAGCGCGCCAAGGTCCACGTGGACTATCACATCGAAGTCGACAAGCGGCTGTACTCGGTGCCGTATGACCTGATCAGCAAAACGGTCGACGTGCGCGTGGGCGAGCATCTGCTGGAGGTGTACTACAAAGGCCGACTGCAGGCTGCGCATCCGATCGGGTACAAGCCTGGGGACTTTGCCACCAAGCCCGAACACATGCCGGCCGCGCACCGTGCCTATGCCGATCGGACCCAAACGCAACTGCAACGCCGTGCGCAAGCGATTGGAGAATCCACTGCCACGGTGATTGCCCGACAACCCAGCCGCAAAACCCATCCCGAGCAAACCTATCGTTCAAGCTTAGGCATCCTGCGATTGGCCAAGGACTACAGCGCCGAGCAACTGGAGATCGCTTGTCGCCGCGCGCTCGAACTGAACGTCCTGAGCTATCGCAGTATCCGCGACTTGATCGGCGTCATTCCGCGTCAAGCCCCTTTACCTATCCCCGTCGTGATACACGACAACGTGCGCGGCCCGGACTACTTCGGAGGCGAGCATGCTCACTGAACCGTTGTATCAGGGACTGCAGGACTTGGGACTACGCGGGATGGCGCGCACGTTCAGCGCACAAGAAAAAGGCACGAGCCAGGACTTGAGCTTCGCCGAACGTCTGGCCCTGTTGATCGACGCCGAGCAAAGCGAGCGACGCAATTATCGTTATGCGCAACGACTGCGTTGGGCCAAGTTCGGCCAAAGCGCCAGTCTGGAAGATATCGACTCGCGTACGCCACGCGGGCTGGATCGCGCCACGGTCACGCAGCTGAGCACACTCGCGTTCATCGCCGACAAACTCATTGTGTTGATCACCGGCCCGACCGGTGTGGGCAAAAGCTATTTGGCCTGCGCATTGGGTCAGCACGCGTGTCGCGAAAATATCAGTGTGCGTTATCTGCGCTTGCCCCGGCTGGTCGACGAACTCGTCCGCGCCGACGCGCTCAAGAAGAAGAGTCAGTTGTTCAAGCACCTGGCCAAGTTCCAGTTGCTGATCCTCGACGACTTCGGGCTGACGCCGTTGGCCGACGAGATCAAACGTGATCTGCTGGAAATCATTGATGATCGCTTCGACAAAACCGCCACACTCGTGACCAGCCAACTCCCCGTGAGCAAGTGGCACGAGTATCCGGCCGAGCCCACCCTGGCCGACGCGATCCTCGATCGCATCGTGCACAACGCCTACAAGATCGAACTCAAAGGCGAATCGATGAGGAAGAAGAAAGCTACCTGACGCCCCGGCACGGCTATCGTGATCGCCGCCAAGCGATCACAATCAACTACCCACACCACCGCGTACCGGCTTGGACCAGATTGCCGTACCGGCTTGGGTCAGACTGCTGTACCGAATTGATCAGAA
>VBNZ01000049.1:0-3747 GCA_005877675.1 Gammaproteobacteria bacterium
ACCGCACAGACGGCGGCGAACGACGCCTTGCGCGATGAACTGATGGTCTACGACCAGCGTCACGGCTTTCGCGGCGCCGAAGCGCACGTCGAACTACCGGCTACGCCAACACGCACGGATCTCGACAAGAAGCTCGATCCGTTCCACGCCGTACACGGCCTGATCCCGGCAATCGTGACCGCGAGCGGCGAGAAATCGGCGCAGCTGTATGCCGACGACGGCCAGACGATCACGCTCGATGCGGCCGACCTTGCCTGGGCACGCCGTTACCAGGATGAAAGCCATCGCGCACCGGCAGCTAAGCGCGCCGATGCGGTGCTCAAGGTTGGCGATATCGTGCGCGTCATCCACGGTGGCGACCCGAAGAATCCGGACAAGTGGCGCCTGTCGCAGGTACCCGGGGCACAAGGCGCGCTGATCGCGCTCGATCCGGAGGACGGCGCGATCCGTGCCGAGGTCGGCGGCTTCAGTTACGCGCGCAGCAAGTTCAACCGCGCGGTGCAGTCCAGCCGTAACCCGGGATCGGGTTTCAAGCCGTTTTTCTACGCCGCGGCGTTCGAGCACGGCTTCACGCCGGCATCGCTCGTCAACGATGCGCCGGTCGTGTTTCCCGATCCGTCCAAGCCGAACGGCCAGTGGACGCCGAAGAACGACGACGACAGCTTCGACGGTCCGATGCGCCTGCGCGAAGCGATGGTGAAATCGAAGAACCTTGTCTCGGTACGCCTGCTCGATGCGATCGGCGTGCACTACGCGCGTGAATTCGTCACGCGCTTCGGCATGACGCTCGACCAGATACCGAACAATCTGTCTATGGCGCTCGGCACGGCGGCAGTCTCGCCCATTACGATGGCGCGCGGTTTTGCGGTATTCGCCAATGGCGGCTATCTCGTCGATCCGTATTTCGTCGACGCGATCTACGATCGCGACGGCAATGAAATATACAAAGCGACACCGGCTGTGGTGTGCCGGCTGTGTCCCGAGCGGCGTGGCGATGATAGCCGTGTGACGCTCGCTCCCGCGCGCAATGCCGCCTCGGGCGATGGCCAGCCGCACGCCGCGCTGTCGCCGATCGGCGAGGCACAGGCCTCAATCGCGCCGGCGAACGCAGCCGTGCCGTCGCAACCGGGCAAGATGATTCTCGCGCCGCGCGTGCTCGATGCGCGCACTGCGTACTTGATCAATTCGCTGCTGCGCGACGTGGTCAAGCGCGGCACCGGCCACGATGCAATGGTGCTCAAACGCAACGATCTTGCCGGCAAGACCGGCTCGACCAACGATCACCGCGACGGTTGGTTTACCGGTTTCAACGACAAACTCGTCGCCAGTGCCTGGGTTGGTTTCGATGACTTCAGCCCGCTCGGCCACGGCGAGTTCGGCGCGCAAACCGCACTGCCGATCTGGATCGACTTCATGCGCGTCGCACTCAAGGGCACGCCGGAAAAACCGTTCGACACGCCAACCGGCATCTCCACCGCGCGCATCGATCCGGAAACCGGACAACTGGCGTCGGCCGATGCCGAACATGCAATCATGGAAGTGTTCCGTACGGAAGACATCGCGCGCCTCGCGAGCAATCCGAACATGCCTTCCGAGGATGAAAAGAAAGTGCAGCAGGAAGCCTACGGGATTTTCTAAGCCGCGTGAAGCATCTTCGATATGCGTGAACGATCCCAGCCACGGCACCGCGGCCCATCCGTGAATCTACGCGAGCTGCGCGCGCGCATCGCGCACGAAGCGGCGCGTCTGATGACTGATTCAGGACTACGCGACTATGCCGCGGCCAAACGCAAGGCCGCGCTGCGACTCGGCGTCAGTGACGAAGCCGCACTGCCGAAGAACGGCGAAGTCGAAGAAGCTTTGCGCACGCATCAGCGCCTGTTCGAACGCGATGCGCATCCTCAGCTCTTGCGTGCGCTGCGCGAGACAGCGCTTGAAGCAATGCGCTTCCTGTCGGCATTTGAACCCCGCCTGGTCGGCGCCGTGCTCGACGGCACCGCCGACCGCCACTCGGCGGTGTGCCTGCATTTGTTCAGCGATGATCCGGATGCGCCCGCGCGGCTACTGGGCGAACGCGGCATTCCTTACGAGGCGCAGCAGCGCCGCCTTCCGACACCGCAGTTGATCTCACGATCTTCTCGCATGATGAGTTGCGTCAGCCGCCTCTCGATCGTATCGACGGGAAACCGATGCAGCGCGCGACGCGCGCTGCACTCGAAAACCTGCTCGGATAAGCAAACCAAAAAAACGCTAAACTGTGCCGCGAATCACGCTTTAGGGTCAGGGGGTAAAGTGGGTTCTGTCAGGACAACTTTTGGGCGATCACTGCTCGTGATCGCTCATCCTGGGCATGAGTTGCGCTTGTACGGATGGATAAAGCAAACCTCTCCTCAAGTCGTCTTTTTGACAGACGGCTCCGGTTCAACCGGCGTTTCGCGCTTCGATCTCAGTAGGGATCTGATTTCCGAGCTCGGCGCACGCGTCGCAATCCCGGGCAAATTTCCCGAGCCGGAGCTTTACCAACTGCTGCTGCGCGGCGATACCGCGCCGTTCGTTCGACTGGCGGACGAGCTCGCCGCTCTGATTCGAGACGAGAATATCGATACGCTGGTCTGCGACGCGAGTGAGGGCTACCATCCTGCACACGACTTATGCCTGCCCCTCGCACGAACCGCGGCGCGCGCTGCCGCGCGGCCCAATATCCGTCTGTATGAATATCGTGTCATCGGAGATCCGCGACCGGAAGAAGGCGATGCAATCGCGCTCGAGCTCGACACCTCCGCCTTACAAGCGAAAATCGAACGCTCGCGCCGTTACGCAGCGGCTTCCGGTTCGGTGTTGAGCCAGGAAGTCCAATACATGTTTGACACCTTCGGCGAGGAGGCTTTCAGCTACGAAGTGTTGCGTCCTGCGGGGACCGAAACACCACTGCTTCAAGATGGTTTGCGCTATTACGAAGTGCGCGGTGAAGAACGCGTGCGCTCCGGACGCTACGACAAAGTATTGCGCTATCGCGAGCACTTCGCCCCGGTGCAAGCCGCGCTCGAAGAGTACGCAGCATGAGCGTGATGCAGCGCACTGCGGCCCTTACTGCGGACCAACTCGCACCGGTCTCTGTCGCGTTCATCGGCTTGGGGCGGCAGGGGGCACGTCACCTGACCTGCGCGAAACAGATGTGTTGGAATGTGAACCTGATATTGGCCGCAGTCGTCGATACCGATCCGCGCTGCGCCGAGCACGCTGAACGTCTGGGCATACCCTTTTTTTCCGATGTCGACCTGCTGCCGGCGCAGATCGATGCCGCAATCGTCGCCACCCCCACTTGCACGCACCTTAACGTCGGGCGGCGCCTGCTCGAACGCGACGTTGATCTGCTGGTCGAAAAGCCAGTAGCTTCCGGCCTGTCGGAAACGCGGTTTTTAGTGAGTCTTGCGGAGCAGCGTGAGCGCATTTTCCAGGTCGGATATTTGGAGCGATACCATCGCGCGTTTCGCGCGAGCACGCCGGATTTTTCCGCACCCGCCCGCATCGCATCCCACCGTTCGACCCGCGGCAACACCATCAGCAACGTCGAAGAGCTGGTGCTGGAACTGATGATCCACGATCTGGACATGCTCGCCACATGGCTCGATCGCACGCCGCTAAGCTTCGAATGGACAAATATCGAGCGCTACGGGAAGAGCGTATCGGCCACGCTGGATATTCGCTTTAGCGATGGACATCATGCGCAACTGGTCGCGCAAAGCG
>VBNZ01000049.1:3756-4324 GCA_005877675.1 Gammaproteobacteria bacterium
TCACCACGGCGCAACGCGAGTGGAACTTTGATTGGGGGCGCAGCGAGTCTCCAAGCTGGCCGACGGAACCTGGCAGCACCGCGCAAAACGTCGATCCGATCAGCGCGCAGCTGCGTGCATTTGTACACGCGGTGCGCACGCGCACACATCCGCCGATCAACGGACATGCAGCTCTGAAGGCGATGCTGCTCGCCGAAGGCGCGATAAGCGCGCTGCCCGAGGGCACATGACAATTCGGCAGTTCGATCTCACCCGCCAGCATGCGTCGCTGAGGGAGCATCTGGATGCGGCATGGATGCGCGTCGCGTCCAGCGGACGATTCGTACTTGGCGCCGAACTCGATGCATTCGAACATGAACTTGCGAACTACCTTGGCGGCGGCTGTGTCGTCGGCGTCAACTCAGGCAGCGACGCATTGCGACTGGCATTGCATCTGCACGACATAAGGCCCGGCGATGAGGTCGTGCTCCCGAGCTACACGTTCCGCGCGACGCTCGAGGCCGTATTGCAAATGCATGCCACGCCGAAGTTCGTCGACTGCGGCAATGCCGGCTTCAATAGCGACCCT
>VBNZ01000049.1:4466-5009 GCA_005877675.1 Gammaproteobacteria bacterium
CGTGAGTGGCAAGGCAGGCACGCTGGGCGACGTTGGCTGCTTCAGCTTTTATCCGAGCAAGCAGCTCGGTGCGTTCGGCGACGCGGGCGCACTATGGGTTGCTGACGAGAAACAAGCCGAGCGCTTGCGCGGTCTGCGCAATCACGGCGAACGCGCCGGACACCTGCGCGAAAGCGGCTACAACAGCCGCCTTGATGAATTGCAAGCGGCCCTGCTGCGCGTCAAATTGCCGCAGCTCGATCAGTGGATCGCAGCACGGCAGGCGCTGGCGCTGCGCTACAAGCAGGGACTGCGCGATACGGATTGTCTTGTACCCGAATCGGAACAAGCGGGACATTGCTTTAACCAGTTCGCAATACTCCACCCCGAACGCGGCCGATTGCGCGCATGGTTGTGCGATCACGGCGTCGAGACGCGCATCTACTACGAGCGTCCCGCACATTTGCACCCCGCGATCCAATCGGCGCCGACCCTGCGGATTGCCGAATCGCGTGCGCGTCATGCGCTCGCGCTGCCGATGTATCCGGAGCTGGAGATCGGCGC
>VBNZ01000049.1:5082-12880 GCA_005877675.1 Gammaproteobacteria bacterium
CTACGAGATGAAGAATCCCGATGTGCCCACGCCAGATTCGAAGCGGCCGCTGAGCGTTCTGATCGCGATCGACTTTCTGACGTATCGCAGCGGAGCCGAATTGTTTGTGCGCGATCTCGCGATCGGCCTGCGACAGCGCGGATACCGCGTCACGGTGTATGCGCCACAGATAGGTAGTCTCGGCGATGAGCTCGATGCTGCCGGCGTCGCTCGAAGTACCGATCTTCTGCACATCGCCGACGCCCCCGACTTGATCATTGGCAATACGCGCCGCGCGACCGTGTTTGCATTGGCGCGCTTTGCAGGCGTGCCGGCGCTGTCCATCTGTCACGACGCCGTGCACCGGCATGGCGAACCGCCGCGATTTACGCGCATCCATCGTTATGTCGCTGTCGACGCGAATACGCGTGAGCGCCTACTCGCCAGCGGAATCGCCGAACACCAAATCCACATGATCCAGAATGGCGTCGACGTGCGGCGCTACGCACAGCGCGCCCGCCTGCCCACGCGACCGCGCCGCGCGGCGATCTTCAGCAACTACGCCACGGCCGGTGCGGAAACCGCAGCCATCGCCGCCGCGTGTGCTGCTCGTGGTATAGCGCTGGATATGATCGGCAAGGAGTCGGGCAATCAAGCCCGCGAGCCCGCCGGTGTGCTGCCGCAATACGATCTCATTTTCGCCAAGGCGCGCTGCGCGCTCGAAGCGATGGCGGTGGGCTGTGCCGTCATCCTCGCGAATGAGGGCATGGGTATGGGTGAGATGGTGCATTCCGCACAACTGCCGCAGCTGCGCCTGTGGAATTTCGGTCGCCGGTTGCTGCGCACACCTATCACCAGCGAAACGGTCGGCGCGCAAATTGATCGCTATGACGCGCAAGATGCCGCACGCGTAAGCGACTCGATCCGCGCCAGCGCGACACTCGACATGATGGTGGATGCCTTTGCGGAGTTGGCGCGCGCCACGCTTGAGCAGTACGCCTTCGACGTGCCGCCGGCGCAGGAATGGCGCGAACTCGCGGTGTATGCGAGCGAAGAACAAGCGCACGGACTCACCGTGCAGGATTGCGTCTGGCTCCTGCAGCGGCTGCAGGCGAGCGCTGATGAAAATTTAGCAGCGCGCGCGCAAGCCCACACTGCGCAGCAGGATATGTCGATGCTTGCCGGTGAGGCCCGCGCTGCCGCGGCGATGCGCGCGAGTCTGTCCTGGCGCATCACTGCACCGTTGCGTGCACTGGGCGCACCGCTTTGGCGCTCGATGCATCGGCGCAAAGCGACAGCGCAGGCAGACGACGCCGATTAGCGCTTGTCGATCGGGACGTAATCGCGATTGGTCGCGCCGGTGTAGATCTGGCGCGGACGCCCGATCTTGCTGTCTTTGTCGTTGTGCTGCTCGAGCCAGTGCGCGACCCAGCCAGCGGTGCGTGCGATCGCGAACATCACCGTGAACATCTCGGTCGGAATCTTCAGCGCCTTGTAAATGATGCCCGAATAGAAGTCGACGTTCGGATAAAGCTTGCGCTCGACGAAGTACGGATCCTTGAGTGCGACTTCCTCGAGCTTCATCGCGATATCGAGCATCGGATCGTTGACGCCGAGATCGGCGAGCACCTTGTGGCACATCTCGCGGATAATGGTCGCGCGCGGATCGAAATTCTTGTACACGCGATGGCCGAACCCCATGAGGCGGAAGCCGGAATTTTTGTCCTTGGCCTTCTCCACCGCCTTCGAGACGTTATCGGCGCTGCCGATCTCATTGAGCATCTTGAGCACGGCCTCGTTGGCGCCGCCATGCGCCGGGCCCCACAGCGCAGCGATGCCGGCGGCGACGCAGGCGTACGGATTCGCGCCGGTCGAGCCGACCAGGCGCACGGTCGAGGTGCTCGCATTCTGCTCGTGGTCGGCGTGCAGGATGAACAGCAGGTCGAGTGCCTTCGCCGCGACCGGCGACAGCTGCAGAGGCTCGCTCGGCACTTCGAACATCATGTGCAGGAAGCGCGTGACATATTCGAGATTGTTACGCGGATAGCGGATCGGCCAGCCGATCGAGTAGCGGTATGCCGCGGCGGCGATCGTCGGCACCTTCGCAATCAGGCGGATCGCGGCAAGGCGGCGCTGCTCGGGATCGTTGATATCGAGCGTGTCGTGATAGAACGCCGACAGCACCGACACCGAGCCGCACAGCATCGCCATCGGATGCGCGTCGTAATGGAAGCCGTTCAAGAAGTGGCGCAGCGACTCCTGCATCATCGTGTGATGCGTGACTTCGTGTTCGAACGCGCTGGACTGATCCGGCGTCGGCAGTTCGCCGTTGATCAAGAGGTAGGCGACTTCGAGAAAGTTCGATTGCTTTGCCAGCTGCTCGATCGGGTAGCCACGGTATAGAAGTATACCCTTGTCACCGTCAATGAAGGTGATCGCGCTCTTGGTCGAGGCGGTCGAGACGAAGCCGGGGTCGAAGGTGTAGTAACCCGTGTCCTTGTTGAGCTTGGCGATGTCGAGTGCCGGATCGCCGAGAGTGCCGCTGACCACGGGCAATGCCGTCGATTTGTTCGACGCGGAATCGGTCAACACTACATTCTGTTCGGACACGACGGGCTCCTTCTTGGACGTTTCAATCGATGCTCGGCGACGCATGCGGTTTTTGCGCAGAGGGCGCATGCCGTGGTGCTCGCGCACGCAGAATCTTGGGACGCGGATTATCGCACAAGCGTTTGATTCGGGGTTACGCCGGCCTGACAAACACCCGGTGGCGTGCGCACGCAAACGGCCCCGCTCCGCTTGCGCGGGCGAGGCCGTGAGATCGAACGCAACCGCGCCTCAGAGAGGCACCGGATCCCGGCTCAAGGCGCGGCCGGGATAACTCCAGCCTGAAGTTACTTTGCCGTAGCGCCGTAGCGCTTGCGGAACTTGTCGACGCGGCCGCCGGAATCGACGATCTTGTGCTTGCCCGTATAGAACGGGTGCGACGCACTCGAAATTTCGACCTTGATGACCGGATATTCCTTGCCGTCTTCCCACTTGATCGTGTCCTTGCTCGTCATGGTCGAGCGCGTGAGGATCGCGAGGTTGGACGAGAGATCCTGGAATACGACCTGGTTGTACTTGGGATGGATGTCGGCTTTCATGATGCTTGGCTCCGCACTTACGGCGAACGAAAGAGGCGAATTATAGCGATATTCCGCAACCTGGTGCAAGCGCGCCGGCCTCGCGTCCAGTGGAACGCACACCGCACGCCGTTCAGCCAAGTCCTGCATAATCAATGCACTAAGACCTACCTCGTTCCAGAACTGCATGCCCCGAACCCCACTCCGCCGCGTACTTATCCTTGTCTGCCTGCTCGGCCTTGCCGCCGCGGCGAACCTCGGATTTGCGGCGCCGGCAGCCCCCTCGGCCGACACTGCGCCGGACCCGAATCTTCCCGCTGCGTTGAGCGACGCAATCAACGCGGCGATCAACGCGCTGCCGCGCAAACGCGAGCTGTCGGCCGAACAGCGCAAGCAGGCGGAAGAGCAGCTGCGCGACGCGCTCGCCGACGATCAGCGCGCCAGCGACGAGATCGCACGCATGCAAACGTTGCGCGATGCCGGCGCTCAAGCGCGCGACAACTCACCACGCGGCGAGGCGGCGCCGAAAGAGCCCGGACTTGCGTTTGCCGATTGGCGCAGCAAGCTGCCGGCGGATGCAAGCAGCGAACGCCTCGGTGACTTGCTCGAACAGGAGCGCAACCTGCTGGGCGCGGCGCAAGACGCCCTGCGCAATCTCGAAGAGACGCTGCAGAAGCAGACCCAACGGCCTGACGCGCTACGCGACGAACTCGCGACCGCACGCGAGGAATCCGCCAAGGGCGTTGTCGCAAACCCGGCACTGAGCGCACCCCCTTCGCTTAGCGCAGTTGCTGCGCTGCGCACGCAGGCAGCGCAGCGCCTGCTGCGCGCGCACCTCGCCGCGCTCGAAACCGAGCAGCGCACGTTCGAGTTGCGCCTGCGCGCGCTCTTCGCACAACGCAGCGAGCGTCGACGCGATGTCGACGAACACGGCCAACGCGTGCACCTGCTCGAAAACATGTTGCTCGATCGCGCCAACGCGAGCGTCGGCGACCTCGCCACGCGCCTCACGCAGGAGCGCGACGAGCTTGTCGCGGGCAAGGCCGCGCCGGTTCTGCTCGACGCTGCCAACGCCAACCTCGAACTCGGCAGTGACCTCGTCGCGACGGTCAAGCGCGCAGGCGCGCTGCGCGACGTGAAGAACACCTACGGGAGCGAGCGCACCGAGATCGAACAGGCGCTCAAGAGTACGCAGATACGGATCGAGCTGGGCACACTGAGCGAAGACGTCGGCGCGCTGCTGCTGGCCGAGCGCCACAAGCTGCGGCCAGTGGCAGTGCTCGAGCACGAACTGGCAAACCTGCGCAATGAACTTGCGCAAACCAAACTTGGTCTGCTCGATTTGCGCGAACAGCAGGACGGCCTCGAAAACCTCGACGGCGCCATCGCCACCACGCTGACGCATGCAGGCCAACTGCCGGTGCTCAGCGGCGACCTGCATGACGGCCTGCGCCGTCTGCTCACGACACGCGGCGACGTGATCACGCGGCTCGTCTCGGTCAAATCGCGAACGGCACAGCTGCTCTCGGACGCGGAGCACCAGCTTGCTGAGCTTGCGCGCACAACGACGACGCTGTCGAATCTGCTCGACGCCCATCTGCTCGGCACACCGAGTCATGCGCCGATCAATGCAGCATGGTTCGGCGATTTCGCGCGCGCAAGCGCGAATGCCTTGCGCGTCGATCCACGTGCAGTCGCCGTCGACCTGAGCGCGCAGCTCAAACGCAGCGGTCCCTTGCTGCCACTGCTTGCACTCGCCCTGCTGTTCGCCGGTATTGCGCTGCGCCGGCGCATGCCCGCAGTGCTCGAGCGCGTCGCGGCGCCATTGCGGCGCATCCGCACCGATCGCTATCGCTGCACATTGCAGGCTCTCGCGCTGACCGTGCTTGCCGCGGCGCCGATCGCATTGCTCTGGGCTGTGCTTGGACGCATCTTCGGGCAGACCTCGCGCGCAGCGCCGCTCGAAGGCGCGCTCGGGCTCGCCGCGGGCAGCATCGCGCTGCCCTGGCTCGCGCTGGCGTTCCTGTACTGGCTCAATCGCGATATTGGTTTGGCGCATTTGCATTTCCGCTGGCCGCGCACACGGCGCACGGCGCTGCGCGCGCTGGTGCCGGCGCTTGCATTCGCCGTGATCGCACCGTTGTTCCTGTACACCTGGCTGCGCCAATTCGTGAGCGACGACGCCGATGCCACGCTCGGCCGCGCGCTGTTCATGTTCGGCGCGCTCGGCTTGGCGGCGACTGCGTGGCGCGCGCTGCGCGAAGACGCGATATGGACGCAGCGCGGAGCGACGCAGGCCGAGCCACTGCGCCTGGGTCAGATCGTGCGCGTCGGTTTGACCGGATTGTTCATCGCGCTGGCGCTGGCGGCCGCGGCAGGCTATCTGTTCACTGCCGTCAGTCTCGCGCAGCACGTGCTGATTTCGCTCGCCGCGGTGCTTGCGCTCGGCGTGCTGCACGGTCTCGCCGTACGCTGGCTGATGCTCGGTGAGCGCCGCCTCGCGCTCAAGCGCGCAGAGGAACGGCGTGCTGCGGAACTGGAGGCGCGCGAGGTCGAGGATCAAGCCGGCGAAACGCTACCCGAGGTCGAGGTCGACGAAACAGCGTTGGCCGATCTCGGTGCGCAGACGCGGCGCGTGCTGCGGCTGGTGACCTGGCTGCTGCTCGGCACGACGCTGCTATTGATCTGGTCCGACATCGCGCCGGCGCTGTCGTTCCTCGACAAAGTCACGGTGTGGAAATCGACCTACGCCGACGCCGACGGCAAGCAGATCGGGTTCGACGTCACCTTGCGCGCGGTGCTCGAATCGCTGCTGATACTCGCACTCACGTTTGCCGCGACACGCAATCTGCCCGGCCTGCTCGAAATCGGCATGCTGCGCCGGATCAATCTCGACGCGCCGACGCGCTACGCGATCACCAGCATCGTGCGCTATCTGATCGTGCTGATCGGCATGCTCAGCGGCGTCGGCCTGCTCGGCGTGCACTGGTCGAATCTGCAATGGCTCGCTGCGGGCTTAACCGTCGGCCTCGGTTTCGGCCTGCAGGAGATCTTCGCGAATTTCATCTCCGGCCTGATTGCCGCGTCGGCGACATCATCACGATCGGCGGCGTCGAGGGCACGGTCATGCGCATCCGCACCCGCGCCACGACGATCATGGATTGGGACAACAGGGAGGTGATCGTGCCGAACAAAAATTTCATCACCGAGCGTCTGGTCAACTGGACGCTGTCGGATACGACCACGCGCATCGTAATCAAGATCGGCATTGCATACCGCGCCGATGCGCGCGTCGCGCTGCAGCTGCTGCTCGATACGGCCAGGGCGAACGAACTCGTGCTGGCCGATCCGGCGCCGAACGCGTGGCTGACAAGTTTCGCCGACAACAAGCAGGAACTGGAGCTGCGCGTCTTCGTCGCCGAGATCAATCAGCGCAATCTCGTGCGCACCGGTCTGCAGGTGGCGATCGCGGAGACATTGCGCGCGCGCGGCATCGAAATGGCGCAGATGGCGCCGATCCCGAGCAATTCCGCACCCAACGAGAATCAGCCTGCGCCGAGCGCGGACGCGAGCAGCGCCTCGAAGCGCACCTGATCGACTTCAAGCACGATCTGCGCATTGGCGGACTTGCCCAGGCGGTCGTTCCAGTCGACCACGGTTGCGCCGCGCGTGAGTTTGCCGTCGATTTCGATAGCGACGTGGCGCTGCTCCGAGCGGCGCACGATATCGGGTTCGAGCGCGACCGCCATCGCAAGCGCGTCGGCGATCAGCATCTGCGGTCGCCCGCGCGCACGCGTCCATTCGACCGTCTTGCGCGTGATATCCGCATAAAACTTCGCGCGCGCGGTGTTTGCCGAGATCAGCTTGGCGAAACGTTCGAAATCGATGCCGTGGCGCACGGTCGCTTCCCAATCGACCAGCACGAATTGCGGCCAGCTCGAGAATACGACGTGCGCGGCCTCGGGATCGAAGCCGATATTGAACTCGGCCGGCACCGTTTCGTAGTTGCCGCGCCCGGTCACCGCGCCGCCCATGATCACGAGCTTGGCCACCCGCTGCGGCAGCGTCGGATCGAGCTTGAGCGCGAGCGCGAGATTGGTCAGCGGCGCAAGCGCGACCAGCACGAGCGCGCCGGCGTGCTGATGCGACAAGCGCAGGATCGCGAGCGCCGCGTGCTCGGCTTCGGACTTGCGCGCGCTGCGCGCGTAGGCCGTGTCGCCGAAGCCGTCATTGCCGTGCACGTAGGCGGCGTCCTCGACCAGCTTGAGCGCGTTCGCGACCGTATGATCGAGACCGACATTGCCTGCAGCGATCGACAGGCCAAGTACATCAGCACGCTCGTGCGCCATCAGTATCGCCATCGCATCGTCGACGCCTGGATCGGTGTCGATCAACAA
The DNA here is from genome assembly GCA_005877675.1 of Gammaproteobacteria bacterium. Lineage (GTDB taxonomy): Bacteria > Pseudomonadota > Gammaproteobacteria > Xanthomonadales > Rhodanobacteraceae > Rudaea. The sequence goes on from VBNZ01000049.1 coordinate 12,584, forward strand.
TTTATATTTTTCCACTTTTCTTATCGCCAGCTGAGCGGGATGACATTCTAAGCGTAGTCGGGTCAAAATGGGTGCCGACCTGAGCAAGCGCTCGCCAGGTTTCCAGCCGAAGGAATTTCGCGTTGTCCTCCCCGCTCGAAAACATCGTCAATCCGCACCTACTGGGCGAGGTCGACGCGTTGCGCGCGCAGTTCACCGGTGCCGCGCCCTTCCGGCATGTGACGATCCAAGATTTTTTCGCGCTGCGCTACGCCGAACAACTGCTGGCCGAGTTTCCAAGCTTCGCGCAAGGCAATC
>VBNZ01000050.1:0-6334 GCA_005877675.1 Gammaproteobacteria bacterium
CGGCGTGGGCCTGTTGCTCTACGGCAGCAAGCAGGAAGGCGCGCGAGGCTCGATCGCATCGTCGAGCGGCAGCGTCGGCAGCTGGTTCGGCAAGGTCAAGCATTGGGTCAAAGGCGAGTTTTGATGGAGCCTGGATTCAGGATTTGAAAGCCGTCTCCCCACGCATTTTTGTAGGGGGAGAGGGTTGAGTGAGCGGGTAAGAGGCGCTGCGAACTGCAGCGATGGAGCGCTCGAGCAAAGCGCCCCCTCACCCCCAGCTCTCTGCCCCAGCGATGAAACCGCTGGAGGAGAGGCAGCAAGAGCAACAGCGGCGCGCAGGGAGCGCGCTGCGGATCCGAAACGGATCCAGGCGAACGGGCATGTGCCTGCTCGTGCGCAGCCAGGCGGCGCGGAGCGCGGTGCTGGTGATCGAGAACAATTAAGCAAGCAACAACTAGCGGAGGTATGGGAAATGTTTGAACTCGTAGAAAAACTCGCACCCAATGCGGTGATCAAGGTGATCGGTGTCGGCGGCGGCGGTGGCAACGCCGTGAGCCACATGGTCAATTCGCACATAGAAGGCGTCGACTTCGTCTGTGCCAATACCGATGCGCAGGCGCTCAAATCAAGCGGTGCCAAGCACACGCTGCAACTCGGCGGTAATGTGACCAAGGGCCTCGGTGCGGGTGCGAATCCCGAAGTCGGCCGTCAGGCCGCACTCGAGGACCGTGAACGCGTGGTGGAACTGCTGCAGGGCGCCGACATGGTGTTCATCACCGCCGGTATGGGCGGTGGCACCGGCACTGGCGCGGCACCGGTCGTCGCGCAGCTGGCCAAGGAGCTCGGCATCCTCACGGTCGCTGTCGTAACCAAGCCGTTCCCGTTCGAGGGCCGCCGCCGCATGCAGGTGGCGATGAAGGGCATCGAGGATCTGTCGCAATACGTCGACTCGCTGATCACCGTGCCGAACGAGAAGCTGCTCAGCGTGCTCGGCCACGAGGTCACGCTGCTGTCGGCGTTCAAGTCCGCCAACGACGTGCTGCTCGGCGCGGTGCAGGGCATCGCCGATCTGATCACGCGCCCGGGCCTGATCAACGTGGACTTTGCCGACGTGCGCACGGTCATGTCCGAAATGGGCATGGCGATGATGGGCACCGGCATCGCGCGCGGTGACGATCGCGCGGTCGCGGCGGCCGAAGCGGCGATCAACAACCCGCTGCTCGAAGACGTGAACCTGTCGGGCGCCTGCGGCATTCTCGTCAACGTCACCGCAGGTCCGAACCTGACCATGCGCGAGTTCGACGAGATCGGTCAGGTCGTGCACCAGTTTGCTTCCGAGGACGCGACCGTCGTCATCGGCACGGCGCTCGATCAGGAGCTGCAGGACAACGTACGCGTCACCGTGGTCGCGACCGGCCTCAACCGTGCCGCCATGCGTCAGCCCGCTCGCCGCGAGGAACCGGTCATCGTGCCGCGCCCGCGTCTGGTCGCGCGCACCGGCACCGACAATATGCCGGTCGAGGACTACGCGCAGCCCGTGCGCACGGGTGATGCCCGCTCCCGATGCGCAGGTGGACTATTTGGATATTCCGGCGTTTCTGCGTCGTCAGGCGGACTGAAGAGGGCACACCAGAGCCATTCTTGGCGCTCCTCCGCTCGCCATCTGTGGCTCATCCTGGCCGCGCACGCGATGCATTACTCCGCATCGCGTAAGCGCGACCCTCGACCCACGCTCGTCGTGGTACGCTTGTCGACGCTGTCCTCCAAAGCCGAACTTCGGCGTTTAAGACAGGGTCAGATTCACGTCATATGGCGGCACAGCCATGCGACGCGGGCTGGCCTTTGCGCGTCTTGTGCTGCACTTGCTGCGCCTGCAAAATGCTCGATTTGGGCGCAAAGTCACAAATTTTGTTGTTTTTGCGCAACGGTTGTGGGTTTATTACATCGCTTTACTTCTCTCGGCAGTATCCCTGTGCTAGGATTCTTGCCGTTTTGTCTAGCTCCTGCCCCAGGGGTCCGAGAAGAAATGATCAAACAACGTACGCTCAAGAACGTCATCCGGGCGACGGGGGTTGGTCTCCATACGGGCGAAAAGGTTTATATGACGCTGCGTCCTGCAGCCGTCGACACCGGCATAGTCTTTCGCCAGTGGAGATCCCCTCGCGCAGCGAGAATATCGGCGACACGCGCCTGTCCAGCACGCTGGTCAAGGATGGCGTGCGCATTGCCACTGTCGAACACCTTCTGTCCGCGTTTGCCGGACTGGGCATCGATAACGCCTATGTCGACCTGTCGGCGCCGGAAGTGCCGATCATGGACGGCAGCGCCGGTCCGTTCGTGTTCCTGCTGCAGTCGGCAGGCATCGAAGAACAGGCCAAGGCCAAGCGTTTCATCCGTATCAAAAAGCCGGTCGTCGTGCGTGAAGGCGACAAGTGGGCGCGCTTCGAGCCGTTCGACGGCTTCAAGGTCGGGTTCTCGATCGACTTCGACCATCCGATCTTCACGCGTCGCACCTCGAGTGCGGAAATCGACTTCTCCACGACCTCGTTCGTGAAAGAGGTCTCGCGTGCGCGCACGTTCGGCTTCATGCGCGACATCGAAATGCTGCGCGAACGCAATCTCGCGCTCGGCGGTTCGATGGACAACGCGATTGTGCTCGACGATTACCGCGTGCTCAACGAAGACGGCCTGCGTTACGAGGACGAGTTCGTCAAGCACAAGATCCTCGATGCGATCGGCGATCTGTACCTGCTCGGCCATAGCCTGATCGGCGCATTCTACGGCCACAAATCGGGTCACGAACTCAACAACAAATTGCTGCGCGCACTGATGGCCGACGCCAAGACGTGGGAAGAGGTAAGCTTCGACGATCAGGCCAAGGCGCCGATCTCGTACGCGCATCCGGCGCAGGCAATGTGAGGATTTGAGACGAAGTTCACGGCTGCGGCCTTAAACTTGGCCGCAGTCTTGCTTAAGAATAAAACTACTAAAAAAATGAGTTGAGCGTCGGGACGACGCACACCAGGAAAAATAAGACGCACCCGAGCGTCATTCGGCCAGTGAGGCCAGACTGAGATAGATGGCCCGGAGCTCCGGGTCAACGAGGGACCGAGCCGCCGCCTTCAGATGTTCGGCGCTGGCTTTGGAAAGAGGCTTACGTCTTGTCGGCCCCGGGGGAACGGGGGGCAGGGGTGCCACTTTCACGGCGAATTTCTCAATCGGCAGGCCCGAAGTGAGGCGGGCGTGGGCGAGGATTGCGTTCTGATGCAGACGCAGTTTCGCAGCCCAGGTCGAGGAAGTCGCTAGAAAGACAATCCGCCCGGATTGAACGGTCGCCAGACGGCATTGGCGACGCAGTGCTTCCGGCAGCGGTTGGCGCAGTTGACGATCGAGGGCGTCCAGGGCCCGCGCCCGCGCTAGTAGCGCGGCGACGGGAGGCGATTCACCCACAGATTTCGCAGTGGGTGTGCGTTTGCTGGATCGATCGGTCGGCTGCATGGCGTAAATGGCAACTCCGCGGCTGCGGTGGCGCCTCAACAAGTGCAAGACATGAAAATAATTATCGTTGCGAAACCCGGTACGGCTCCCACCGCGCTTGATCTGAAAACTTGGCGCACGCGCGGCATGCTCGGCAGCATTATCGCCGGCTTCGCGGTTTCCTGCATTGGCCTTGGTTTCATCGCCGCCAAGTTCACGGCGGATACACGTGACGGCGCACTGCGCGACGTCACTGCGTTGCGCGAAACGATGGTGCAGCAGCAGCACACGCTGTCCCAATTCGAGAATGCATCACGCCGCGATATGGATGCACTCGCACTGCAGCTCGGCTCGCTGCAGGCGCAGGCCACCCGGCTAAATGCCCTCGGTCAGCGTCTGACCGAAATCGGCAAACTCGGTGACGGCGAATTCGATTTCTCCAAGCCGCCCGCCCTTGGCGGCGCGGAAGATCCGGCCGCGGTCTCGCATCCGATTGATTTCGATCTTGCCGGCAATATTGCCGGTCTGCGCGATCAGTTCGCACAGCAGGAAACGCAGCTCTCGGTGATCGAGAACCTGCTGCTCGGGCGCAAGCTCGAAACGGCGCTCGTGCCCGCAGGCTATCCGGTCAACAACAGCTACATCGGCTCGGGTTTCGGCGCGCGCGTCGATCCGATCAATGGCCTGATGGAAAGCCATATGGGCCTCGATTTTGATGCCGCGATATCAAAGCTGTCGCCGGTGGCGTGGTGGTCTGGTCGGGCGATCGTCCCGGCTATGGCCGCGTAGTCGAAATCGATCATGGCAACGGCTATATGACGCGCTATGCACACAATTCGGCCAATGTCGTGCGTGTGGGCGAGCGCGTGAAGTTCGGCCAGGTGATCGCCAAAGTCGGCTCGACCGGGCGTTCGACCGGTCCGCATTGCCATTTCGAAGTCTGGCTCAATGGCCGTGCAATGAATCCGCAGAAATACGTCAACGGCGTGATGAAGCACGCCTGATACCTGCGGGGCTGCGCCGCGCCAGGTCTTGAAAGGCGCGCGCGGCGCCCAAATCCCCTATAATTGTGCGCTGGCCGCCGTCCATGGCGGTCTTGTTTTTTGCGAGTATTTTGCGCCCGCCATGGGCGCGAAAAACCAGAGCGGCCATCCTGGCCGCACTCCAACACAAGAGCATCAAGAACTCGAACATGTTCAATCGCATCCTTACCGGCATTTTCGGCAGTCGCAACGAACGTCTGATCAAGCAGATGAGCCGCACGGTTGCGAAGATCATTGGGCGCGCTTACCGACGCATACAAGCAGCGCCTTGCCGCCGGTGAAACGGTCGACGATCTGTTGCCAGACGCGTTTGCAACGGTGCGCGAGGCCTCGCGCCGCGTGCTTGGCCTGCGTCATTACGACGTTCAGTTGATCGGCGGCATGGTGCTGCATTCCGGGCGCATCGCTGAAATGCGCACCGGCGAAGGCAAGACCCTGGTCGCGACGCTGCCGGTGTACCTGAACGCGCTGGCAGGCAAGGGCGTGCACGTGGTCACGGTCAACGACTACCTCGCGCGCCGCGACGCCGCGTGGATGGGTAAGGTGTATACCTTCCTCGGCCTCTCGGTCGGCGTGGTGTATCCCGGCATGGATCATGGCGACAAGCACGCCGCCTACGCCGCCGATATCACTTACGGCACCAACAACGAATATGGCTTCGACTATCTGCGCGACAACATGGCGCTGTCGAAAGAGCAGCGTTACCAGCGCGGCCTGCACTACGCGATCGTCGACGAGGTCGACTCGATCCTGATCGATGAGGCGCGCACGCCGCTGATCATCTCCGGTCCGTCCGACGATTCACCGCAACTGTACACGCGCGTCAATCGCATCGTGCCGAAGCTCACGCGCCAGGCCAAGGAAAGCGAGCCGGACAAGCCGCCGGTGCCCGGCGACTACTTCGTCGACGAGAAACAGAAGCAAGTGCACTTGTCCGAAGCGGGCATGGAGCATGCCGAGCAGGTACTGCGCGCCGAAGGCATCATCGGCGAGGACGAGAGCCTGTACGACACCAAGCATCTGGCGGTCGTGCATCACCTGAATGCCGCGCTGCGCGCGAACATGCTGTATCACCGCGATCAGGAATACATCGTGCGTGACGGCGAGGTGATCATCGTCGACGAATTCACCGGCCGTACCCTAGCGGGCCGGCGCTGGTCCGATGGCTTGCATCAGGCGGTCGAAGCGAAGGAAGGCGTGCCGATCCAGCGCGAGAATCAGACGCTCGCCTCGATCACTTTCCAGAATTACTTCCGTATGTACGGCAAGCTCGCCGGCATGACCGGCACGGCCGATACCGAGGCCTACGAATTCCAGCAGATCTACGGGCTTGAGGTCGTCGTGATTCCGACGCACAAGCCGATGGTGCGCAAGGACAATCAGGATGTCGTATTCCTGAAGCAGCCGTTTAAGTTCGAAGCGGTGATCGAGGACATCAAGGATTGCCATCTGCGCGGCCAGCCCGTGCTCGTCGGTACGACTTCGATCGAAACCTCCGAGTTGCTGTCGAATCTGCTCAAGCAGCAGAATCCGCCGATTCCGCACGAAGTGCTCAATGCCAAGCAGCATGAGCGCGAGGCACAGATCGTCGCACAGGCCGGGCGTCCGGGTGCGGTGACGATCGCGACCAATATGGCCGGCCGCGGTACCGATATCGTGCTCGGTGGCTCACTCGAAGCGGAACTGCAGGCGCTGCCGCCGGAGACGAGCGACGCCGAGCGGGCGCAGATCAAGACCGATTGGCAGCAGCGTCATGAGACCGTGCTCAAGGCCGGTGGGCTGCATATCGTCGGTACCGAACGCCACGAGTCGCGCCGCATCGACAATCAGCTGCG
>VBNZ01000050.1:6417-12566 GCA_005877675.1 Gammaproteobacteria bacterium
GATGCGGCTGTTCGGCATGAAGGAACACGAGGCGCTCGAAGACCGCATGATCACACGCGTGATCGAAAAGTCGCAGCGCAAAGTCGAGGCGCACAATTTCGATATCCGCAAGCAGCTGCTCGAATTCGACGACACCGCCAACGATCAGCGCAAGGTGATCTACGAGCAGCGCAACGAGTTGCTCGATTCGGACAGCGTCAGCGAGAACATCGCCAACATCGGCTACGACGTGTTCAGCGACATCGTGCGCCGCTTCGTACCGGCGGACAGCGTGGATGAGCAGTGGGATATTGCCGGGCTCGATCGTACGCTGCAAACCGATTACGGCTTCGAGTTCAATTTCAAGCAATGGGCCGAGGGCCAGCATGATCTCGACTCCGACGCTGTTCGCGATCATGTCATCGATGAGGTCGATCGCTTCTTCCGCGAGAAGGAGACGATGTACGGCTCGGAGATCATGCGCGCCGCCGAGAAATTCTTCCTGCTGCAAGTGCTCGATCAGCACTGGAAGGAACATCTCGCAAGCATGGATTACCTGCGCCAGGGCATCTATCTGCGTGGTTACGCGCAGAAGCAGCCGAAGCAGGAATACAAGCGCGAGGCGTTCGTGTTGTTCCAGTCGATGCTCGAGCGTGTGAAGGCGGACGTGATCCAGCGTCTGGCGCAGATGCGCATCCGCACCGAGTCCGAAGTTGCGGCGATGGAAGAGCAGCAACGCAAGGATCAGGAGCGTCGCGCGCTCGAATTCCAGCATGCCGACGTGGCCGCGCTTGCGCAGCAGGCGGAGCAGGATTTGAACGCGCAAGCAGCCGGGGAGGGCATGCCGCCATCGCCAGTGCATGCACAGGTTATGCGTGACTCTCCCAAAGTCGGACGCAATGATCCTTGTCCGTGCGGTTCCGGGAAGAAATACAAGCAATGCCATGGGCGGCTTGCCTGATCTCAATCCGCTTCCCGTTGGCACAGGGCGGCACGAAGCACCGGATGAGGGTTGCGCATCGCACGATCTGTGCGATTTCGCCGAACGCCAACCGAAGCCTCTTTCCTGCCCGGAGAGAGGCTTGAGTGATGTGATACACGTCGTCGCAGGCATACTCAGCGATGCTGCTGGCCGCGTGCTGGTTGCGCAGCGTCCACTCGGCAAACATCTGGCCGGCAGTTGGGAATTTCCCGGCGGCAAGGTCGATCCAGGCGAGACGCCGCAGGCAGCGCTGCGGCGCGAACTGCACGAAGAGCTTGGTGTCGACGTGGGCGCGCTGGAGCCGATGATCGGCGTGCCATGGCGCTACGCGCAAAAATCCATTTTTCTCGATGTATACCGCGTGCTCGACTACGCCGGTGAGCCGCATGGCCGTGAGACGCAGGCGTTGCGTTGGTGCCGCGCCGAGGAATTGCGGGCGCTGGATATGCCGCCTGCAGATCGCCCCGTCGTCGCTGCGTTGCGCCTGCCGCCGTACTACGCGATCACACCCGACCCAGATGACGATGAGGCCGCTTTTCTTGCGCATATCGATCGTGCTCTCGCAGGTGGCATACAGCTGCTGCAGCTGCGCGCGAAGTCGCTCGCGCAAGCGCGACTGCGCACTCTCGCGAGCGAGGTGCAGGAGCGTGCGCGTCGTGCCGGTGCACAATTGCTGTTGAACGGCGACGCGGCACTGGCAACGGAATTCGGATTCGACGGTGTGCACGTGCCTGCTTCGGTATTGCTGCAATTGCATCAGCGCCCGGTCCGGCTTGATCGATGGTTTGCGGCGTCCTGTCACGATGCGCGTGAACTCGCGCATGCGGCAAAGGTTGGCGTGGACTTCGCCGTACTCGGCCCGGTACAGGCGACCTCGACGCATCCGAATGCGCCGGTCCTGGGTAGGCAGCGCTTCTCCGAGCTGGCAGCACAAGCGCCATTTCCTGTGTATGCGTTGGGTGGCCTTGCGCGCAGCGATCTAGCCGCTGCTGTGGCGGCAGGCGCCCAGGGTATTGCGGGCATTTCCGCCTTCTTTGCTGCGGCGTAGTTCTCTGGAACGCGGTCAGGGTGCGGGTCGAGCGCTTGCGAGTTCGCGGTAGAGTTCGTGCAGTCGCTGCACAGGCGCGCGCAGATCCTCGGGTAAGAAACTGTTGTCGATCACATCGTCCGCGAGCGCAAGGCGCTGCGCGCGCGTCGCCTGTGCGGCCAGCGCGCGTTGCGCGCCTTCCGCAGTCATGCTGTCGCGCTGCATAAGGCGCGCAAGCTGCGTGGCAGGTGTGACGTCTACCACGAGCACACGATCGATCCAATCGTACGCACCGTCCGATTCCGCCAGCAAGGGGATCGCCAGTAGACAATAAGGTGCGCTGCAAGCCTGCGCACGCGCGCGCAATTCGGCGCGCACGCGCGGATGCAGGATCGATTCGAGCTTGCGCCGCGCCACGTCGTCTGCAAACACCCGTTCGCGCATGCGCCGGCGGTCGAGCTCGCCTTGGGGTGTCAGCATATCTGTGCCGAACGTCAGCACAATTTCATCGAGCGCCGGCTGACCAGGCGCGACGAGTTCGCGCGCAATCACATCCGCGTCGCACAGTGTTGCGCCAAGTGCGGCGAAGGCGTTCGCGACGGTGGTTTTGCCGCTGGCGATGCCGCCTGTCAGGGCGATCGCCACCGGATCTTTACGTCCGCCGCTCACGGCAGGCCGAAGATCGCGCGGTAGAGGTGCGAGATGGTCTCGCCGAAAACGAACTGCACCCAGCCTGCGGCCGCGAGAAAGGGACCGAACGGAATCGGCGTTGCGCGATCACGGCCCTGGATCGCCAACAGACTGCCGCCGACAATCGCGCCGATCAGCGACGACAGCAGCACGATGGGCAGCAATGACCACGGCCCCATCCAGGCGCCGAGTGCACCGAGCAATTTGAAGTCGCCGTAGCCCATGCCTTCCTTGCCGGTGACGAGCTTGAACATCCAGTAGATCGACCAGAGCGCGAGATAGCCGAGCGCAGCGCCGAGTATGCTCGCCTCGGGGCCGATGAACAGCGGCACGAGCGCGAACAGCAGGCCGAGCCAGAGCAGCGGAAGCGTCATCTGGTCCGGCAGAAGTTGTGTGCGCACGTCGATGCCAGCGAGTGCGACCAACGTCCAGGTAAACAGCAGGCCCGCGGCAGCATGCCAGGCGAATCCGAATTTCCACACGATCAGTGCCGAGGTAGTGCACGTCAGCAATTCGACCAGAGGATATTGCGCGGAAATTTTCACGCCGCAGTGCTTGCAGCGGCCGCGCAAAACGAGCCAGCTCAGCACGGGGATATTTTCCAGCGCGCCGAGCTTGTGCTTGCACTGCGGGCAGTGTGAGGGCTCGCGTACGATGCCAGGCGGCGACGCTCCGCCTTCGCCCGCGACATCCAGTTCCAGGATCTCGCGGCTTTGCTCGCGCCATGAGTGCAGCAATCGAGCCGGCAGGCGCAGAATGACGACGTTGAGGAAACTGCCGACGACGAGGCCAAGCACACCGGCGAGCGCGACGGCTACGCCTGGCGTCGCCACAAATTCGAGCATGTCGTCAGCGTGAGTCGCGATCAGCCGACCACAGCCGCGAGCTTGAAGATCGGCAGGTACATACCGATCACCATGCTACCGACCAGGACGCCGATAATGATCATGATGAACGGTTCGAGCAGGCTGGCCAGCGCATCGACCGCATTGCTGACTTCCTGCTCGTAGAATTCAGCGATCTTGAACAGCATCGCGTCGAGTGCACCGGCTTCCTCACCGATGCCGACCATCTGTACGACCATGTTCGGGAACAGGTTTTGCTGGCGCATCGCGAACTGCAGCTGATGACCGACTGCGACATCCTCGCGGATTTTCTTGACCGCTTCGTTATAAATAGGGCTGCCCGTCGCACTACCTACCGAATCGAGCGCCTCGACAAGTGGGACGCCCGCTTTGAACGTCACGCCCAGAGTACGTGCAAAGCGCGCGATCGCAGATTGATGCAGAATTTGACCTATTACCGGGATCTTAAGTACTGCACGCGCACACAAATGAGCAAAGCTGGGGGAGCGCTTGTACAGGAAAATCACGCCGACAATCGCGCCCACAACTATTGCAGCCATGATGTACCAGTAGCCGACAACAAACTTGGACAGATTCAGAATCATCTGAGTGAACGCAGGTAGCTGTGCACCAAAATTAGCAAACACCTGTTCAAACTGTGGCACGACGAAGATGAGCAGAATTGCCGAGACGAGGACGGCGACAGCCAGCACCATAGCCGGATAGAACATCGCTTTCTTGATTTTGCTCTTCAGCGCCTCGATATTTTCCTTGTACGTGGCGACGGTATCGAGGACCGTGTCAAGCACACCGTCAGACTCGCCCGCTTTGACCAGATTGCAAAACAACTCGTCGAACTGTACCGGATACTTCGCGAGTGATTCGGAAAGAGACGAACCACCCTCGATATTGGTCTTGATGTCGACGAGCATGTTCTTCATGCGCGGGTTGGACTGACCTTCGCTGATGATTTCGATACCCTGCACCATCGGTACACCTGCCGCCATCATCACTGCGATCTGACGGCTGAACACCGCGATTTCGCGTGGCTTGATCGTGCGTCCGGCGGACCCGAACAGAGGCTTGCCTTTCGGCTTGATCGATGAAATCGTAATGCCCTGGTTACGCAACTCCGCCTTGACCATAGCCTGGTTCTTGGCGGCGTATTCGCCCTTGAGCTTTTTGCCACGCTTATCAGTTCCGACCCAAAGGAAGGTAACCAGCTGGTTAACCTGCGCTCGTTCGCGCCCGCGAGTTGCGGCAGCGGCCTTGTTGCGTACGGCAGTGGCGGTAGCCATGGTGTGATTTAGTCCTTGGTAACCCGGTTGATTTCGGCGAGACTACTGATGCCGTTCTTGATCTTCAGCAGCGCAGACTGCCGCAGATCGCGAATGCCGGCCGCACGGGCAGCTTCAGCAATCTGGATCGCGTTGCCGCCAGCGAGGATAATCTTCGCAATCGATTCGCTCAGCGGCATAGTCTGATAGATGCCGGTACGACCCTTGTATCCCTCATTGCAACTCGGACAGCCTACCGCGTCATAGAGGTGTAAGTCCGTGACCTCGCTCTCCTTGAAGCCTTCCGCGATCAATGCTGCGGGCGGCAGGATCATGGGCTTTTTGCAATCGTGCAGGCGGCGTGCGAGGCGCTGCGCAATCACGAGTGTTACAGATGATGTAATGTTGTAGGGCGCGATGCCCATGTTCATCAAGCGCGTGATCGTCTGAGGCGCATCGTTGGTGTGCAGCGTCGAGAGCACCATGTGGCCGGTCTGCGCCGCTTTGATTGCGATCTCGGCGGTTTCAATGTCGCGGATTTCGCCGACCATGATCACGTCCGGATCCTGGCGCAGGAATGAACGCAGAGCTGCCGCGAAGGTCATGCCGCGCTTCTGGTTCTGCTGCACCTGGTTGACGCCCGGCAAGCGGATTTCCACCGGGTCCTCGACGGTCGAAATGTTGCGGCCTTCTGTGTTGAGAATGTTGAGCGCGGTATACAGCGACACCGTCTTGCCCGATCCGGTCGGACCCGTGACGACTACCATGCCGTACGGTCTTTGGATCGCATCCTCGAACAGCTTGCGCTGATCGTCTTCGTACCCCAGTTTTTCGATACCCAACTTGGCGGCCGAGGCATCGAGTATGCGCAGCACGACCTTCTCGCCGAACAGGGTCGGGCACGTGCTGACACGGAAGTCGATCGACTTGGTTTTCGATAGATTGAGTTTGATGCGCCCATCCTGCGGCACACGCTTCTCGGCGATGTCGAGTCCCGACATGACCTTCAGACGCGAGGAAATACGTGGCGTCAGTTTGACTGGCGGCGACGCCACCGCGCGCAGCATGCCATCCATACGAAAACGTACGCGGAAATTCGATTCGTATGGTTCGAAATGTATATCCGAAGCGCCGCGCTTGATCGCGTCGACCAGGACTTTGTTGACGAACTTCACGATCGGCGTGTCGTCGCCAGTCGCATCGACACCGCTGCTGCCCTCTTCCGAATCGACGTCGGACAAGTCGCTGGTGCTGAGGCTTTCCAAACCCTCGTCACCCTCGTCGTCGACGGCAACGCCGGCCGCGTTGAACGCCTGCTCGATCAGCCTGCCGAGCTGTCGCTCATCGAT
>VBNZ01000050.1:12696-21324 GCA_005877675.1 Gammaproteobacteria bacterium
GGGCGCGCAGGTTAGTAGGATCGGCGACACCGACAAACAAGCGGTTGCCGCGTTTGAACAGCGGCATGACGCGATGCTGATTGATCAATTCCTCGCTGACGACCCGCATCGGGAGCTGGACGACGTCGACCGCCTCGGCATCAAGCAACGGCATGCCGAACTCTTCGGAGTTCGCAACCGCGAGTTGCATCGTGCTGGCCAAACCCTGCTCGAGCAGCAGGATCGGTACCGGTATTTTTTGCTTGCTTGCAGTTTCGAGCGCCTTGCGCGCCTCGGCCTCGGGCACCACACCCTGCATGACGAGGCGACGGATGACGCCTGTCAAGCCAGCCAGCGGGGGGGTGCTCATCAAGGTTGCCATTTAAATCCCCGGACAAATCCGTGAAACTAAAGGGGAATGTATCGCAAAATCTGAGCTGAGTGTATAACTTCTTGGCTCGTTCTGCGACCGAAAGCGCAGCAAGTCTTACCAGAAATCACCGAATATTTGCGCGTTCCGAGAGCCATAGCTTCGGTTCGCGCTGCTAGATGGGCTCATCCGAACAAGGGGCAGATTTTGATCAGTATCGTGATGCCAGCAAAAAACGAAGGTGCGGCACTCGTCGCCTTGCTGCCGCGATTGCGGGAACTGGCGCCGTCCCACGAAATCATCGTCGTGGACGACGGTTCGACCGACGACACCGCGCAAGTGTGTGCGGACAACTCCGTGCGCCTGCTGCGCCAGCCGTATTCGATGGGTAACGGCGCGGCGGTCAAGCGTGGTGCGCGCGAAGCGAAGGGCGATATCATAGTTTTTATGGATGCGGACGGGCAGCACGACCCCGCCGATATTGCTCGTCTGATTGCCAAAGTGGATGAGGGCTTCGACATGGTCGTGGGCGCGCGCGATTGGTCCGGTCAGGCAGGTATTGGGCGCGGCATCGCCAATACGATTTATAACTGGCTTGCAAGTCGGATGACGGGTTTCAAGGTCGCCGATCTAACGTCGGGATTTCGCGCCGCACGGGCAGACAAGTTTCGCGAATTCCTACATCTTCTGCCAAACGGGTTTTCGTATCCTACGACCAGCACGATGGCATTTTTTCGCAGTGCGTACACGGTGACATATGTACCTATTAAAGCCTCTCTGCGTATTGGCAAGAGCCATATCCGGCCGCTGCGCGATGGGTTGCGCTTCCTCCTGATCATCTTCAAGATCGCAACGTTGTACTCCCCACTCAAACTGTTTGTGCCTGCTAGCTTTGCGTTCTTTGTTCTTGGATTGGGGTATTACCTGCACACGTTTGTTACTATCCACCGCTTTACCAACATGAGCATGTTGCTGTTTTCTGCGGCAGTCATCGTTTTTCTGATTGGATTGATCTCCGAGCAGATAACGAATTTGACCTATCGGAAGTAGAGAGCCTTGAAGATCCAAGGAGCAATGTTCAGGGCATGCCCTCATCGGTGAATGCGGATGCGTGTACTTATCGATATAGGACACCCCGCACACGTGCACTTTTTCCGTCAGCCGATTGCGCAGCTGCGCCGTCACGGACACGAAATCCTGGTCACTAGCCGCCGCAAGGAAATTGCGACTGAGCTGCTGGATGCATTCGGGCTGGAGCATTTGACCCTATCAGGCGAGGGCGGTACCGGGGGAATGCTTGGCGAGCTGCTGCTTCGGGACTTTCGACTCTCGCGACTGGTTCGCCGCTGGCGTCCTGACGTAATGGCAGCCATAGGCGGGATATTCATTGCGCACGCAGGGGTGATCAATCGGGTGAGATCGCTCGTCTTTTACGATACCGAAAATGCCCGATTGCAGAATCTACTGACTTATCCCTTCGCCACACGAGTGCTTGTTCCGCGTTGCTACAAAGCATGGACGCCGCGGGAACGTAGCGTGCGTTATCCGGGTTACCACGAATTATCGTACCTGCGGCCGCCCTATTTTTCGCCGAGTCGCGAAATTGCGTTGGCCAACGGCGTGCCGGAAGAGCGGCCTGCTTTTCTGATTCGCCTCGTCGCGTGGAATGCCAATCACGATGTCGGTGAGCGTGGGCTTACCACGGACGCGGTGCGCTTCATTGTGCGGCGCCTTGGTGCGCACGGAAAGGTGATGATTTCGGCAGAGGCGCCACTTCCCGATGACCTCGTGCAGTATCGCTACAGCGGGGCAGCCGAGATGATTCATCATGTAATGGCCCACGATGGCTTCGGAAAGCGCGGTGCTGGGTGTGCCGGCTGTCTACGCGGCACGCACCGGTCGTGGCTATACCGATGAGCAAGAAGAGCGCTACGGGCTCGTGCGCAATGCACGGCGATTGGACGAGCGTACCCTCAACGACGCTCTGGACTGGCTGCTCGCGTTTCCCGCCGGACGTGGTCAGTTGCTGCGCCAAAAACTGCTGCGAGACACCTGCGACGTTGCGGCTTTCGTCGTCGCGGCTATCGAGGCCAGAGGTGACATCACAAACCTGCAATCGGCAGTCGTCTGATGTGCGGCATCGGCGGATGGTTTTCCGAGCAACCACGCCTTGATGACGCAAAGGAGAAACTCGCGCGTCTGTGCGACATGCTCAAACATCGTGGTCCGGACGGAACCCGAACGCTCGAGCTGGATCATGTCGGCATGTTTCACGCGAGACTCGCGCTCGTCGACCTGAGCGGTGGTGATCAGCCGATGTGGTGCGCCGATCGACGCGCCGTGATCATCTTCAATGGCGAGATATTCAACTATCGCGAGCTGCGCGCGTTCTACGAGGCTCGCGGCGCCCGATTCGTTACCCAATCCGATACCGAAGTCATCCTGGCTGCCTATCAGAGTGAGGGAATAGAGGGGTTCGGACGACTGCGTGGAATGTTCGCTTTCGCGCTCTGGGATGTAGCAGAGGAGCGCGCATTGCTCGTTCGCGACGCGCTGGGAATCAAACCGCTGTTTGTTAGCCATGATCGGGATTGCCTGTATTTCGCGTCCGAGGTAAAGGGGATTTTCGCTGCGCGTGGCGAGGCGGCGCAGCTCGATGAGGGATCGCTGCACCTCCTGCTTAACTTTCGCTACCTCCCTGGCGAGGCCACCCTGTTTCGCACTGTGCGGCAGCTTGATCCAGGCGAGTGCCTCGAATGGCGGATCGGCTCAGGGTTGCGTCCCCTGCGCTTCACACCGGCGGTTGCGGCCCGGGACGTGGATCTGGACAACACGCTTGCGGATTCGGTGCGCGCGCACTTGATCGCGGATGTACCGGTCGGTTGCTATCTTTCGGGTGGCGTCGATTCGGGCCTGATTGCAGCGCTAGCACGCCAATACAGCCCGCAGGTTTCCACCTTCACCTTGATGGTGGGCGATGATCCCAACGAAGCGCGCAACGCTGCACAAACCGCGCGCATATTGGCGCTGCCCAACACACAGGCCGAACTGGGCGCCGATGAGGTGCAATCGTTGCCGCGCGTGCTATGGCATGTCGAGACGCCCAAGGTCAATGCGATCCAACTGTTTCGGCTGGCGGAACTGGCACGAACCAGAACGAAGGCCGTACTTTCCGGCTTGGGTGGCGATGAGTTGTTCGCCGGTTACAACGCGCACAAGATTTTTCAGCTGATGGCGCGTCTGCCTGTGCGCGCGACACGCCCGATCGCCAACTTGCTGAGTGGCATGCGGCGTTTTTCAACGACCCAGTTCGAAGAGCGCGAACGCGCGCTGCAGATGGGCGGAGCAATCGGTGATTGGCCGCGAGTCTACGCGCTCTTGCGCAACATCTGGGATGATCCCACGTTGCGCCGCTGGTCTGCTCGACCATTCACTGCCCGATGCAGTCGAGGCGGTGCGTGGGCGTTGGCCGAAAGATCAGGCGCCGCTTGCGGCATTGCTCGAATTCGAGTGGCGCAACAAGATGGTCAACGATCTGCTGTGGCAGGAGGATCGCGCCAGCATGGCCGTAGGGCTGGAGGTGCGCGTGCCATTTGTCGATTTGGCAGTGCGCGACGCAGTCTCGAAAATGGGGCCGCCGCGGGTAGGCAAGGCTCTGTTGCGAGAGGTAGCGGCACGACATCTCCCACGGGAGGTGCTGGATCGACCCAAGAGTGGGTTTCAGCTCGATGCGCCTGCATTCTATGATCGTCATTTGCGCTCGCTCGCGCAGTTCTGGCTCGCTCCACAGCGTGTAAGGGAGTACGGCATTTTCAATGTGGATACCGTCGCGGCACTGAGGCAACTGCCGGTTCGGCGGCGCTTTCGCTGGCACTTTTTCATGCTCTACCTGATGATCCAGACGCATCAGTGGATCGAAATATTCGAACGCGGACAATCCCATGCGAACCTCTCGAGTGATTGAAAGCGTTGCAGGTGTAGATCATGGCCACGATTCAGTGGATCTCAAACGCATCAATGCCGTACTCGATGCCGTTCTGGGCTACTCCGAAGCACAGGGCTGGCGGGGTTTCGACAAGCACGACGCATTGAACAGCCCGATTCTGAGCGCTCTTTTGGGTTGGAGCAGGATCACACGGATCATTGCGGTCCAGTCCGTACTGCGATTTCCAGTCAATCCGCGACGGCTGCTCTTATCCCCCCGTACCTTCAACCCCAAGGGCTTAGCTCTGTTCGTCAGTGGCTTGCTCGACAGGGAGGCGGCGGATGGCAATCCCGCCCACTTGGTCCGTGTCAGGCATTTGATTGGCAGGCTCGATGAAATGGCAGTCAAAACGGCCTCGGGCGGAGTCGCGTGGGGTTATCAATATCCGTGGCAGGACCTGGGGTTCTTCGCGCCTCGCGGCACGCCGAATGCCGTAGTCACCGCGTTCGTCTGCGGGGCTTTGCTGGCTGCGCATCGGCGCCTGCAGGATCCGGCGCTGCTGTCGCGCGTGGAAGCGGCGATACCGTTTTTCACTCACGATCTTCAGCGGTTGAAAGATGAACCGGATGAATTGTGCTTGAGCTATATGCCGCTGCCGATGACTATGCGCGTGCTCGACGTGAGCATTCTGATCGCAGCGGTACTTGCCCAATTCGCCCAGCAGGCCAATCAGCCGCAATGGATCAAGACAGCACAGCGATTGGCTCGCTATGTCGTTAATCGGCAAACGGACTACCACGCGTGGTTCTATACGGACCCGCCGGGGGATTCACCAATTCGTCACGACAACTACCACACCGGTTTCATTCTCGACGCTCTTGCGCGGTACATGCAGGCTACTGGCGACTTTCAGTGGCAAACGCAGTATGCAAACGGCCTCGCGTTTTACGCCGAGCAACTCTTCGAGCGCAACGGCGCGCCGCGCTGGATGAGCGATCGCCAGTATCCTTACGACATTCATGGCGCGGCGCAGGGGATATTGACCTTCTCGCGCCATCTCGACACGTACGGTGATCTGGCCCGCAATATTGCGCGCTGGTCGCTCGACGAAATGTACAATGCGCAGGGGCGTTTCTACTATCAGAAGACGCGGTTGTATACGAAGAAATTCACTCAATTGCGCTGGTGCAATGCCTGGATGGTTCGAGGTCTGGCTGCGCTGGCGCACAGGATGAGCAGTGAGACCCATTGAACCAGCAAACGTAGGACAGGCTCCTGGATTGGTTCACAAGGTGGCCGATTTCTGGACGCGCAACGTTAACGCCGAGCGCATCATGGGGCAGGAGATAACCGAGCACGAGCGAGGCTCTGAGGCATATTTCGTCGATCTAGAAACGCAACGTTATCGTTCGCATCGGCATTTGCCCGCCTGGATTGCTTCGATGCAGCCCGGGTCGCACGTGTTGGAGGTTGGCTGTGGAGTTGGCCTCGACAGTATGCAGATGGCACGTCACGGTCTGCACGTCACGGCAGTGGACCTTACCGTCGTCGGCCCTGCGACCGCGCAACTGCGCGCAACCGCACGTGGCGTTGACGCAGTCTACTCAAGTGCGGATGCCGAACATTTGCCGTTTCCAGATTCGACGTTCGACTACGTCTATTCGTTCGGCGTCATGCACCATGCGCCCGATACGCAAAAATGTATTGATGAGGCGTACCGTGTTTTGCGCCCGGGCGGTCAGGCGCTGATCATGCTCTACCATCGACATTCACTGAACGAAGCAGTGCATCGGTTGTTGCGTGTTCCATTTGAGGAACGCGATGAGTTGTGCCCGGTGGTGCGGCGGTTCACCGTCGGCGAGGTTCGCGCAATGTTTGCGCGTTTCAGACATTTGGATGTGCATTCCGACTTTGTGTTTGGCGAGGGCTATGGTCGTTTGTTTCAATGGACGCCTCGGTGGCTCTATCGTTCGTTATCGCGTCGGGTGGGCTGGCATCTCATGATCCGCGCCACACGCTAAGCATCGCGAGTTTCCATGCCGGATCCGATTCTCCCCGGACGTATTGGCCTGTACGCGTCCATGCTGCACTATGGCCTTACCGGCTATCGCGACTTTGCGCGCGAGCACGCCGGTTTTTTTGAAGCGATGCGAGCGGACGAAGGGCCTTTCGCAGATCGCCACGTACTGGACGTCGGATGCGGCAAATCCTATTGGCTGTCGCTGCTACTCGCCGCGGATGGCGCACACGTTGTCGGGGTCGATACTGAGTTGGTGGACGCACAGCGCGGCGCGGCGAAGTATGCTCGAATCCTGCGCGTCAACGGCGCAGAGCGTGCGCTGCGCACTGCTGCCTGGGATGTGCTTTTTGCGAACGGCTACTATCGCGAACTGGAGCGCTGCATCGGCCACGCGTTGCCGCACGAGAAGGTGACACTGAAGGTATATGATGGCTCGCATTTTCCGCTGCCGGATGCGAGCGTCGATTTGGTCGTCTCCCACGAAGTTTTCGAGCACATCGCCGATGTGCCCGCTGTTCTCGCGGATGTAGCCAGGGTACTGCGGCCAGGCGGTCGCATCTACATCTATATCCACAACTTCACTAGCCTGTCGGGCGGGCACCACATTGCGTGGAAGCATCCCGATAAACGACCGTCGCGCAAGGTGCCCCCATGGGACCACTTGCGCGAACGACGGTTTGTGGACATCCCATCGTGGTTGAACAGCCTGCGAGAGCACGACTACCGAGCGATGTTCGAACACTGGTTCGAAATTGATGAATGGCGCGCGACGGAAGAAGAAGGCCGTGCTTTGCTGACAGCCGATATCCGCCGCGAACTTGCGCAGTTCAGCGAGCGGGAACTTCTAACCAAGGGGTTTCTCGTTCGCGGCAAGCTTCGATCGGTGCAACAGGTGTCCAAGGCTGCTATAGCATGAAACAAGTACTCGAAAGCCTGCGCGACGGGCGCATCTGGGTGGAGGATGTGCCTCCGCCGCAGCTGCGCGACCAATTTGTGCTGGTGCGAAATAGACATTCACTCATCAGCAGCGGTACCGAAGGGGGTACCGTGAAGCTCGGTCGTATGGGTCTGCTTGCGAAAGCCAAAGCCCGGCCCGAGCAGGCTCTGAAAGTATTGCAGCTTGCGCGCACTCAGGGGCCGCTGACCGCCTACGCCGTTGCGCAGCATGCTCTTGATATGCCGCTCGCACTGGGTTACAGCTGTGCCGGCGAAGTGATCGGCGTTGGCAGCGGCGTGGATCATTTGCGTATTGGCGACCTCGTGGCTTGTGCTGGGCAAGGGCAGGCCAGCCATGCCGAGATTGTGTGCGTGCCCAAGCGCTTGTGCGTGCCGGTCCCACTAGGAGTCGGTACCGATCGAGCTGCGTTTACAACGGTGGGCGCAATCGCCTTGCAGAGTTTGCGCGTCGCCGATTTGCGCTTGGGTGACAATGTCGTCGTGTTGGGGCTTGGTTTGGTCGGTCTTCTCGTCGCCCAACTACTCCGTGCGTCGGGCTGCCGCGTATTCGGCATCGACATCGACCAGAGGCGCCTTGCTCTTGCACAGGAGCAAGGCTGGGCGCAGACCTGCCCGGCCGATGCAGCAAATGTCATGGAGCGTGTGCTCTCTTGGTCCGAAGGCGCCGGTGCGGATGTCGTCATCATTACTGCTGGCACCGAGGATGCGACACCGGTGAAATTCGCAGGCGAGTTTTGCCGGCGCAAAGGTCGTGTTGTGGTGGTGGGCCGGACTGAAATGCATTTGCCGCGTGAGCAGTACCTGTTCAAGGAACTCGAGCTGCGTACCTCGATGGCGTACGGGCCGGGCACCGGCGACCTGGACTACGAGCAGGAAGGTCATGACTATCCGCTGCCGTATGTTCGCTGGACTGAACAACGCAACATGGGAGCATTTCTGGATCAGGTCGCTCGAGGCGCAGTGGAACTTGAACCGATGATCAGCCATCGGTATTCGCTTGAACAAGCGGCTGATGCCTTTGCACTGATCTCCGGCGAGCGCAATGAACCGTCGCTTGGCATCGTACTGGAGTACCCGAATATCCCGGCCGTATCCAGTAGGGTAGAACTGCAGATTCGGTCGGTCCAACCGCAACTCGCAAAACTGCGGGTTGCTGTGATTGGAGCCGGCAGCCATGCAACCAATGAATTTCTGCCTGCGCTCGCTCAGTGTGAGGTGGAGTTCTGCGGGATCGCGTCCGCTAGCGGTCTGCGCGCCGCTGCGCTCGGCAAAAAATATGGATTTTCATTCGCCTCAGCCGATGTGGAGGAGGTGCTGGCGGATGCGTCGACCGATGCGGTGTTCATCCTGACTCGGCACGACTCGCACGCAGACTTG
>VBNZ01000051.1:0-6119 GCA_005877675.1 Gammaproteobacteria bacterium
CGGCGAATACGGCGGTGCGCTCGGCGCAGTTGGTCAGACCGTAGACATCCGATTCCACATTGCAGCCCAGGACGATCTTGCTGCCGTAGCGTGCCGCCGCGCCGACCTGGAAATGCGAGTGTTTCGCATGTGCGCGTTCGCGCGCGCGTTGCGCCGCATCGACCAAGCGTCGATCGCTGGCTGTCAATTCCGAATAGTGCAGCTTTTGCATCGAAGGAAAATACCAGTTCAGCCCGGCAACGCAAGGTCGTCGAGCATCGCCTTGAGGAAGCGTGCCGCTTCGCCGCCGGTGACCGCGCGATGATCGAAGGTGAGCGACAGGGGAATCACGCGACGTCCCTCGAAGCCGCCCATCACTGGCGCCATTTCGTGGCGCAGCTTGCCGGCGGCGACGATCGCGACGGTCGGCGGCACCACGATCGGCGTCGCGTAGCGCCCGGCGAACACGCCGAAGTTGGAAAGCGAAATCGTGTAACCGGTCAGTTCCGACGGCGGAATGCTGCGATCGCGCACCGAACGCAGCAGCGCGTCGAGCGCATCGCGCAGGCCTTTAGCATCGAGCACATCGGCATTGCGCAACGCCGGCACGAACAGACCATCGGCGGTGTCGACCGCAATGCCGACGTCGACCTGCGCATGCAGCGTGCGCGTCAGCGCCTCGCCGTCGAACCACGCGTTGAGCGCGGGCACCGCCTTGCATGCCATCGTGATGGCACGCAACAGGCGCACGCTCACATCATTACCGGTGCGCCAGGCCTGGATGTCGGCGTCGTCGCAAATGGTCGTCGGCACGACCTTGGACAAGGCATCCGCCATCACGCGCGCCATATTGCGGCGCACGCCTTTGAGCTGCACGGCCTCGCCGTAGCGCAGTTCGGTAGTGCTTGTCCCGACCCTGGAAGATGCGGCGCCGAAATTAACGCCCTCTCCCCCACCCGTTTGATCGTTAGGGGAGAGGGTTGGGTGATGGGGCGCCTTTTGCGCGCCAGCGGCGGGAGCCGAAGCCCCCCTCACCCCGGCCCTCTCCCCCGGCGATGAAGCTGCCGGAGGAGAGGGAGATACTAGACGCGCCGTGCCCGCGGCCGCGGCCGCTTTCACGTCCTTGAGCGTGACCACGCCATCCGCGCCGCTCGGGCTCACTCTGGACAAATCAACGCCGAGTTTTTTGGCGAGCGCGCGCACGGCGGGCACGGCCTTGACGCCGCCGATCGCGATCGCAGCTTCGCTCACGACACGGTCGCTCGATTGCATTGCGCCGACCACGGTGCCGCTGTCGGTGCGTTCGGTCGCAGTCGCAGTCGCGGGGCCTGCGGCCGGTGCGGGCGCGACAGCCCTGGTCGGCGCCGGTGCGTGGTGCCCACTGTCCTGCGCTTCCGCGCGCTGCGGTGCGCTTGCGTCGATCTCAAAATCCGCCAGCGGTGCGCCGGTCGCAATTACATCGCCGTTGTCGCCGTATACTTTTACCAATTTACCAGAATACGGCGAGGGCACCTCGACCACGGCCTTCGCTGTCTCCATCGAAATCATCGGCGCATCGAGCTTGATTGCATCGCCGACCTTGATCAGCCATTCGACGATAGTCGCGTCGGGCAGACCTTCGCCGAGATCGGGCAGACGGAAAGTGCGCACTTCGCTCATTCGATACTCGCGATCACAGATGCAACGCAACCAGCGCGATCAGCGCCGGCAACGCCTGGAAGAAAAATATGCGGCGATTGACGCTGGCCGCGCCGAAGATGCCGGCCACGATCACGCACGCCAGGAAAAACAGTTCGACATGGAAGCCTTCATGCCCGCCGAGCACGAGTCCCCAGATCAGGCCGGCGGCGAGAAAGCCGTTGTACAGCCCTTGATTCGCCGCGAGTGCCTTCGATTGCGCGGCAAATTCCGGCGTCAGCTTGAACACTTTGCGCCCGAGCGGCTGGTCCCAGAAAAACATTTCCAGCACGAGGAAATACACGTGCAGCAGGGCGACGATGGCAATCAGGATTTGTGCGACAAGGTGCATGCGGCTCTCCGTGATTCTCGATCCTAACTCGCGGCGATCGTGCGCTTCGCCGCTGCGACGATGCGTGCGGTGTTCGGCAGATAGCTCATCTCGAGCTTGTACAGCGGCATCGGTACATCGTAACCGGCGACGCGCTCGACCGGCGCATGCAGATCGTACAGCGCGTGTTCGGCCAGGCGCGCGCCAATCTCGCCGCCGAAGCCGCCGGTATAGGGCGCCTCGTGCACGATCACGCAGCGATGCGTCTTCTTTACCGATTCATGGATCGTGTCGAAATCGAGCGGCTTCAGCGTCGCCACGTCGATCACCTCGGCCGTGATGCCTTCAGCGGCGAGTGCATCGGCCGCATCGAGCGTCTCTTTCACCTGCGCGCCCCAGGTTACCAGCGTCACATCGCTGCCTTCGCGCAGCACAAAGCAGACGTCGAGCGGCAGTGCCTCGCCGTCGTCGGCGACTTCTTCCTTGTACTGGCGATAAATGCGCTTGGGCTCGAAGAAGATCACCGGGTCCGGATCGCGGATCGCCGCCAGCAACAGCCCGTACGCACGCCCCGGTGAGGAGGCGAGCACGACGCGCAGGCCCGCGATATTCGTAAACAGCGCCTCGATCGCTTCTGAGTGGTGCTCGGGCGCATGGATGCCGCCGCCCCATGGCGCGCGGAACACGGCCGGGCAGGTCAGGCGCCCGCGCGTGCGCGTGCGCATGCGCGCCGCGTGCGAGGCGATGTGGTCGATCATCGGATACATGAAGCCTTCGAACTGCGCCTCGGCCACGGGCCGCATGCCCTGCACCGCGAGACCAACCGTGAGCCCTGCGATCATGGTCTCGTCCAGCGGCGTATCGATCACGCGTTCGGCGCCAAATTTCTGCTGCAGGCCGACTGTCGCGCGGAACACGCCGCCGTTGATGCCGACATCCTCGCCGAGCACGACGACGGAAGGATCGCGCGCCATCTCGTGCGCGAGCGCCATCGTGATGCCTTCGATGAGTGTTATCTGCGGCATGGCTACTTCGTTCCGCCTGCGAGCGCGAGCGCCGCGGCGCGCTGGCGTTCGAGATCGAGCGGCAGCTCGGCATAGGTGTAGTCGAACATAGCGGTCAGGGGCTGTGCCTTGGTTTCGAGGTACGCGTTGACTTCGGCATCCGCCCGCGCGCTGCAGTCGGCGAGCAAATCCTTCTCCTCCATTGCGCTCCACGCGTTCATGCCCGTCAGATAGGTGCGCATGCGCTTGAGCGGTTCGTTCTTCCACGCCTGGGCGACCTCGTCCTCGCTGCGATAGCGGCGCGCGTCGTCGGCCGTGGTGTGATCGGAAAGGCGATAGGTCAGCGCCTCGATCAGCGTCGCGCCATGGCCGTGACGCGCGCGCTTGACCGCGTGATCGAGCGCGACACGCATCGCGATCAGATCGTTGCCATCCACTTGTATACTTTCAATGCCGGCGGCGATGCCTTTCTGCGCGAGCGTCTGCGCGCCCGTCTGCATGCGCCGCGGCGTCGAGATCGCGTACTGGTTATTGACGATGACGATCACCAGCGGCAGCGTCATTGCGCCGGCGGCGTTGATCGCGGCGTAAAAATCGCCCTTCGAGGTGCCGCCGTCGCCGACCGTGGCGAGCGCGACGCGCGGCTCCTTGCGGATCTTGAACGCAAGCGCGCTGCCGGCCGCGTGCAGGCATTGCGTTGCGATCGGCACGCTCCAGGCGAAGTCGTGCGCCGGTCCGGAGAAATTATTGCCGCGCTCGTCGCCACCCCAGTACAGCAGCACCTCGCGTGGCTTCACGCCGCGATAGAACTGCGTACCGTAGTCGCGGTAGAACGGCACGAACACATCGTCGACGCTTAGTGCCGAGCCGATCGCGACATGCGTCGCCTCCATGCCCAGACACGAGGCATAGGTGCCGAGTTTGCCCGTGCGTTGCAGCGCGATCGCCTTGCCATCGAACACGCGCACGAAGCTCATCAATTTGTACAGCTCGACCAGCTCGCGCACGTCGCGTGCGAACGCCGGCGTCTCGCCTTCGCCGGCGAGTGTGCCGCTCGGGTCGAGATACTGCAGAAATTCAATTTCGAAACTGGCGACGATACTCACGCGGCGCTTTGACCTTGTCCTTCCGCGGTGCGCGGACGTGCTTGATAGCAGCCTTGGGTGCCGCGGTGCAAGGCACAGCGCAAAAAGAACGCGCTTCGGCGCGCTAAACGGCCGTTTGCTCCGCACAAAAAAAGCGGCGCGCATTGCCTGCGCGCCGCTTCAATCTCACACGCGATGATCCGCGATGTACCGCGATCAGTCTTTGCGTGCGCGCACCGCTGCGAATCCAACCAGCATCAGCAACACCGCCAGCAGGGCCAGCATGCGCGCGTCCAGCGCTGGTGCGGGCGCCGCCGGCGCAATCACGACCGGCGCCGCCGCCGCGCCTACCACGAAGGTGAACACCGGCGTATTCGGATCGTTGCTGACTATCGTGATCGTCGAGGTCTGCGGACCCGCAATCGTCGGGTTGAACGTCACCGTGAATGTCGCCGAGCCGCCGGCAGGGATCGTGCCGGTGCCGCCGCTGATCGTGAACGCCGGGTTGCTGCTCGTGATCGAGCTGATTACAAGATCGCCCGCGGCCTGGATGATCGCCTGGCCGCCCGCAGTGCCGAACGTGGCGATCGTCCCGATCGTCCCGATCGACATCGGGCTGACCGATCCAGGTGCCAGCGCGGGATTGCTGATCGAATAGCTGTGCAGCAGCGGTGTGCCGACCAGTGTCGTGCCCAGATCGGTGCCGTTGCTCACACTCGGGGTCGTGCTGCCGTTGTTGACCGCAGTGCCACCGGTGCCGAGCACATGGATCGACCCGGTTACCACAGGCGCAAGCGCCGCCGAGCAGCTCGCTGTCGTGCCGCTATTCACGCCCTGGCACGTCCAGGTCCACGGACCGGTGCCGCTGACCGCGCTCGCATTGCCCGCGCTACACAGATTCACCGGCGTCGACGAGAGGATCTTGCCATTGTCGCTGCCGCACACCCCGTTGACCGGATTGGCCGTGAAGGTCGCCGTGATCGTGCAGTTGGCGGTGACCGTGCCGGTCGCGTACGTGCTACCGCTCTGCACGCTCGGCGTGCAGGTGTCGCCAGTCACGCTCGCGATCGAGTAGCCGCCCGCCGCCGTAACCGTGAACGTCGTGCTCGATGCGTTATCGACCGTGCCGCTTGCGGGCGCGGAGATCGTACCGCCGCTGCCGCTGCCAGTCGTACTCACGGTCCAGGTCTGGATCGTCGCCGAGCAGGAGGCATTGGTGCCGCCGTTCACGCCGCTGCAGGTCCAACTCCAGGGATGGCCGCCGCCCGAGACCACGCTCTGGTTGCCAGCGCTGCACAGATTGGTTGGCGCCGCGCCGAGCGTCTTGCCGTTGTCGCTGCCGCACGCTCCGTTGACCGGGTTGGCCGAGAACGTTGCAGTGATCGTGCAATTGGCAGTGATCATGCCGGTGGTGTAGGTGCTGCCGCTCTGCACGCTCGGTGCACAGGTGTCGCCACTCACACTCGCGATCGAGTAACCGCCCGCTGCCGAAACGGTGAACGTCGTGCTCGCCCCGTTGTCGACCGTACCGCTCGCCGGCGCGGAGATCGTGCCGCCGGTGGCGCTACCGGTCGTGCTGACCGTCCAGGTCTGGATCGAACCGGAGCACGATGCGGCGCTGCCGCCATTTGCGCCGCCGCAGCTCCAGGTCCACGGATGACCGCTGCCGCTCACCGCGCTGGGCGTGCCTGCGCTGCAACGATTGGTCGTCGGCGTTGCGAGCAGATTGGTCTGCCCGTTGTCGCTGCCGCAGACGCCATTCGACAGGAACGTTACCGTGACCGTGCAGTAGTTGGTGATCACATCGGTCGTGATGGTGTTGCCGGAGTACGTGGCACCGCAGCCGCTTACGCTTGCGATCTGGAAGCCCGGATCGGGCACGGCGGTGAACGTAGTGGTGGTGTTGTACGTCACGCCAGGCCGGGATGCCGGCGTAACCGAGCCGCCGCTGCCGCTCACCGTGGCATTCACGACGTAGCTGTTGATGTAGAAATTCGCGGTAAGGGTCAGATCAGACGTCACATTCGAATCGGTACGCGGGTT